>CAYPEH010000150.1:0-6652 GCA_964409585.1 uncultured Chromatiales bacterium | reverse complement strand
GATCGTCGCCTTGGTAGGCCATTACCCCACCAACAAGCTAATCCAACGCAGGCTCATCCAACAGCGAGAGCCGAAGCCCCCTTTCTTCCGTAGAACGTATGCGGTATTAGCCTGGGTTTCCCCAGGTTGTCCCCCACTGCTGGGCAGATTCCTACGCGTTACTCACCCGTTCGCCACTCGTCAGCCGGAAAGCAAGCTTTCCGCTGTTACCGTTCGACTTGCATGTGTTAAGCATGCCGCCAGCGTTCAATCTGAGCCAGGATCAAACTCTTCAGTTCAAGACTTTTGACCACGAAATGTGATCGAACCTTTCGAACCCTCACCGACCTCATCAAGACAAGACCGGCTTGCGTTCATATTTTGCGGTGTCACAAGTCGCGGACAAACGCCCACACAAGTCACTTGATCATTTTGTTAAAGAGCTTGCCGTTTTCGCTACGGCGAGACGGACAATTTTAACATCTTGTTCCGCCCGGTCAAGAACATTTTTGCCTTGACCGCTCGAGATCCGTTTCAGTCTCTCTCCCCCCGATCTAAGGGGAGGCGGCATTTTAACGATCATTTGATCGCTGTCAAGCCCTGATTTTCAGGCTTGAGAGACACCGTTTCCGGTGCGTCTCGCAGCTGCCTCCGCTACGAGGGAGGCGGCATTCTATCGACCGTTGTCACGGTGTCAAGCCCTGATTTCTCAGGTACCGGAAAGTCGGCGCCGCCGTCTTTCCCCACCTCCTCCGTCTGAGGGAGCGCGCATTTTAGCGGTGTTTTTTTTGCTGTCAAGACCATTTTTACTTGGCCTGAGCAACACCGAAACCCTGTGGTTTCGCGCCCCCCCCTCATCGAGGAAGGCGCGCATTATACGGGGCTTCAGAGTTTCGTCAACGCCTTTTTTGCAGATTCCCCTAAGACACTGTTATACGGGCAAAACGCCGCTTGCCAACCTGAAACACAGCCGTGGTTCCCGAGTCGATCTTCAGGCCCCGGTCACTTACACGCTCGCCATCGATTCGCACGGCACCCTGCTTCAGCATCCGCAATGCCTCGGAGGTACTGGAGGTCAGTCCGGATTCTTTCAGCACATTGGCTATTGGCATGCAGTCATCCGTAGCCGTGACAGTCACCTCCGGTATCTCATCCGGCATGGCTCCCTTCTGGAAGCGGGCGATGAAATTATCCCTCGCCCTCTCCGCCGCAGCCCGATCATGAAATCGCTCGACGATCTCCTCTCCCAACAGGAATTTGATGTCACGGGGATTCGCACCGGCCGCGACCTGTTGCCTGAACCGTTCGATCTCATCAACCGGCCGGAAGGAGAGCAGTTCGAAATAGCGCCACATCAGATCATCCGAGATAGACATGAGCTTGCCGAACATCTCATCGGGCGGCTCTGATATACCTATGTAGTTATTCAATGACTTCGACATCTTCTGGACACCGTCGAGCCCCTCCAGAATGGGCATGGTCAGCACCACCTGCGGCTCAAGCCCATACGCCTCCTGCAACTGTCTCCCCACCAGCAGATTGAATTTCTGGTCGGTACCGCCCAGTTCCACATCCGCCTTCATGGCCACCGAGTCATAGCCCTGTATCAATGGATAGAGAAACTCATGAATGGCAATCGGCTGCCTGTTCTTGTAACGCTTACTGAAATCATCGCGTTCCAGCATGCGCGCCACCGTATGCTTGGCTGCCAACTGAATCAGGCCGGCAGCGTCCATCTCCCCCATCCAACTGGAGTTGAACATGACCCGTGTCTTTTCCGGGTCGAGCACCTTGAAGATCTGCTCCTCATAGGTGCGTGCGTTTTCGATCACATCATCCCGGCTCAAGGGTGGACGGGTCGCACTCTTCCCGGTCGGATCACCAATCATCCCGGTGAAATCCCCGATCAGGAACATGACCTCATGACCAAGATCCTGGAATTGGCGAAGCTTGTTGATCAGCACCGTATGACCGAGATGCAGGTCCGGTGCCGTCGGATCGAACCCGGCCTTGATCCGCAACGGCTTGCCCCGTTGCAGTTTCTTTTCCAAGTCTTTTTCCAGCAGGATTTCATCGGCACCACGCCGAATGAGTTGCAGGGCCTCGTTTACCGGGACCATATCCCCCCCCATTGCTCTTTGACGAAGTACAAAAAGATACATAGTGTACACGCCCATTGCGGCGATCCCGCCGACATTGACCCGACCACGATTCCGCGCTATGTTCGCATAACGACAAATTATTATATAAACCAAAATATTAGAGTAACTTTATGAAGTTGTTTCACAAGTTACTCACCGGATCGCCAAGCATGCACGGGGATGAACCCTCCAAGAAACGCTGGTTATTGATGGGGATAGGCGGAACCATGGCCTTCACCGGTCTGTTCGGCTTCCAGTCCCCGGAATCGTCAGCACTGGGTCATACGGGTGACGCACCGGCATTACAACAACCCCACGGCACCCAAGACCGGATCAGTCCCGCGCCCGCCATTGGCACCCCTCCGGGACAGTCAAACAGGATCGTCCGCCTGGCCCTTCCCACTCCATCCGTCAGGACGACGGCCCCTCCTGAACCACAGACATCCTTGCCTTCCGTCGCACCGGCAAAACCTTCGACAACCGATATACCCGCTCCGCGAAAAACCAGCGAACCGGTCGATGGAATGCGGGCGCGTACCACAGCCGGTTGGAAAAAGATCAGGATCCGCTCTGGCGACAGTCTTGCCAAGGTATTCAAGAGGGAGGGACTGAGCCCCGGCGATCTGCACAGAGTGGTGCATATCAATGCAGACACGAAAAAGCTGACCCGGCTTCACCCTGGCGACCACATCCATATCGACAAGGACGGGGAAGGCCACCTGACCGGTCTTATGTTCGATCTGGATGAAACACATCGGCTGTGGATCAGCCGCAACGGGGAAAACCAACTCGTGGCCGAAACCGAGTTACGCCCCTACGACACCATCACCAATCAGGCAAGCGCTGTCATCGACGATTCGTTGTTTGTCGCTGCCCAGAAGGCCGGCCTTTCCGACAGCCTTACCATGGAACTGGCGAATATCTTCGGCTGGGACGTAGACTTTGCCCGCGACATCCGTAGCGGAGACCGCTTCTCGGTGGTTTACGAGGAACTTTACCGGGATGGTGAAAAAGCCCGTGACGGCGCCATCATCGCCGCCGAGTTCGTAAACCAAGGAAAGACCTACCGAGCCGTACGCTTCACTGACCCATCCGGCCGCACCGACTACTACGCACCCGATGGCAAGAGCATACGCAAGGCCTTCCTGCGCTCACCGGTGAAATTCAGCCGAATCAGCTCACGCTTTTCCTTCAAACGCAAGCACCCGATCCTGGGCTACACACGGGCCCATCGTGGCGTGGACTATGCGGCACCTACCGGAACAGCCATCCGCGCCACGGCCGACGGCAAAGTCATCTACCGTGGCCGCAAGGGGGGATACGGCCGCACGGTGATCATCAGACACAGCAGCGGATACACTTCCCTCTACGCCCATATGTCCCGCTACGCCCGCAAGGCGCGTAAAGGCAGACGGGTGAAGCAGGGGGATATCATCGGCTATGTGGGCATGTCCGGCACTGCCACCGGACCTCATCTGCACTACGAACTGCGAGTGAATGGTGTGCACCGCAATCCCTTGCGGGTCAGACTGCCCTCCGCCGCGCCCCTGCCGGCCAAGTACAAAGACCTGTTCAAACAGGCTACCGCGCCTCTATTGGCGCGGCTGGACGTCCTGGGATCAACCCACCTGGCCATGAAAGAGCCAGCCCAGTAGGCAGTGTTTTCAACGCGCAGACACGAAAAAGGGCGCCTTTCCTGGCGCCCTTTTTCGTGTGATGCAGTGTCCTGGGTCAGACGGAGAAGGAGGAACCGCAGCCACAGGTGGTGGTTGCATTGGGGTTGCGAATCACAAACTGGGAGCCTTCCAGGCCCTCGGTGTAGTCGATTTCGGCACCAACCATGTACTGGTAGCTCATGGCATCGATCAGCAGGGTCACACCCCCCTTTTCGATCTTGGTGTCACCCTCCTGCAAGGACTCATCAAAGGTGAAGCCGTACTGGAAACCGGAACAACCACCACCGGAGACGTACACGCGTAACATCAGGTTGGGGTTGCCCTCTTCATCGATCAGTTCTTTGACCTTGGCGGCGGCGGCATCGGTGAAATTCAGCGGTGCAGCCGGAGTCTCAGCGGTAGCAGCGGTCATAGTCTCATTTCTCCAGAGTTGCTGTCCGAATAGGGATTTGGGGCGAATCTAACATTCTTGACCTAAATGGTCAACTAATGTTCCAGCTTGATGGTCGGCAGCGGTTCATCCTCATCCGCATCGCCGCGCAGGGCCACGATGGGTTCCTGCAACTGGTCCTCGCTCATATGGACCAGATTGCCATTGACCGCCGCGCCCATGGCCATTTCGATCATCCGATAGTAGACATTGCCCTGCACACGAGCCTTTGAGGCCAACTCAATGCTTTCAGCAGCATGCACATCACCGACAACCTGACCGTTGAGGATGATATTGGGGACCTTCACCTCGCCCTCGATGCTGCCGTTCTCGCTCAAGGTCAACAATGAACCGCCCTCCGGATCTGCCGTGACGTTTCCGCGAATGCGTCCATCCACATGCAAGTGTCCGGTAAAATGCGTGTCGCCACGCAGTTCTGTCTGCTCGCCAATCAAAGTATCCAAAGTATCCTTACTGGCTCTGGTTTTCTTCTCTTTGCCCCACATGGGATCTTCCTCCGTTTAACCTGCATCAATAGGCCATTCGATCGTTTGCCTGACCGAACGCTGATTTTTGTTATCCGGTACCAGCTGCACGACCACGGACTCCGGCTTGAAGCCATCCGGGATCTGTATCAGGCCCTCTATGCTCTGGAAATATTTGAATGAAAACACCGGCTTGTCCGCCCCGTTTATAGCGAGGCGTTTCCAGTCTACCGTTTCGGCGCCCGCCTGATTAGACCCCCTGATCTCCAAGTCTACAACACCGGATACATCAAAGTAGTTTTTTGCCACCTGCGCCGCAACCAGGTTGAAACGAAACTGATTGGCTCGTGAACCTGGTTCTATGGTAAAGCTCTGGATGTGCAAGCCACGCTTGCGTTCCCCCGGATCGACGACATTCCGGTAGAAGGCCAGCTGTTCACGCAGATCCGCCAGTTCCGCCTGCACCGTTTGCAGATGCGCCTCCACATCCTGCGAGACCTGCCGGTCCAGTTTGGAGGATCGCTCCAACAACGCCACCTGCTCACGCAGCTTGGCGTTATCCGCCTCCAGCTCCACCACCCGCTCGCGCAGACGGCGTGCCTTCTTCTCCATGGCGGACAGCTTCAGCGCCTGACTCACCGTATGCAGCAACCCCTCACCGGAGCGACCATAGAGGAAACCGCCCCAGCCAGCCGCCCCCACCGCCAGCACCAGACCCAGCACCATCAACCAGGGTCGGCCGCTCTGGCGGGACTTGAATGCGTATGCGTGTCTGCGTCTGGCCACGGTTCAAGGCATCAGGGCGATTGCAGACAGACCGGCCGTTTCGTCCAGACCGAACATGATATTCATGTTCTGCACCGCCTGACCGGCCGCACCCTTGACCAGATTGTCGATCACCGACAACACCACCACGGTGTCACCACCTTGCGGCCGATGCAACGCCATGCGGCACACATTGGAACCCTTGACGCTGCGTGTCTCCGGGTGGGCGCCCGCTGGCAACACATCGACGAACGGCTCGTCCGCATAACGCTGCTCATAGAGGGTCTGCAAATCCACGTCGCGGTCAGCCACCCGTGCATACAAGGTGGCGTGGATGCCGCGAATCATCGGCGTCAGATGGGGCACGAAGGTCATACCGACCTCACGGCCTGCGGCCATGCTCAACCCCTGGACAATCTCCGGCAGATGCCGGTGACCGGGTACCGCATAGGCCTTGAAACTGCTGTCCGCCTCGCTGAACAGGGTTGCGACATTGGCACCCCGGCCCGCACCACTGACGCCGGACTTACAATCGGCCACCAACCCGCCCAGGGAGGCCAGCCCCTGCTCGATCAACGGCAGAAAGCCCAACTGCACGGCGGTGGGATAACAGCCTGGATTGGCCAGTACCCGTGCCTCGCGGATGCTATTGCGATTCACTTCCGGCAGCCCATAGACCGCCTCGCCGAGGATATCGGTGCAGGCATGAGGCATGCCGTACCACTGCTCCCAGACGGCCGGGTCCCGCAGACGGAAATCGGCCGCCAGATCGATGACACGCGCCCCCGCCGACAACAGCTCCGGCACCATTTTCATGGCCGTGCCATTGGGCGTAGCGAAGAACACCACGTCACACTCACCCAGGCGTTTCACATCCGGCTCGCTGAAGGCCAGATCCACGTGACCGCGCAGATTGGGGAACAGGTCGGCAACCGCCGTGCCCGCCTCCGAACGGGAAGTAATCACCTGCAGGGAAACCTGCGGGTGGGAAGCCAAAAGGCGCAACAGTTCGACACCGGTATAGCCAGTGCCGCCGACGATGCCTACAGAAACCATGAAAGAGCCTCAACAACTGTCCAGGCTGTGCATTTTAGCCCGCATTGGTCACCATGGGGAGTAACGAGCCTGTCGGACTCAGGCTGGATCGGCTGCAAAAGCGGGACAGCGGTCTGATTT
>CAYPEH010000149.1:0-6841 GCA_964409585.1 uncultured Chromatiales bacterium | reverse complement strand
CCTGTCATGGAATCGCAAAAGAAATACACCCCCACCTACAGCTTCGAGTTCTTCCCCCCCAAGACCGAAGAAGGAGCGGAAAAACTGCGTGTCGTACGCAGGGAACTGGCAAAGCTCGATCCCCTGTACATCTCCGTCACCTTTGGCGCCGGAGGCTCCACCCGCGACCGCACCTTTGCCACGGTCAAGGAGATCCAGGAGGCCGGCCTGCAAGCGGCGCCTCACCTGTCCTGCATCGGTTCCACCCGCGAAGGCATCCACGAGATCCTCGACGAATACCGTGAACAGGGCATCCACCGTATCGTCGCCCTGCGTGGCGATCTGCCGTCCGGCATGGCCCAACCGGGCGAGCTGCGCTACGCCAACGAATTGGTGGAATTCATCCGCGAGACCAGTGGCGACCACTTCCATATCGAGGTGGCTGCCTATCCGGAATTTCACCCTCAGGCAAGCAGTGCCGAATCCGATCTGCTGAATTTCAAACGCAAGGTGGATGCCGGCGCCAACGGCGCCCTGACTCAATATTTCTTCAACCCCGAAGCCTATTTCCGTTTCATCGACAGCTGCGAAAGGCTGGGCGTGGACCTGCCCATCGTGCCGGGTATCATGCCCATCACCAACTACCGGCAGCTGGCCCGTTTCTCCGACGCCTGCGGAGCGGAACTACCACGCTGGCTGCGCTGGCGGCTGGAAGGTTACGGGGATGATCTGGAATCCATCCGTGCCCTCGGTCTGGATTTCATCACCCGGATGTGTGAACAGCTGTTGGAACAGGGTGCGCCCGGACTGCATTTCTATACCATGAACCAGATCGAACCCACCCGCAGTATCTGGCGTAACCTGGGGCTGGGCTGACAGCCTGTCGGACTCACGTCTGGCAAGCCGCCACCCCTTCCATATCCATGCGCATCCCCCGCGTCTTTCTCCCGGTCCCCCTGGCGGTCGGCGCCGGTGTCGAACTGGACGAGCGCGCCCATCGCCACGTGGTGGACGTATTGCGCCTGCGGGAGGGTGCGCCACTGGTGCTGTTCAATGGGGAGGGCGGCCAATATCAAGCCGTCCTGGAACACTGCGGGAAACGCCATTCAACGGTCCGCATTGGCGGACACCAGCCCATCGACAGGGAATCGCCCCTGCGCATCACCCTCGCCCAGGGCATCGCCCGTGGGGAACGCATGGATTTCGTCATGCAGAAAGCCGTGGAACTGGGTGTCAGCCGCTTGGTTCCCATCCTTACCGAGCGCTCCACCGTACGGCTGGATGCGAAACGCCAGGAGAGACGCCACAAACACTGGCAGGGTGTGGTCATCAGCGCCTGTGAACAATGTGGGCGAAACATCCTGCCCGGAATCCTGCCCATCAGGGACTACCGGCAATGGCTGAAGCAAGACATCCCGGGAACCCGCCTGGTGCTCGATCCCGCGGATGGTGTGACACTGGCGGACCTGCCCGCCGACACGCAGGCCACGATCCTGGTCGGCCCCGAAGGCGGTCTGAGTGAGGCCGAGATAAAATCGGCAAGGGATGCCGGATTCACGGCCGTACGACTTGGGCCCCGGGTGCTGCGTACCGAAACGGCCGCACTGGCCATATTGACAGCATTGCAGGTACTTTGGGGAGATCTGTAGGCGGAGCCTGTGTCACGCCATCCCGCAATTCATGGGAGGCTGGCGACATAGGCCGCCACATTGCGCATGTCGTCATCCGACAGGTGCAGCGCCACCGCGGTCATCCATGGGTTCGAGCGCCTGCCGGTACGGTCGCGGAACTCCCTGAGCATCTTGACCACATACTGCGGCTGCTGCCCGGCCAGGCGGGCATAGCCTTCCTTGCCGCGGCCATCCACACCATGACAACCGACACAATGGTTGTGGAAGATGGATTGCCCCTTTCTGGCGCGGTCTGGGTCGCCACCGGACGGCTTGGTCTTCACCGAGGCGTAATACAGTGCAATCTTCACCTTGTCCTCCGGAGCGAAGCTTGCGGACAACTCCTGCATGACACGCTCCTTGCGTTCGCCGGTGGAAAATTTCTCGATCTGATCCAGCAGATAAACGGGGTTCTGCCCCGCAAGCTTGGGTATCTCCGGCCGCTTGCCATTGCCATCGACGCCGTGGCAATAGGCGCACAGAATGGCCCGCTCACGCCCCGCCTTGATGGCCTTGGCGCGCTCGTTCTCATCCCCGGCAATCAAGGCGATCCGTCTCTCCATCTCCATTCGCAGCGCCAACGCGGCATCGGTATTCCCCTCCGCGCCGGACAATGAGGGAATGGCCGCGATCACCACCGCGCACGCCATGAATGCCGTCAGGATGCCCCCCGGCAAGGCCGTATGCAGAGCAGCCCGCGTACCGACCGCTGAACGTGGCTTTGTTGCGGTTCGGTCTGGCGTGGTGCGACACACGGGGGCTTAGCCCCCCTGTCCACTCAACAGGGACTCGACCATATCGAGATCCGGAATCATTGCGGGCTTGTCATTGATGGTGACGAGCGTGAGTATGCCCGGCCCCTTGGTAACCCCCTTTTCCACCGGCGCGATCATGCCATGGTCCACCTGGATGAGACTGGGGATATCCTGCGACAACAGGGCATAGAAACTGAGTTTCTGATTTTTCCCCACCGGATTGATCACCAGAATCCGGCAGCGCCTTCCCAGCGGCGGCTTTTTCTGCCCGGACAGAACCTCCATGGAAACCAGGGGAATGGACAGGCCACGCCACGGTATCCGCCCCAACAGCCATGCGGGCGCCCCCGCATGGGGAACCGGCTGGGAAAAATTGACGATCTCCGCCACCGATGCGTGTGGCAGCAGCAGCGTGCCTCCCCCCACCGGAATCAGCAGGCTTCGAACCGGGCCCGAGACCGGAGTCATGCTTCACCCCTGTATGCGCCGCCCATGGACTCACACCCCGCCGTAATAGTCATTGAGCACCGCCTGAATATTCTCCAGCAGTTCCGATTCATGGTACGGCTTGCCGAGATAGCGGGTGACACCGAGTTCTTCCGCCCGGTCACGGTGTTTCTGTCCGGTGCGCGAGGTGATCATGATGATGGGCAGCTTCTTGAAACGTTTGTCCTTGCGCAAATGACCGGTCAATTCGAAGCCATCCATGCGCGGCATCTCGATGTCCAGCAGCATGACATCGGGATGGTGATCCTGTAACTGGGCCAGGGCGTCGATTCCGTCCTTGGCGGTCACCACCTGCATGCCATGGCGCTCCAGCAGGCGGGTCGCCACCTTGCGCATGGTGATGGAATCGTCCACCACCATGACCGTGGCCGGTCCGCCGGCAACGCCATCCTCTTCCTCCACGGCCTCCCAGACACGGCTGATGTGGCTCTCGGAACCCAACCGCGCCAAGGCACCCAGTTCCAGGATCAGCACCACGCGTCCATCACTGAGGATGGTGGCGCCGGCCACGCCAGGCACGTTGCTCAACTGCGGCCCCAGGGATTTCACCACCACTTCACGGCTGCCGACCAGGGAGTCGACCTGCAGCGCCAGGCGGCGGTCACCGGCGCGCACCAGCAACACCGGCCTTGTCTGATCCTTCTCCGGCAGCTGCGGCAAACTGGCGCCCAACAGGGTCCCCAGATGCCGCACATGATAGGTCGAGCCGGCGTATTCGTAGAGTGGGTGCTCGGCATTGTAGGAACGTTCCAGCTCATCCCTGCCCATGCGCACGACGCCATCCATGCTCGCCAACGGAATGGCGTAGACTTCCTCCGCCACATTCACCAGCAGGGCGCGGTTCACCGCCAGCGTGAAGGGCAGATGCACGGTAAAGGTCACACCCTGACCATAGCGGGAGGCAATCTCCATGGTGCCACCCAACTGCTTGATCTCGCTGTTGACCACATCCATGCCCACCCCGCGCCCGGAGATCTGGGTGACCTTGTCCGCCGTGCTGATGCCGGATTCCAGCATGTACTGCATGATCTCCCGATCCGTCATTTCCGCATCCGGATCGATCAGCCCCTTCTCTTCCGCCTTCTGACGAATCCTGGCCGTGTTGATGCCGGCGCCATCGTCCTGCACGCGCAGAATGATTTCCGGACCGCGCCTTTCCAGGGAAACGGTGATCACACCGGTGTCCGGCTTGCCCACACGGACACGGTCGCCGGGTGCCTCGATACCATGGGACACCGCATTCCGCATCATGTGTTCCAACGGCGCGGTCATATGTTCAAGAATATTGCGGTCGATCTCGTTGTCCGCGCCACGCATGACCAGATCCGCCTTTTTACCCGTCTCCGCGCAGGTCTGCCGCACGATACGACCCAGGCGCGCCTCCAGGGTCGAGAACGGCACCATGCGGGTACGCATCAGCCCTTCCTGCAGGTCCGTGGTGACACGTGCCTGCTGAAGCAACAGCGTCTCGGTCTCCCGCGACTGGTTGTCCAGCAACGACTGGATGTTGGTCAGATCGTCCACGCTCTCGGCCAGGGCCCGCGAGAGCTGCTGCAACAGGGAGAAACGGTCCATCTCCAGGGGATCGAAATCGGCGTGCTTGCCATCACTGTCCTTGTCGAAGCGGTAGAGGATCTGTGCCTCTGTCTCGCCCTCCAGCTTGCGCAACTGGTCGCGGAGACGGCGCACGGTCTGATCCATTTCCACCAGGTTGAACTGGATGGCATTGACCTGCTGCTCCAGACGGGAGCGGTAGATACTCACCTCGCCGGCATAATTGACCAGGTCATTGAGCAGCGCGCCACGTACACGCACCACATCCTGCCGCAATCCGGCGGCGGCACGGGGCTCCTCGGGAACCGGCTCGGGAACCGCATCGGTGACCACCTCCGGCCGGGCTTCCGGCGGCTCCGCCGGTTCGTGATCTTCATCTTCCGCCGCCGACCGCACCGTTTGATCCTCTTCCGGCACGGAAACCGGCACCGTTTCCTCCACGACGGGAAGAGGCTCATCCGTGACCGGCAGGCTGTCCCCGGTTGCCGGCTCCCGCACCTCGTCCACCATCTCCCCAGCCAACGGTGTTTCCGCCTGGCCGGATTCAAGACCGATGGAACGAACCTGTTCCAGCTGCGCGATGAGATCCCGCGCCGGTTCAACCGTATTGGTGGCGCGCAACTGATCCTGCATGGCCAGCAGGCGGTCCAACGCGCCGTGCAAACGATCAAACAGGGCCTCGCTGATCTCCACCTGCCCATCCACGACCCCCGTCAACAGGGATTCGAGGGCATGACTCAGATCACCGACCGGGGCCACCCCGGCCATGCGCGCACCTCCCTTGAGGGTGTGCAGATCCCGTTGCAGTTCAACCAGGGCATTGCGGTCATCCGGCGCGTTGCGCCAGCGCTGCAAGGCAAGCTCGGAGTTGTCGAGTATCTCCGCCGCTTCTTCGAGGAAGATCTCCAACAATTCCGGATCGACCGCTCCTTCGGCATCAACCGCGGCCCCCGATACCGTGGCGGGCCGCTGATCCTGTTCCTGCTCCTCTTCAACAGCCCGCTGCTCGACCTGGGTGAGCAATGCATTGACCCGATCCACCAGTGGCTGGGTATCCGGCAGTTCCGTACCGGCGCCAATGGCCGCCATGGCCTCCTCGATGGCCGAGACACTTTCCGTAATGGCGAACAGGCCATCACTCTTCAGCGGCTCGCCGGCCTGCAACAGGGTCTTGATGTATTTCTCCAACGCCCCGGCCAGCCCGGCTATAACGTCCACTTCCGCCATGCGGGCACTGCCGTGGAGTGTATGCAGGGCACGCACCGCATCCTCGTCCATGCTGCAACCACCGGGCTGCTTCCGGCAGTTCTGGATAAAGCCACGCAGAACCTCCAGATGCCCGGAGGTCTCCTTGCTGAAGATGTCATACAGCACCGGATCCATCATGGGTTCCGGCTCGGCCTCCACCATGCTTTCGTCCGAACCGGCCGTATCCCCGGACTGTGCGCCGGTTGCGGCGGCAGGCAGTAGGGGTTCTTCGGAGCGGCTGACCGCGCGGGCCATTTCCATCAGTTCGCCAACGATCGCCTCGGTCCGGGTACCGTCCCGTAATTGAGCGATCAACTGAGGCAACCCCACCGATGCCGCCTGCTCCAGCAGATCGAACATCACCGGAGAGGCGGCCACCTTGCCCTCGATCACACGGTTGAGCAGGTCCTCGAACGACCAGGCGAATTCACCCATCCACATGGCGCCGACCAGCCGTGCGCTGCCCTTCAGGGTATGGAATGAACGGCGAATGATCTGTAACGGCTCGTCCTCGTCCGGGGCATTTTTCCATCGCGGCAGATGCGCGCGGATGACCTCCAGTTCCTCATCCGCCTCTTCCAGGAAGATTTCCAGGATTTCCTCATCCACATCCTCGGCAATGACGGCGAGGTCTTCTTCCTCGTCCAAACGGCCATCCACGGTCCCGGTGGCGGGCGTTTTTTCCTCCCCAGGCACATCCTCGGACGGCTGCACAGGCACCGTATCCCCGGGGGAGATCGTGTCAGCGCCGGCGAGCCCGACCATGGGCACGGCCGGCCCGGTGTCAGGCCAGGCACCCTCGCCCACGCTTTCCTCTTCCCGAGACCTCGCCTCTTCCTCGGCTGCGGGCTCTGCGGATACAGGCCCGTCCATGCGTTCTTCCGGCGGCGGGCTTGGCAATTCATCGATGAATTCGGGCTCCGGCTCCGGCTCCGGCTCCGGCTCCGGCTCCGGCTCGGGCTCGGGCTCGGGCTCGGGGTCGGGCTCGGGTTCGGGCTCGGGCTCGGGCTCGGGCTCGGGCTCGGGGTCGGGTTCGGGTTTGGGTTCGGGTTAGGGTTCGGGTTCGGGCAACACTGACTCACCATCCACCTTTGCCTTAAGTGTAACTTCCGCTTCGTTCTCAATGGG
>CAYPEH010000148.1:0-6882 GCA_964409585.1 uncultured Chromatiales bacterium | reverse complement strand
CCATCCTCGAATTCCGAGCTGTCGAACTTCAGCACATTGCAGTTTTCCTTGATAATGCGCTGTAGTGCATCGTCGAATCCATCTTTGCTCTGCGCCTGAATCTCGACGGAGATTTTTACATCCACACCGAGCTTGGATGTGAACTGCTGAACGACTTCATCCATGATGGTGGCGAAATCCATCTTGGCCTTGATCGGGTCGAGCGTGACGGTGCCGTAGAATTGTTTTTTTGCGGATGTGACTGGCTGAATGCCAGGCGATGTGCCGCCTGCAGGCACTTGGGGAGCTATTTCACCACCACCCATGGTCTCGCCAGCGGCTGTGGGGGAAGTGCCTGAAACGTCACTATCTCCCTGTTGGCGTCTTTCGTTCTCCATGCGTTTTCGCCAAGCCAGAGCAGCTTCCCGGTCGATGAGCAGTGAGGACTCGTCCAATACGATCGCCGTGGGGTGCCCGAAGACAAAACCCAGGTAGCGGTCGCCATCCTTGCCTGCGGCAAATCCGAAATAGTCTTCTGTCTCGACTCCCTTGGCGATGGCGTCCCGGAATACTAGGTCATTCACCAGCCGGGGCAGATAGAGGTAATGGCAGGTGTCCTGCCATACCTTGAGCGCGCTCACTTCCGCCTCATTGTCCTTCAGATACCACTGCTTGAGCAGATTGCGCAGGTGAATGGGCGACCACTCATAGATAAGCCATTCCTCTTCACGCAATTTGTCTTCGATCGCCTGGACAAGCTTGGGGGCGGTGGGTGAGATCTGAACTGCCTCCCACTCCAGTTGCGGCTTGCCTTTCACGAAATCCTCGACCGGCGCAATTAGCCATTTCCAGGCCTCTCGTATCAGCTGGCTCAGGGACTGCTCCGCATGGTCGCGGCTACGTTTTGCCTGGTTGAGATGCGAAATATCCTGGTTGAGGGTGCCGTTTTCGATATCCGTGACGATGGAGTCCCAGGCCAGGTAGATGCGTCCCTGTTCCTTAAGGCGGCTGACCACATCGAAATCCGGTGCCAGGAAGATCAGGCGATTCTGTTTCTGCCTGGGTTGATCACCCCGTTTGCGCAATACCTCTTCGGCTTGCGAATAGGCTGGGTTGGACTCGCCACGGTTGTAGGCAGCTTGGGTTGGTAGAACCACCAGGCGGGGGCCCGTGCCATACTCATCGGGGATATCTGCAGAAGGGGTGAAGACATGAATGCCACCAAAGTGGTGGTTGCGGCCAAATACCCGAGTGACACGCTGTTTGATCAGATCGTCTAGAAACCCCTTTTCAATGTTCTGCTTTCGGCTCTCCATCTCCCGGCGCAGGTTCGGGCGTGTGTCGAACCAGTACCGGTCCTGCTCAGAATAGAGGTAATGAAGCCGGTCGCGCAGACGTTTGAGTACGTCCTCGAACACCCCGACGGTCTGGCCGGGCTGAACAGCACCCAGCAGGATACGTCCGGTCTGGATGCCCCGAACCGCCTGGTTCGCCGCCGCGGGGGCACTGCCGAGGAAGATGGTGCGGGTGGTCCGACGTGCGGCCTGAACGCTGCCGAAGCGGGTATCGAAACCGTCGATCTCAGCCGGCACGGAGTGGGGGCCGTCGATTTCACGCTCGATCACCGGCTCCCAGCCCTGGGGCAGATAATGGATGCTCTTGGTGCGCACGTTGCTGTCGTCCAGAGGCAACGTTCCCGGCATGATGAGCGCATCGCGATTGTCCGTGTTCCACAGCCGGTGGATCACGATGGCCATGTACTGGAGGACGCCGCGGGTACGCTGGAACTTCTCCAGCGTGGACCAGTCCTCGTACAGGCGATCGAAGATCTCCGGGTGAATGGGGTAGGAGCGGCACAGGCGCTCGAAATACTCGTTGGACTGGGTCTCGACCGGAAACTTCTCGGCATGTTGCCGGTAGAAGTCGGAGAACTGGCGGCTGATCCCCTCCACCTCGGCCTGGTTGCCGGGGTTTTCGAACAGGCGTCGGCGGACGATCTCGAAGGCCTCTTCGGTTGCAACCGGCTTCCACACTGACTCTACCCGGGCGAAATACTTCTCCAGCGCTTCCAGGGCCCGCTGGCCCATGGTTCCCCCGGCCTCTACCTCTGACTCGGGAAGGGAGGCGAGCAGGATGGCGTTGGGCACCGCCTTCATCGCCTCTGTGAGCGCCTGGATGAAACTGATATTGCTGTCGAAGGTGCCCGCCTTGTACTGCTTGCCGATCTCAAGCTGACGGATGAAGGCTACCAGCTCATCCACCAGGATCACGCAGGGGGCTGCCTGGCGAATCAGATCCGTGAGGATCTCCTTGCCGGGCGAGGTGCCGTCCCGGTCACTGTCGGTAACCTGCTCGAAACCTGCCTCACCCAGCAGTTGCCAGGCTAGCTCGCCCCACAGGGTGTTGATGGTGTGCTTTCTATACTTTCGGGGCTGACTGGGGGAGAGCTTAATGCCGTCGATCACGGCCACACGGGCTTCGGGGAGGTCGGTAATACCCGCCTCGTCGAGCAGCGGTGGAATCCCAGTGAGACGGGAGGTGGGCACTGAGCGTGAAGCTAGGTGGTAGACAGCCAGCAGCGTGTGGGTCTTGCCACCGCCGAACGCGGTCTGCAATTGGATGACCGGGTCGCCACCCTGGCCCGCCAAACGCTGTGCCACCGAGATCAGCAGCAGCCGCATGCCCTCGGTGATGTAGGTGCGAGCGAAGAACTGCTCGGCGTCCTGGTATTCAGCCGGCGCCGTACCATTGGCGACCTGGGTGATGTCCGCGGCGAACTCCGACTGCTTGAAAGTGCCGGCAAGGACGTCTTTATGAGGGGTGGCGATCTCACGCCAGGGTTTTAATGACATTGTTGTTCCTCAATCAAAATCCGAACGCCAGAGATGGGCCGCTCGCTCAGCCATTTCACGTTGTCTTCGGTCTACCAATTGCGGATTCCAGTGTTCTGGAGCAAAGTCATGCAGAGCATTCGACATCCGATATTGGCTTCGCACATAGCCTTCGAGTTTTTCGGCATATGCCCGGTTACCGATCTCACGGTTCAAGGGCGGTTCCAGTAATGTAAGATTGCCCAGTCGGTAGATGTACTCATCCCACTTTTCTTCTGGGAAATGCTCTGCCCAGTCCGCAGTGGGATTTTCCGGCAATATGTGCTCGATCGTGGCCGGATCGGTATCGGCGTCACAGGCGCGCCCCGAAAGGTCACCCTCCAGAGCGCAAAGGATGTATTTTGCGATCTTGCGTCGTCTTCCCCCTGTATTGATGCTCAAGAGAGAAAAGTCCTGCCTGAACTTCTCATCATCGACATAAAAAGGGCTCAGCTTTTCATGGACTCCCCTTGGCCCCCGGATAGCGCCGTTCAGGATGCTACTGGCAATATCATGCGACACCGGTTCCAGCGCGTTGGTATTGAGACTGCTGACTGCCGTATAGCGGAATACGAATCGACTGACCAGCTTGACGGTACGGGAAAAATCCGGTGAATCGAAGGACTCCCAGGCCGCGAACAGCACGGGCGTGAGCTGTTTTGAACCGAACAGAATCAGCTCCCGAATATATGGCTGGCTTTCACGATGTTCGATCCAGTATTCATGCGTGGCATCCTGCAGGGCAGCGAACAATTCCGCTCGCGCTTCCAGTGCATCCATGAGATTGAAGACCTGATCGGCATCCCGCACCTCGTCTCGAACGATTTTGAAAAGACGCTGCTTGCGCACTTTTGAATGTTGGCACAACAGGTGATAGCGAAGAAAATCTGGAAAACGCTCCTGCCGGATGGTGGCGATCAGACGCTGCCATCGTCGTTGCAGGTGTTCCAGATCGGCCCGCACCCTCACGCGGGAAAATAGATAGTTCTTCAACAGATCGGTGGCGGAAAGTTCCAACCCACGTGCATTCAAGGTCTCGAACACCGTGTAGGCATTCAGCTCGTCATCCACGGTAATGAGAATGAACAGGAGTTGCCGCGCCACGGTCTCGTTGAGCAATGCGGCAAGGATCTGCCCGTTCTTTCGAAGTGTATCCAACTCACCCAGTTTGCGAATAAAATACTGGAAGCACTGCCAAAGCAGCTTGTTGGATTTTGGTAGACCGCGAGGGTTGCGGGGTTCCTTGAGTTGAACCAGGTAGTCTTGGAAGAAGGCATCGTCCGTTTCGTTGAGAAACAGCTTGCTGCTTTCGATCAGAGAAGCGGGATCTTTTTCGCCGATGAAGCGGTGCCTCAGACTCAGGGCGCGTTCCCGATTGGCTTCCGGTTCGACCTCTTGATCGGCCAATGACATCAACCGTTTGATGACGGCCAATGCCAGCAAGGTGAGTGTGGCCAATCGCTGCTGGCCATCGATGATCTGGAACTCCCGATCGTTGATGGACTCGATCACCAAGGCGCCCATGTAGTGGCGTTGAGCGCGATCGTCCACCATTTCGATGATGTCATTCCAGAGATCCTCCCACTGCTCCTCCTGCCAGGAGTAATCGCGCTGGTAAGGTGGTACGCGGTAGATCTTTCCGTTGCCAATCAACTCCAGGAAGTTGGCCGTTCGGGTGTCGAGCAGAATATTTTTTGGCATCCGGTATCCTCCTACAGATCCAGTTCCAACGACTCGCCCTTGTGGCCCACCTCGTGGGAGGCGGCGACGATCGCGTACCAGGCAGTGCTGATTTCGTTGTAGCCAGAAAAGAAGAACCGCCCCAGATTCTTGTATTCGGCCAGTGCAACACCCTTGACCACTTGAGAAATGTCCGCAGCGAACTCCGGCTGCCTGAAGGTGCCGGCGAGGATGTCTTTGTGGGGGGTGGCGATCTCGCGCCAGGGTTTGAGGCTCATATTGATAGTCTCTTGCTAATCATGCAATTCTGCTTAAGGCACTTATGGTTCGCTGAAGACTGGACGAATATTGCTTCGCTTCATCGATATCCCAATGATTCTCAACGAAATTACACAGTACCTCATTGTACTTGGGGCCTATATGGGCATTTCCGGACGGCAGCATTTCTCTGTGAATCCGTTTTCGCCCTTTTGACCGAATGACATTCAGCAAATGATATTTCGGATCATTCAATGTATCTGGATCCCTGGTAAAGTTTGCCTTGGAAATGTCGAGGAAATCTGCAAGATTGTCCCTGTTTGCTAAAAGCCAAGCCTCCACTTCTCTTTCTGCAACGCGAAAAAGCAGACTAGCAGGTAACGGATTAATATTGGGAAACCACCGATGTATCAGTGTTGGCGCGCATTCATCCTGATCAAGATCAGTCATGACAAAGACAAACAAGCCAGCTCTTCCACACATTTGAACAAGGTTTGAAGCCAGCTTCTTCAGGTTGCCACAGCCTCTTTTGTTCTCGGGGAAGCCGGGGTGGAATACGAGGCGTTTACCAACAGGGTTCGACATATTGTGGTAATCAAAAAGCCGACGCATCACCGTGCATGAGAGCTCGTCCTCGGCATAGCCATAAAAACAGATTTCTTCCATGATCAGATATTTCCAACAGACACCGATGTCTTGGGGAGCAGTATGTCTGCCGCGCTCATCCCGGCTTTCATCGCCAAAAAGTCGTCTTTCGTCGGTGTCTCGACCTTGGTGGACTCACCATGTTCACTGGGATTCAGGATAAGAAAAGTTCCTGAAATACTGGTGTCTGACAACAATGTCGGACTATGCGTGCTGATGAATACCTGACCGCCGGGCTTTCTTCGAGAGCGACGTGCGTCTTCAAGCATTCGTGGGATTTGTTCCACGATCTTTTCGTGCAATGACAGTTCGGGCTCTTCCAGCAGGATCAAATTATCTGACGCCATAAGAGTCCAGAGCAGTGCGATCAAACGCAATGTGCCATCGGAGAACTGGTCTTCCCGTTGCCAGCCGGCATTCGGCCGCCAGTGGACATAGCGCATCTCCAAGTGAGGTTTCCCCGAGTCTTCATCCTTGGCAAAACGCAACTCCTCGAAGTGAGGAATCACCTTCTTGAGAATTGTTTCGATACGTTTAAGCCTCGATTCTCGAGCTTTTGTCTGTGTTCTTGAAATCTGTTCGAGAAACCCTTGCCCGAACGGATCGGATTCCATCTGTCTGACGACAAACATTTCACCATATTTCAATAATTGTGGAACAAGGTGAAGATAGAGAGTCTTCAGGAAAAACTCCGCGATTTCACGAAACGCCTTGTTTGAGTTGGTTAATTCCAGATAAGTCTCTGTCAGGCGTTCAGGGTCATCCCTATCTTCATTGATTGGCCGCTCCAGAATACACCTGTCCTCTCGCCAAACTTTTTCATGCTTCACGATCGGTCGCTGACGCCCCTTGCCTTCACTGGCGATCCCCAGCTCATATCGCCACACAGGTTTCTCATCGTCTGGCGATTTCTTCAGCTCAAATGCCAGCTCGATTCCATGCCCCCTTCGGCCTGCAAGGCAGCGCAGCTTTTTCATCCCGCCCCGGGATGAAATCGCTTGCTGAAGCCCACCGCCCTTGGGGTTCACAATATCCTGCATGAAACGAATAATATCGAGGAAGTTTGACTTACCTGATGCGTTTGGACCGATAAGAAATACTGTATCTGTCAAACCGACTTCGATGCTGCGGAAATTCCGCCAGTTTTTTACTTCTATTTTGGAAATAAACATCTTGATTTCCCTTAAAAATCCAAACCCTGCTGCTCACCCTTATGCCCCACCTCATGGGAGGCGGTGACGATGGCGTGCCAGGCGCCGATGAGTTCGTTGTAGGCGCGGGCGTCTTCGGCCCAGCCGGCGCGTTCGCAGAGGGTGTAGAGGTGGTAGGCGAGCTGGCGCAGGGGTTCGCCCTTTTCCGGCATGCGGGCGAGCAGTTCGCCGGCGGCGGTTTCGCCGTCTTCATTCAGGCGGCGGATCATGTGGTGCAGGGCCTCCCACACGGGCGTGCG
>CAYPEH010000147.1:0-6938 GCA_964409585.1 uncultured Chromatiales bacterium | reverse complement strand
TCATCCTCGCTGTCCCACTTTTTCGCTACGATCCCCCTAAGTCCGACAGGCTCCTTGTTCAGAGGTTCCTCGATCTTCCTCCCCGGCCGCGGCCGGCGTGAATGATTCCGGTCAAGCCGGGGGCGTCACGGATAGATTTCCGGCACGAAGGTCTGATCGGACATGGGCGGACGCACATAGCCTCCACTGTCCTGGCGGTGGGGCAGTTCGATGGGCTCGGGGGTCAGGTCCTCGTAGGGGATCATGCTCAGCAGGTGCGCGATGCAGTTGAGCCGGGCGTGTTTCTTGATGTCGGATCGGACCACGTACCAGGGGGCCTGCTTGATGTCGGTGTGGGCGAACATCTGGTCCTTGGCCATGGAATATTCCACCCAGCGGGTGCGGGATTCCAGGTCCATGGGGCTCAGTTTCCAGCGCTTGTGCGGTTCCCGCAGGCGGCTCTGGAAACGGCGCTCCTGTTCCTCGTCGGAGACCGAGAACCAGTATTTGATGAGGATGATGCCGGAACGCACCAGCATGCGTTCGAACTCGGGGCAGGAGCGCAGGAATTCGCTGTATTCCTCATCGGTGCAGAAGCCCATCACCCTCTCGACGCCGGCGCGGTTGTACCAACTGCGGTCGAACAGGACCATTTCCCCGGCGGCCGGCAGGTGCGCCACATAACGCTGGAAATACCACTGGGTGGCCTCGCGTTCGGTGGGGGCGGGCAGGGCCACCACCCGGCAGATGCGGGGGTTGAGATGCTGGGTGATGCGTTTGATCACACCGCCCTTCCCGGCGGCATCGCGGCCCTCGAAGATCACCACCACCTTGAGGCCCTTGTGTTTGATCCATTCCTGTAGCTTCACCAGCTCCAGTTGCAGACGGAACAGTTCCTTCTTGTAGACGCTGTTTTTGATCTTCTTCGGTTTTTCCGGCTTCTTCCCGGTCTTGTCGGCCCCCGTTTGGATCGCTTTTTTCTTGACGCTCACCTTGCGGTTCCTCATGGAGAAATAAATCAGCTTGTGACGATGATGCGCGCGGCGTCCAGGCGCATGTGGGTCTGGGATAGATAGCGGTCCAGCAGTTCGTGTCTGGCTTCCAGGTATTCCAGTTCCTCGGCGCGGATGCCGGCATTGATCTTGGCCAGTTCACGCAGGCGCGCCAGCTCGGCCCGCAGTTCGGTCTCCATTTCCACCCTGGCATCGGCTTCCAGTCTTTGCGCCGCTGCACGCGCCAGTTCCTCCCCCTGGTCGAACATCTTCCGCAGGCGTTCGCCCTGGGAGCGGATGATGGCCGCGGTCAGTTTGCGGTTGCGGCTCTGGCATTCCCCCTGGAACAGTTCCGGTGCGTATCGGGCGGCGTGATCCCGGCCCTTGACGTCCAGCAGCAGGCGCACGGCGGTGGGGGGCAGAAAGCGGTTCACTTCCAGTTCCGGCGGTGCCGGACACTGGGCCACGTAGATCAGTTCCAGCAGCAGGATGCCGGGCCTGAACCTGGATTCCTGCACCACGGTCACGGCGGTGGAGCCCAGATCCGATCCGGTCAACAGGTCCATGGCGCCACGCACCATGGGGTGTTCCCAGGTGAGGAACTCCCGGTCTTCATGGGCCAGCGCGTTGGCACGGTCGAAGGTGACCGTGGTGCCGTCGTCCGGCAGTTCCGGGAAGCGTTCCTGCAACATGTGGTGGCCGGGGTGAAGGACGAAGGTCAGCCCCGGCCCGGCCTCCTGTTCCACCCCGTACAGATCCCAGTAGCGGGTCATGTAGTCGAGTACGCCGCGCGCGGCATCCTGTTCCTCGATGGCCCGCACCAGGGCGGCCGATCGTTCGGGACGGTGGGAGTGCAGTTCCAGCAGGCGGTCGCGGCCCCGCTCCAGTTCGCCGTTGAGCTGTTCCACCAGGGCGGACGCCTGCCGCACCAGCGTGTCGGTTCGTTCCGGCCGCTCCAGTGCCTCCAGCAATTCCTGCCGCAGTTGCTCCGACACGGCGGTGGCGGCCGGGCAGGGGGCCTCGAAGATCCTCAGGCCTTCGGCATACCAGCGGTAGAGGGCCTCGCCGGGGCCTTTCCGCAGATAGGGGACATGGATGTGGATGGTTTCGGTCTGGCCGATGCGGTCGAGGCGGCCGATACGCTGTTCCAGCAGGTCCGGGTCCAGCGGCAGATCGAACAGGATCAGGTGATGGGCGAACTGGAAATTGCGTCCCTCGCTGCCGATCTCGGAACACAACAGGGCCTGGCTGCCTTCCTCCGGGTCGGCGAAAAAGGCGGCCGCGCGGTCGCGCTCGACGATCTCCATGCCTTCGTGGAATACGGCGGCGTGTATCCCCTCCCGGTCCAGCAATGCCTTGCGCAGTTCCAGCACGGTGTCCGCATGCGCACAGATGACCAGCACCTTCTCCGGCCGCAGTTCCCGCAGGGTGGCGGCCAGCCACGGCAGGCGCGGGTCCAGGCCGGTCCATCCGGGGCCGTACACGGATTCCGGCGTCAACCGCGACGGGGCATCGGCCTCCAGCGTGGCATAGGCGTCGGGCATGGTTAGTGGATGCGGGATCAGGCGGCGCTCAGGGAAGCCCTGGATGGCCGCGCGAGTGTTGCGCAGGAGTACGCGACCGGTGCCGTGCCGGTCCAGCAGGTGCCCGATCACCGCTTCCTTGTCGTCTTGCGCCGCTTCCCCGAGCAGGGTCTCGAGCAGGGCCTGCTCGTCGTTGCCGAGGGGGTCGCCATCCAGCAGTTTGGCGGCCAGCGAGGCCACCGCCTGATACTGCCGTTCTTCTTCCAGGAAGGCGTGGTAGTCATGGAAACGGTTGGGGTCGAGCAGGCGCAGTCGGCCGAAATGACCGGCGCGTCCCAGTTGCTCCGGTGTGCCGGTGAGCAGCAGTACGCCACGGGCCTGTTCCGCCAGGGCGTTGACCAGATCGTATTCCAGGCTGCTTTCCTGTTCGGTCCAGTGCAGATGGTGGGCCTCGTCCACTACCAGCAGGTCCCAGTCACCATCCAGCAGGGCCCGGGCGATCCTCGGGCGCGAGGTGATCAGGTCCAGGCTGATGAGAACCCGCTGTTCACTGTGGAAGGGATTGCCGGTATCGGCGGCGTCGAACCGTTCCTCGTCGAACAGGGCGAAACGCAGGTTGAAGCGGCGCAGCATTTCCACCAGCCACTGATGCAGCAGGGTCTGGGGAACCAGGATCAGTACCCGCCTGACCCGTTCGCTGAGCACCATGCGGTGCAGGATCAGGCCCGCTTCGATGGTCTTGCCCAGACCCACCTCGTCGGCCAGCAGGACGCGGGGGGCATGGCGCCGCGCCACTTCCGCAGCGATATAGAGCTGATGGGGCACCAGGGACACGCGCGCGCCGGCCAGCCCCAGCGTGGGGGAACGGGCCTCCTCGGCGCCCCGCAGCCAGGTCTGATGGCGTAGCCGGAACCAGGCGTCCTGGTCGATGCGGCCGGCCAGCAGTTTTTCCCGTGGACGGTTCAGACGGAGGTGGTCGCTGAGTTCCGTTTCACTGATCTCGTGCGCGGTTCCGTCCAGGTCTTCGCAATGGTAGTGGATCAGACCGTCCTGCTCATGGGTTCCGGTGACCGTCAGTTTGCGGCCCCGGTGGTCCTCGACGCGGTCGCCGGGGAGGAAGATGCAACGGGTCAGGGGGGCGTTGCGCAGGGTGTAGAGGCGGGTCTCCCCGCTGGCGGGGAACAACATGTGGACGCAACGCTCGTCGGTGCGCACCACGGTGCCCAGGCCCAGTTCGCTCTGGGTGTCGCTCATCCAGCGTTGGCCGGGGATAAATGTCTCGTTCTTCGTGCTCAAGGGTTGATACCAGTGTACTGGCGGCGGCTTCAGGCTAGGAGCCTGTCGGATTTAGGGGGATCGTAGCGAAAGAGTGGGGCAGCGAGGATGATTTTTCATGATTTTGAGGAGCATAGTGGGAACTATGTGACGAGAAATCAGGGAAAATCAGGCCGCTGTCCCGCTTTTGCAGCCGATTCAGCCTGAGTCCGACAGGCTCCTGGCAGCAGGGGTTGCAGGAAACGGCCGGTATGCGAGGAGGGATGTTCGGCGATCCGTTCCGGGGGACCCGCCACCACCACCTCGCCGCCACCGTCGCCACCCTCGGGGCCCAGGTCGATGATCCAGTCGGCGGTCTTGATGACATCCAGGTTGTGTTCGATCACCACCACGGTGTTGCCGTGATCGCGCAGTCGGTGCAGCACCGCCAGCAGTTGCTCGATATCGTGGAAATGCAGGCCGGTGGTGGGTTCGTCGAGGATATACAGGGTCTTGCCGGTGTCGCGGCGGGCCAGTTCACGGGCCAGCTTCACGCGCTGGGCCTCGCCGCCGGAGAGGGTGGTCGCGCTCTGGCCCAGTTTGATATAGGACAGGCCCACCTCCGCCAGCATCTCCAGTTTGCGCCGGATCGGCGGCACCGCGGAGAAGAACGGCAGAGCGTCTTCCACGGTCATGTCCAGCACTTCGTGAATGTTTTTGCCCTTGTAACGGATGTCCAGGGTCTCGCGGTTGTAACGCTGGCCGTGGCAGACATCACAGGGGACGTAGATGTCCGGCAGGAAGTGCATTTCCACCTTGATCAGGCCGTCGCCCTGACAGGCCTCGCAGCGCCCGCCCTTGACGTTGAAACTGAAGCGCCCCGGCCGGTAGCCTCGTGAACGGGCCTCCTGGGTGGCGGCGAACAGCTCCCGGATGGGGGTGAACAGGCCGGTGTAGGTGGCCGGGTTGGAGCGCGGTGTGCGGCCGATGGGGCTCTGGTCGATGTCCACCACCTTGTCGAACAGCTCCAGGCCCTCGATGGCCCGGCAGGGGGAAGGGTCGTCACCTCCGGCGCCGTTGAGCGTGCGTGCGGCCTGGCGGTAGAGGGTGTCGATGATGAGGGTGGACTTGCCGGAACCGGACACGCCGGTGATGCAGGTCATCAGGCCGGTGGGGATATGGATGTCCACGTTCTTCAGATTGTTGCCGTGGGCGCCGAGTACGCTCAGCGTGGGCCGGCCGTGGGCACGGAGGCGTTGTTCCGGCAGGGCGATGCGGCGCCTGCCCGAGAGGTATTGGCCGGTGATGGAGGTCTCGCTGGCGGCGATTTCCTCCGGCGTGCCCCGGGCAACCACCCGGCCGCCGTGGACACCGGCTCCGGGGCCCATGTCCACCACGTAATCGGCGGCGCGGATGGCCGCTTCGTCGTGTTCCACGACGATCACGGTGTTGCCCAGGTCCCGCAGGTAGGTGAGGGTGTCCAGCAGGCGCTGGTTGTCGCGCTGGTGCAGGCCGATGGACGGTTCGTCGAGGATGTACATCACGCCCACCAGGCCGGCGCCGATCTGGCTGGCCAGGCGGATGCGCTGGGCCTCGCCCCCGGAAAGGGTGTCGGCGCTGCGCTCCAGGGTCAGGTAGTCGAGGCCGACGTTGACCAGGAAGCGCAGCCGTTTGGAAATCTCATGCACCACCTTCCCCGCGATCTCACCCCGGCGCCCCGGCAGTTGCAGTTGCCCGAAGAACTCCAGGGCCCGGCCGATGGGCATGGAGACGATGTCCGGCAGGTGCTTGCCGGCGATGCTGACGTTGCGGGCCGCCTCGTTGAGGCGGGCGCCGCCGCATTCCGGGCAGGTGCGGTGGGCCTGGTACTTGGCCAGTTCCTCCCGCACCAGGCTGGAATCGGTTTCGTGGTAGCGGCGCTGCATGTTGGGTATGACGCCTTCGAAGCGGTGGGTACGGGTGGTGATGCCGCCGCGTTCGGAGAAATAGCGGAACTCCACCTCTTCCTGGCCGCTGCCGTAGAGGACGATCCTGCGCGCCCGTTCCGGCAGATCCTGGAAGGGGGTCTCCACGTCGAAGCCGTAATGGTCGGCCAGGGATGAGATCATCTGGAGATAGTAGGCGTTGCGCCGGTCCCAGCCGCGCACGGCACCACTGGCCAGGCTCAGTTCCGGATGGGTCACCACCCGGTCCGGGTCGAAGAACTGTTCCACGCCGAGGCCGTCGCATTGGGGACAGGCGCCCACCGGGTTGTTGAAGGAGAACAGCCGGGGTTCCAGTTCGCTCAGGGACCAGCCGCATTCCGGGCAGGCGAACTTGGCGGAGAACAGCAGCGGATCCCGTTCCGGCTCGTCCATCCAGGCTACCGAGGCAACCCCGTCCGCCAGCCGCAGGGCGGTTTCGAAGGATTCCGCCAGGCGCAGTTCCTGGCCGGGGCGGACCTTGAAACGGTCCACCACCGCCTCGATGCTGTGGGGGCGCTTCATATCCAGGTGCGGTGTGCGTTCCAGCTCCATCACCTCCCCATCCACCCGTGCCCGGATAAAACCGTGGGCGCGCAGTTCCTCGAATACGTGCAGGTGCTCGCCCCTGCGGTTGTGCACCAGTGGTGCCAGCAGCATCAGCCGGCTGCCTTCGGGCAGGGCCATGACCTGATCCACCATCTGGCTGACGGTCTGTGCTTCCAGCCCGGTGTGGTGCCTGGGACAATGGGGGGTGCCGGCGCGGGCGAACAGCAGGCGCAGGTAATCGTAGATCTCGGTGATGGTGCCGACGGTGGAACGGGGATTGTGTGATGTGGTCTTCTGTTCGATGGAAATGGCCGGTGACAACCCCTCGATGTGGTCCACGTCCGGCTTTTCCATCACCGACAAGAACTGGCGTGCGTAGGTGGACAGGGATTCCACGTAACGCCTCTGGCCCTCGGCATAGATGGTGTCGAAGGCCAGCGAGGACTTGCCCGAGCCGGACAGGCCGGTGATGACGATCAGCCGGCCACGCGGCAGCTCCAGGTCGATGTCCTGGAGGTTGTGGGTGCGGGCGCCGCGGATGGTGATGAAATCCATGGTGAATGGGAAGGGATC
The DNA here is from genome assembly GCA_964409585.1 of uncultured Chromatiales bacterium. Taxonomy (GTDB): domain Bacteria; phylum Pseudomonadota; class Gammaproteobacteria; order JACKNK01; family CAYPEH01; genus CAYPEH01. Next base: position 107 of record CAYPEH010000147.1, on the reverse strand, counting down.
CCGGAGGGGAAGGGACCTTGGTTGGAAATCCAACCTGCCTATTAACCCGGCACCAATCCATGTCACCCTCAGCCACCACGAGCGCCCCCGTGGCGAGGCGCCGTGCC
>CAYPEH010000146.1:0-6971 GCA_964409585.1 uncultured Chromatiales bacterium | reverse complement strand
CAATCTCCCCAAAGGGGACTCTGATCAAGTCGTGCGCGACTTGATCAGAGGTTCCTAAGGAAGTTTTCGGCAGGCCCTCGGCCGCCTTCCTGTGCGGATGCGATGAAAAAAGGCGTGGCCACCGGTTGGCCACGCCTTCTTTGATTGCGGACGTGAAAAGCAGTTACATGTTTACGTCGATCTCGACACGGCGGTTGGCGGCGCGTCCGGCCTTGGTGCCGTTATCGGCGATGGGCATGGATTCGCCCTTGCCTTCGACGGTGATTTTGCCGGGAGAGACACCCTGGCTGGACAGGTAGTCGGCGACGCTCTGGGCGCGACGCTGGGACAGGCCCATGTTGTACGCCTCGCTGCCGGAGCTGTCGGTGTGACCGGTCACGGTGATTCCCTTGATGTGCTTGATGTTGCGTTTGATCTTGGTGACCGCCTCATCCAGGATGCTGGAAGCCCTGTGGGTCAGGGTGGCACTGTCGAATTCGAACAGTATGCCCTGAATGACGATCTTTTCGATGACCTCGCAGCCATGCGTATCGACGGTCACGCCCCTGGCGGTGCCGGGGCACCGGTCGGCTGGATCCATCACGCCATCGCCGTCGCTGTCCTTTGGCAGTGAGCAGCCATTGGCATCGATTTCGTCACCTTTGGGGGTGTCGGGGCACTGATCCTTGTCATCGTACACGCCGTCACCGTCGGAATCCTTGATGCCGGTGCATTCCGGAATGGCATCCGCCTCGGTAAAGGCGCCGGTTTTCCAGCATTCGCCTGAGCTGGTGCGCCAGATGCCATCGTCCCTCGCCATGACATAGCCGTGGGCGAAAACGGTGCTGCTGGCGGCCATGCCTGCTGCTGCCACCAGCCCCAGTGCGGTGGCCAGGGGGAGAAGCCGATTTTTCTGCGTCATTTCTTGTCTCCTGAATTCAGTCCCAGTGGTAAAAACTGCCTGTTGTCCATCTGATGGCTATCAGCCATCTCCCGTGTCGCAGGTTTCAGGCCGGTTTGTGAAGTTCACCGTGTGCCGAGTCTACAACTTTTGTCTGGTGGCCACATCAGGCGCCTGTGGCTTGCGAGCCGCACCTTGATCCGGAACACCCGGGGCGCCCTGAGTCTCGCAATATTTAGGCTGGTATTTGTAAGCGCCCCATGCCGTGGCGGGCGGCTTCCCCAAAGAGGAAAATATGGCACGGTTGGTCCATAATTCCACTCCCTTGCACGGAAAAACACGGGTTATGGCGGAAGATCATCTCAAACAGCGGATGGATGCCTATCATCGCTGGAAATCGGCGTTGGTCCGTACCATTGAGAATTTCCATGCCTGGCTGGAGGAGCATGGCCTGGACGATGAGGGCGTGAACCGGCAATTGGACGAGGCGCGCGAGCAACTGCTGTCCGATACCCTCACCGTGGCCTGTGTGGCCGAGTTCTCCCGTGGCAAGAGTGAGCTGATCAATGCCCTGTTGCACGGCAGCGGTCAGCAGCGCCTGTTGCCCTCACAGGCAGGGCGTACCACCCGTTGTCCGACGGAGCTGTTCTTCGACCGGGAATCGCAACGCTCCTATATCAGCCTGCTGCCGGTGGAGACACGCTTGCAGGATCTCACCCTGGCCGAACTGAAGAGCCGCCCCGAACACTGGACCACTATCCACCTGGATCTGGAATCACCGCAGCAGATGGCCATTGCCCTGGGCGAGGTGATGCGGGTCAAGCGCCTGCCGCTGCTTGAGGCGCGGAGGCTTGGATTTACTCCCGATGAGCTGGTGACGCCCCAGGGGGATGGGCCACCCGGCACGGTGGAGGTGCCCATGTGGCGCCACGCACGCATTTCCTTCCCGCACCCCCTGCTCAGGCAGGGGCTGGTGATCCTCGATACACCGGGGCTCAATGCCCTGGGCAGCGAGCCGGAACTGACCCTGGATATGCTGCCCAATGCCCAGGCGGTGCTGTTCGTGCTGGCTGCCGATGCCGGTGTGACCCGCAGCGAGATGGAGGTCTGGCGCACGCACATCCTGCGCGACCGTGATGCCGCTGATGAAACCCTGCTGGTGGGTCTGAACAAGATCGATACCTTGTGGGACGATCTGCGCGAAGAGACGGAAGTGCAGGCAATGATCGATGAGCAGGTGCGGGAAACGGCCCGCCTGCTCGGTGTATCGGATGAGCGGGTTTTTCCCGTGTCGGCGCAGAAGGCGCTGCTGGCCAAGGTCCGTGGGGATCGTGACCTGCTGGAGCGCAGCCGCATGTCCGCTCTGGAGGACTATCTTACCCGGCGGGTGCTGCCGGCTCGCCAGCGCATCGTGCGGGATCAGGTGGTCAAGCGCATCGGATGGTTGGTGGAAAATGCGCGCAACCGGGTAGCGGTCAATCTGGAACGCAACCGGGCACAGTTGGAGGAGATGCGTGAGTTGGGATCGAAACGGGATGACCTGCGCAAGCACCTGGAAGCGGCAGTGAATGATCTGCGGGAGCGTTTCGGCGCCGTGGCTGCCAGCTATCACACCAACCGCACCCTGGTGGAGCACCAAGGCAAGGCGCTGGTGGAGGCCTTTGCCGTGGAGCGCCTGGATGCGCTGATGAGTCAGACGCGGCGGGCCATGATGGGAAGCTGGACCACGGCCGGCTTGTTCCGTGAGATCCAGGGCTTTTTCGATGAGGCTGGTGAGCTGTTGCAGCAGGCCATGGATCAGGCCAGGGAAACCCGTGATCTGGTGAATCTGATCTATCGCAAGTTCCAGGAGCGGCATGGAACCGGGGTGGTGCAGGTGCGTGCGCTGGATCTGGAGCGTCATATGCGTGAATTCCGCCGCCTGGAGGCACGGGCCGCGGAATTCCGGCGCGATCCACGCACGGCCTTGAGTGAACAGGGATATGTCACCAAACGCTTTTTCCTCACCCTGGTCAGCAAGGTTCGGCTGCTGTTTCTGGCTGCTCATGCGGAGGCGGGGCGTTGGGTGGAAGGCGTGATGACTCCACTGCACACCCAGTTGGAGGATCAGCGTTCCAGTATCGAAGCCCGTCTTGCGGTACTGACCCGGCTCGGTGATTCAAAGGAAACCATCGACAACAACCTGCGTCTGCTGGAAAAACGCTGTGCCAGCGGTGAGGCCCAACTGAACGCCCTCGACCGCATGCGTGAATTGATCGAAAGGCCCCTGCCGTTCGAGCTCGTGTCCGAGCAGCCCGAACGGGAAAAAGGTGGGCTGCGCCTGGTTCGCTGAGCATCCTTCTATTGATCCGGCAACCCGATGTTTGCACCTTCAGGGCTTCAAGAGTGCGTCAGATCAAGGCGTGGCCCGCAGGCGATGGCCCGGTCCTTGGCAAGGGCCAATATCATGATTTCCCTCGTTTCCCGCAGGAGGCTCCCATGTTGATAAGCTCGGTGAGTAAAGTTCCGCCTGTCCTGGCAGCGCTGGTGTCGTTGCTGTTTTCAATGTCCGTCCAGGCCGAGCGCATGCGGGATCTGGGTGACTATGAGGTGCATTACAACACGCTGAATACCCGTTTCCTGAGTCCGGAAGTGGCGAGTCAGTACGGGATCATCCGCAGTGGCCATCGGGCCATGCTCAACGTCTCGGTATTGAAAAAGACCGGGCCCAGGCAGCGTCAGGCGGTTACCGCCAGGGTCAGTGCGCGCAGCACCAATCTGGCGGGACAGGGCGCGGATATTCCCTTGCGCGAGATACGTGAGGGGAACGCGATTTATTACATCGGCGAATTCCACATCCAGGATGCCCAAACCCTGAACTTCACCGTCAGGGTTCTGCCGGAGGGGCAAAAGGTGGAACACACCATCCACTTCCGTCAGCAGTTCTATGTGGAATGAATACCTGTGGAACCTCTGAGCAGGTCGTGAAGCGCGATCTCGCCGCCGGAATCCAACTTTCCGGGTTGCAGATCTTCGCAATAGCGGGCTCCCGCGCGATTCGCGCCTTGAACTGACGGATTCTGATCGGCGATCTCATCGCTCCAGACTTGTTCAGAGCTTCCCTATACAAATCCGTCCACAGCCAGCCAAAGGGTATGGAGCCCGAACAGTATCACCAGTCCACCCGCTGCCCGCCGTACCCAAACGTGATGTATCCATTGATTCAGTTGGGTGGCGAAGGCGCCCATGGCCATCAGCACGGGCAGGGTGCCGATGCCGAAACTCAGCATCAATAAAGCACCATTCAGTGGTCCGCCGGCGGAAATGGACCAGATCAACATGGTGTATACCAGCCCGCAGGGCAGCCACCCCCATACGAGTCCAAGCCGGAACGCTTGAGCCGTGGTCGTGACCGGCAACAGGCGTTTCCCCAGCGGCTCGATCCGTTTCCAGACACGCCCGCCTGCCTTCTCCAGCCGCGTCAGTCCTTGCCACCAGCCTCCCAGGTACAGGCCCAGGCTCAACATGAACGCTCCGGCGATCAGCTGCAGTATCAGCTGCGCCTGATGCATGGCAGCCATGTTGGCCGCGAGCCAGCCGACGCCACCCATCAGGGCGCCGGCCATTGCGTAACTGCTGATGCGCCCGCTGTTGTATGCAAGCAGGAATGGCCAGGCTTGTGTGATGCGTCCATGGGCATGTTTCGGCAAGCCGAGTGAGATGGCACCGACGATGCCGCCACACATGCCGATGCAGTGGACGCCGCCGAAAAGTCCGGTGAGAAAGGCTGCCAGGTATCCGGTTTCCATGTCGCTTCAGGGGGTGTGGGTTGGTTTGTATGGGCTGTGTGTGTTTCAGTCGGATCGTATCAAAGAGGATGCCTTGTTTTTTTCATATGCCTGGTCGCGAGGACAATCAAGCATTGTTGATGTGCTATTTCTTGATGCATGGGCATCGGTTTCGTTTCTGATGTTTGTTTTCTGAATAGGGGGTTTTCTGCAATATATCAATCATCGTGGATGTTTTGTAAATAATTGATTTTATGTGCTATGTTTTTTTTGACCGTTGCCGTTTCCATGTCGACCGTGAGGTGTGAATAATGGTGCCCCGCAAGAAAAAAGCTGCTGCCAAGAAAAAGTCCTCCGCCAGGAAAAAGGTTTCCATGAAGAAGAAGGTGTCTGTAAAGAAGATACCTGTAAAGAAAGCTCCGGTAAAAAAGAAGGCCGTTGCAAAGAAAAAGGCTGTCAGTAAAAAGAAGGCCGCCTTGAAAAAGAAATCCACCGTGAAGGCATCACCCACCAAGGCCGATACCGTTGCCTATATCGCCGAGCAAACCGGTTTGACCAAGACGGATGTGCTGGCCGTTCTTGAAGCGCAGAGGAATCTCATGAAGCGCAGCCTGAGTCGCCGTACTGGCACCGGTGATTACACCATTCCCGGTCTGATCAAGATCAGCGTGGTGCGCAAGGCGCGTACCAAGGCACGTCGTGGCGTCAATCCCTTTACGGGTGAGCCGATCATGATTGCCGCCAAACCGGCGCGTAACGTGGTCAAGCTGCGGGCCCTTAAGGGCCTCAAGGAAATGATTTAGGAACCTCCGAGCCCGTCAGGGGCGGTTCGCCTGGATGGGTGAAATCGTTGCCTGCAAGGCGCAAAACATACAGGCAATAGTCGTTAGTCGTTCTATTGACCAGTTTTGCAACGCCGGAGGCGGCGATTTCCTGTTTCAGGAAATCGCACATGACGAGGTTAGAGGTTCCCTGGCAAACGGCCTGGCCGGGCAGGGGCCTCCGCCCGATCAGACTTATCCTTTACCGACCTCGTCCAAAACTTCGAGTTTTTTACGGATGAAATCGCTGTGCGATATGTGCAGCAGGTTCGCTATTCTGCGGATGGCGTGTTCCTCGTATTTGTCCAGCCGCTCATCGGCATAGGCCACCCGCCATAACAGACCGATCAGGCTGGTTTTCTCCTCATAGGCCAGTTTTTTGTTCAACATGGATATATATTCATGCAGGGATATGGCCGCATCCATTTCGTCTTCCGCCAGGCTCAGAAGCTGTCGGCTTTCCTCGTCGGTGAGTCGAAGCTGCAGACCCAGCGCGGCAATGATGGCATCCCTTTCCTCCTCCACGGCATCGAAATCCGCACGCATCACTTCCACCATCAAGACGGCGGTTGCCAGACGCAGTGCGTGTTCATGGTCAGCGCTTGAATCCTGATCCATGAGGGGGGTCAGGGTTTGGTTGAGGAATTTACGTAGTGTGGAGAGCATGGAACGATGAGGTCAGTTGGATGGGCGGTTTTCCAGCACCCGCCGCAGATTGCGTGGATTGATGATCTTGATGCCCACTTTGTCGGCCCATTTGCGCATACCCTCGTCGGCCGATACCAGTATGCCGTCCAACTCCAGGGCCAGCAGCAACACGTCCACATCCTCCTTGCTGTCGAGGATGCCCCGGCGCAGGGCCTCGCGGTAACGGCCACGCAGCCTGTTGATCAGGCGTCCGAATTCTTCCGGGGATGAGGATCCCGCCTCCCGTGCCTGGGTCGCCAGCTTGGCGGCCTCTTCGGCAATGCGCAGACCATGGTCGATGCGGTGGCGGACCTCTTCGATGAGTTCATAGATCAGTTCCGACGGCACCATCAGATTGTAGCGCCGTGGGGAGCGGATGATGACCGCCGATTCGAAATCCGCGGTCAGGTTGGTGAGATCCTTGATCTTGCCCAATTCGTCATAGACCGAACTGGGCATGTAGAACTTGGCGTTGGTGGTGCGTGCCAGCTTGAGGAACTCGCTGATTCCTTCCAAGGCGTCTTCGGAAAACTGGGCGTGTACATCCGGATTGGTGAACACACTGGTGTCGAGAATGAAGCTGTCCATGGTGCCGCCTGCATGGTGGAAAAAGGGTCTCTGCCTGCTGTCTTTGCGCGGCCACGCGTTTCGATCCTTGAAAACGGAGCGTGGCGGATTCATGTGGAGACCCCGAACGAGCCTATTGTGGGTTTGATAATGGAACTCTGTCCACCCTATCCCTGATTCCTGGATCCAAGGAATCTCTGAACAAGTACCGGGGGAAGGGGGTTGGGGGAAGGGGCGCGCCCATGCCCA
>CAYPEH010000145.1:0-6975 GCA_964409585.1 uncultured Chromatiales bacterium | reverse complement strand
GTCAGTCATGAAATGCCAAGGGAAGAAACGGAAAAGATCGGTTCAGAATAGTTTATTAACCCGGCAACCTGCTATGTCGGGTTAATACTACACCACAGGAAACCCTCAGGCCCCTCGGAAACCTCCGAACAAGTACCGGGGGATGGGGGTTTGGGGGGAGGGAGGCATCGACACGCCCGCAAGCCATCGATCTTCATCCTTCCCCCAATGGGCAATCCCCCGATTCTGATCGAGGTGCAGCGACTGGATCAGAGATTCCCGTGTTCCCGCATGTGCCCGATCATCGCATCCCCGAACTGGGAGCAACTCAGCAGGGTGGCCCCGTCCATCAGCCGTTCGAAATCGTAGGTCACGGTCCGGGCCTTGATCGTCGCTTCCATGGCCTGGACGATCCGGTCGGCCGCCTCGGTCCAACCCATGTGGCGCAGCATCATCTCGGCGGAGAGGATCAGCGAACCAGGGTTGACCTTGTCCTGACCGGCGTACTTGGGCGCCGTGCCGTGGGTGGCCTCGAACATGGCCACGGTGTCGGACAGATTGGCGCCCGGCGCGATACCGATGCCGCCCACCTGGGCAGCCAGGGCATCGGAGATGTAATCGCCGTTCAGGTTCAAGGTGGCGATGACATCGTATTCGGCCGGACGCAGCAGAATCTGTTGCAGGAAGGCATCGGCGATGACGTCCTTGATCACGATCTCCTTTCCGCTGTCGGGATTCCTGAACGAACACCAGGGCCCGCCACCGATCTCCACTGCACCGAACTCCTCCCGCGCCAATTCGTAGCCCCACTCTTTGAAGGCACCCTCGGTGAATTTCATGATGTTGCCCTTGTGCACCAGGGTCACCGAATCGCGGTCGTTGTCGATGGCGTATTGGATGGCCTTGCGCACCAGACGCCGGGTACCCTCACGGGAGACCGGCTTGACGCCGATGCCGGAGCTGTCGGGAAAACGAATCTTGCTCACGCCCATCTCACCGCGCAGGAAATCGATGAGCTTCTTCGCCCCATCGCTGCCCGCGGCCCATTCCACGCCGGCATAGATGTCCTCGGAGTTCTCGCGGAAGATCACCATGTCGGTCAGTTCCGGATGCTTCAGGGGGCTGGGTGTACCCTCGAAGTAGCGCACCGGACGCAGGCAGACGTACAGATCCAGTTCCTGGCGCAGGGTCACGTTCAGCGAGCGGATGCCTCCGCCGACGGGGGTGGTCAGGGGCCCCTTGATGGAAACGACGAACTCCTTCACCGCCTCCAGGGTCTCCTCCGGCAGCCAGGTGTCACCGCCATAGACCCGGTTGGCTTTCTCGCCGGCATAGATCTCCATCCAGGCGATGGAACGCTCGCCGCCATAGGCCCTGTCCACGGCCGCATCCACCACCTTTCTCATCACCGGGGTGATGTCCACGCCAATTCCGTCCCCCTCAATGAAGGGCACGATGGGGCGGTCGGGAACGTTGAGGGAGTGATCGGGATTGACGGTGATCTTCTCACCGTCGCCAGGTACGGCAATCTTGGCGTAGCTCATGGGTTCTGATCCATAACGGGTGGGAAGGCCGTGATGGTATCACCGCGGCCCGGAAAGCGGTCCCCGGCAAGTATCAGGGTATTCCCTCCCTTGACTTCCGGTGATTGATATTGGGGGTTTCATACACTATTTTTCGCGGTTCCGCCGTGCAGTGCGGGCCGGCCCGGTGCACTGCAAAAACGGCATTTCACCCCCCTTCACCCACAATGCTGCGGGTGCTTGTTTCCCCCGCGAAGAATACCCATATCGAGGGCGGCAAAGAGAGCGCATCAAGGAGACGAAACAACGATGTGACCGGAATCAAGATTGCGACCTGAATCCGTGGATTCGGGTGAACATTCGGCAGCGGAAATCTGGCCTGTTTCTTACTTTCTGTTTGCAACAAACCACACTTTCAGCGAGAGCCGACCATGACTGATTCTAAGCACATAACCACTGCACTCATACTGGCCGCGGGTACGGGGACCCGCCTGCGACCACTGACCCGAAACGCACCGAAATGTCTCACCGAGGTAGGTGGCCGCCCGATCCTCGACCGTCTGATCCACAACCTGCGAATCCAGGGCATCCAACGCCTGGTACTGGTGCTCGGATACCAGGACAGGCAGATTCGTGAATTCCTGCGCCGCAAGGCCGGCGACATGCAGGTGGACTTTGTTTTCAACCCCAGGTACCGGACCACCAACAACCTCTATTCCCTGTGGCTGGCCCGGCATCAGGTTCAGGAACCGTTCCTGCTGGTGGAAAGCGATCTGGTTTTCGAGGCCAGGATGCTGGACGACATGCTCCATCCGGACCGGATCGCCATTTCCAGACTGCGCCCCTGGATGAACGGCACCACGGTGGTGCTGGGCGCCGGCAACCGGGTCACGGCCTTTCACCCCGACTGCGACCCGGGCGATACGCCCCGCTACAAGACGGTGAACATCTACAGCCTGTCGCTGAAGACCTGGCAGGCGGTGGAAGAACGGCTGGGCGACTACGTGGCGGACAACCGGCTCGGCGTGTATTACGAGACCGTGTTCGCCGACATGGTCGCCGACGGTTCGCTTGCGTTCGAAGCGGTCTTCTTCGATGCGGACCGGTGGTACGAAATCGATACCCCCGCGGATCTGGAGGCGGCGGAAAAGCTGTTTGCAGGCCGCCGCCCCGCCCCGCGCCGTTCCCTTGCCGCCAGCGGGCCGCTCGTCACCCATGCCTGAGATCGACCACGCCGCGGTCGTTCAGTATTGGTCGGGGGTCAAGACATCGATCCTCGGACCCTACATGATGGACGGTTTCGGCTTTCCGGTGGGCGCGGGCCATTACCGTTTCCGGGCCGAATCCCGGATCGTCTGGCGCCTGCTCCAGGGCGTGATCCCGAATACCAGGGTGCTCGACCTGGGCAGTGGCGCCGGATATTGGGCAGAGGCCTTCGCCCGCCGCTTCTCCCAGGTGGTCGCTGTCGAAGGCAGCGGCGTGCTCTACCAGGCACTGGAAGATCGGTGCGCCCCGTATCCGAATGTGCGCCCGGTACTCGGCGATATCCTGTCGTTCAGGCCCGATGGCCGCTACGGCCTGATCTTTCTCGGCGGTTTGCTCATGTACCTGGATGAGAAAGACGTGATCGACCCGTTGCGGCGCCTGGTCGTGCACCTGGAACCAGGAGGGATCATCCTCTGCCGCGAATCCACCGTGCGGGGCGAAACCGAGACACGCGGCGGCAGCTATCCGGCCGTCTACCGGTCCACGCGGGAATACCGGCGGATCTTCGGACAAGCGGGACTGACGGTGCGGCACAGCGAGCGGAACGAACCCTATGTACTCATGCAGATGGGTTGCGAGCTGGTCAAAAAATGGCAGGAACGGGTGCCGGAACCGGCCTGGATGCTACCGGTCGTGGGCCCCCTGGCCTATTGGGCCATGCGGCTGGGGAACCCCTGGATCCATCGTCTTCCCAGGTGGCTGGGAATCCCTTTTCCGAAGCTGGAAAACCATTTTTTCGTGCTCGCGGCGGAGGCGGGCTGAAACAAGAGATGAAGCGATGAAAAGGCGGAAGAGCTTTCTGTACCGGAACCTGGCCAATGCGGCATCGATCCTTGGTGTGCTGCCCCTGGCCCTGCTGTTTCTGGAAGACGGTTACCGTTACATCATCCCGTTGATCGTCTTCAACAATGTCATGGATGACCTGGACGGCATCCTGGCCGCCAAGCTGGACATCCGCAGCCGTTTCGGCGCCGATCTCGACAACGTTTGTGATGCCGTCGCCCACGTCGCCCTGGCCCTGGCCGTGGGCGCACATTTCGGCGGCCCGGTCCTGGCGGCCGGCGCCGTCGCCGCCGCTTCGATCATTCTGCGTGCCACATCCCGGCTCAATCCCGGAGCGTTCTCCGGCTGCGGCTCGCCCACCAACGAACTCATGCGCCACCTGCTGTTCGTTCTGCTGCTCGCACCGGCCCTGGGTTTCGAGCCCGAAAACCTGCTGATCCCCCTGTTCCTGCTGCATGCCGTATCGATGCTCGTACCCTACCGGATGCCCGCTCTCCTGCGGAGCATGGCGTCCGGATCGGCCACGGCGGTAGTCACGGTCAATGCGGCGCTGATCACCGCCTGGCTCGTCCCACAGGCCACCCTGCCGATCGCGGCCGCCTTCATGCTGACCTATGCGTATTCCTTCCTCGTGGAAGGGGTACGATGGCGGGGGTGGCGCCGGGGTCGCGGCTGAAGCCGCTCCTACTCCACCAGGCCAGATCGAACCGGGGTCGCGGCTAAAGCCGCTCCTACTCCACCAGGCCAGATCGAACCGGGGTCGCGGCTGAAGCCGCTCCTACTCCACCGGCCAGGCCGGCACCGGATCGAGTTTCCAGATGTCCCGGTTGTACTCGCCGATGGTGCGGTCCGTGGAGAACTTGCCGCTGCCGGCGGTGTTGAGGATGCTCATGCGGGTCCAGCGTTCGGTGTCCCGATAGGCGGCCGCCGCCCGGGCCTGCGCATCCACATAACTGCGGAAATCGGCCGCCGTCAGCCACGGGTCGTCGGGATCGCGGATCGAATGGATGATGGAATCGAATATCCCCGGCTCGAACTGGTTGAAATGTCCGCATTCCAGCAGTCCCATGACCCGTTTGAGGTCCTCGTCGGCCTCGATGATGGCGGCCGGATCGTAGCCGCGGCGCGTTGCCTCCACCTCCTCGGCGGTGAGACCGAAGAGGAAGAAATTTTCATCCCCCACCTCCTCGCGAATCTCGATGTTGGCCCCGTCCAGGGTGCCGATGGTGACGGCGCCGTTCATCATGAACTTCATATTGCCGGTGCCGGAGGCCTCCTTGCCCGCGGTGGAAATCTGCTCGGACAGATCGGTGCCGGGCGCGATCACCTCCATGGCGGTGACCCGGTAATCGGGAAGGAAGGCCACCTTCAGCCTGCCGTCCACCTCGGGATCGGAATTGACCACACCGGCGACATTGTTGATCAGCTTGATGATGCGCTTGGCCATCCAGTAACCGGGGGCCGCCTTGCCGCCGATGAGCACGCAACGGTCGGTCCAGTCGCCGGTATCGCCACGCTTGATACGGTCGTAGAGGTGGATCACGTGCAGGATATTGAGCAGTTGCCGCTTGTATTCGTGGATACGCTTGACCTGCACGTCGAACAGGGCGTCGGGGTCGAAATCCACGTCACAGTCGCGCTTCACCATCTGCGCCAGGCGCTGTTTGTTGGCGCGCTTGACCTGGCGCCAACGGGCGCGGAACCACTCGTCATCCACATGGCCACGCAGCCGCTCCAATTGCTCCAGCCGGGCCACCCAACCATCGCCGATGGTTTCGCTGATCAGTCCACCGAGACCCGGATTGCAGGCCGCCAGCCAACGCCGCGGGGTCACGCCATTGGTCTTGTTGTTGAAGCGCTGCGGCCACATCTCGTAGAAATCGCGGAACAGCCCTTCCTGCAACAGGCGGGAATGGAGTTCCGCCACCCCGTTGATGGAGAAGCTGCCGACAAGGGCCAGATAGGCCATGCGCACCTGCGGCTCCTCGCCTTCCTCGATGATGGACATGCGCCGCAGACGGTCCGTATCGCCGGGGCTGTGTTGCGCCACCTCGGCGAGAAAACGGGCATTGATTTCATAGATGATCTCCAGCAGGCGGGGCAGCAACTGGCGAAACAGGCGTACCGGCCATTTCTCCAGCGCCTCCGGCAGCAGGGTGTGATTGGTGTAGGCCATGGTGGAGGAGGTGATGGACCAGGCCTCGTCCCAACCCATCCCCTGTTCATCCATCAGCAGGCGCATCAGCTCGGCGACGGCAATGCTCGGATGGGTATCGTTGAGCTGGAAGCAGTTCTTCTCCGCGAAGCGGCTGAAATCGTCGCCATGCAGGCGTTTCCACTCGCGCATGACATCCTGCAAGCTCGCGGAGGCAAGAAAATACTGCTGGCGCAGACGCAGTTCCTTGCCGTTCTCACTGGCGTCGTTGGGATACAGCACCATGGTGATGTTCTCGGCGGCATTCTTGCGCGCCACCGACTCGGGATAGGAGCCGGCATTGAATTCGCCCAGGTCGAACTCGTCGGTGGCCATGGCCTTCCACAGGCGCAGGGTGTTGACGGTGCCGTTGCGGAAACCGGGAACCGGGATGTCATAGGGAACCGCCAGCACATCATGGGTATCCACCCAGCGGGCGCGCATCTCGCCGTTGCGGCCGGGACTGAACTCGGTGCGCCCGCCGAAGCAGACCCGCTGCATGTATTCAGGCCGTTCCAGCTCCCAGGGGTTGCCGTTGCGCAGCCAGTGATCAGGCTCCTCCACCTGCTCACCATTCTCGATCTGCTGGCGGAACATGCCGTACTCGTAGCGGATGCCATACCCCTTGACCGGCAGTTGCAGGGTGGCGCAGGAATCGAGGAAACAGGCGGCCAGACGGCCCAGGCCGCCGTTGCCGAGACCGGCGTCCGCCTCCCCGTCCAACACCTCCTCCAAATCGAAACCCAGCTCCGCGAACCCCTGCTGGACGGCGCCGTCGATGCCCAGGTTCAGCAGCGCGTTGCTCATGGTGCGCCCCATGAGGAATTCCAGCGACAGGTAACAGGCCCGCTTGCAATCGGACTCGTCGTAGGAATACTGGGTATTCTTCCAGCGTTCCATGAGACGATCACGGATCATCAGCGCCAGCCCCAGATAGCTGTAGTGCACGGAATCGCAATCCTTGCCACGGCCCAGGTGGTGGGAATACTTTTCGCGGAAGGCCATCTTCAGGGACTCTACGTCATTGGGCAGAGCGGGAAGAATGGTCAGATCGGGAATGGGCCGGCTTTTCTGCAATCGACGATGTGGCATGTGGCTGCGCGTCTCGGTTTTCCGGGAAACCCTGACAGGTTCAGAGGTTGCCCTGTTATCGATAATCTTGCGGGATTATACGCTAGCAGCCTGTCGGACTCGGGGGGATCGTAGCGAAAAAGTGGGACAGTGAGGATG
>CAYPEH010000144.1:0-7003 GCA_964409585.1 uncultured Chromatiales bacterium | reverse complement strand
TTGGCGCGGGATGTCGTGCAGATCCTTGGAAGTGACCCGTTCCGGGTTGTACTCGACCACCACCAGGTGGTGTTTTTTCTCGTCGAAATGGACCGAGACCACCCCCTCGCGCTGGCGCAGGGTCTCTTCCAGGCGGTTGCGTTCGGCTTCGTCGAGATCCTCGTCGACATGCAGGACGATATCGACCAGTGGGATATTCATGCTTCGTCCCCCGTTCGTTGCCCCTTCACGGGAAATATAGGCATTTCCAGGCGGCGCTGCCCGGTCGGGGAACCCTTTTTGGGAACCTCCGATCAAGTCGCGCGCGACTTGATCAGAGACCCCTTCCGGGGAATTGCCTATTGGGGGAAGGATGTAAATCAACGGCTTACGGGAGCGGTTATGCACCCCTTCCCCCAAACCCCCATCCCCCGGTACTTATTCAGAGCTTCCTTTGGGATCAGACCTGAATCCGTGAGTTCAAAGGGGATTCAGGTCGGAGTGAACCGCGAAGATACCGCCAGGATACCGCGAAGGGTCCTCTCCCCGGCCCCTCTTCCGCACGCGGGAGAAGGGAGGAAAAGCCCCTCGCCTTGGGGGAGGGGGAATCAGTTCCGGTCGAAATAGTTGTGCGGTTCCGCCATGGCGGTGACATGGTAGCCGCCATCCACGTACAGAACCATGCCGCTGATGCCGGAGGCCAGATCGGAGGCCAGGAAGGCGGCGGCGTTGCCCACTTCGTCGATGTCCACGTTGCGGCGCAGGGGGGAGTTGTCCTCGGAGTAGTCCAGCAGGCGGCGGAAGCTGTCGATGCCGGAGGCCGCCAGGGTCTTGATGGGGCCGGCCGAGACGGCGTTGACACGGATGCCCTCGGGGCCCAGAGAGTAGGCCATGTAGCGCACATTGGCTTCCAGGCTGGCCTTGGCCAGACCCATGACGTTGTAGTTGGGCACGGCGCGGATGGCGCCCAGGTAGCTCAGGGTGATGACGTTGCCCTTGCGCTGCCTGAGCATGTCGAGGCCGCTGCGGGTCAGGGCGGTCAGGCTGTAGGAGCTGATCTCGTGGGCGATGCGGAATCCCTCGCGGCTGGTATTCTCGACGAAGGAACCGGAAAGCTCCTCCTTGTTGGCGTAGGCCACGGAGTGGACGATACAGTCCAGGCCGTCGGTCCAGCGTTCGGACAGGGCGGAGAAGACATCGTCGATCTCCTGGTCGGAACTCACGTCACAGGGCAGGAGGATGTCGCAGTCCAACTCACCGGCCATCTTCTTGACGCGGCTTTTCAGCTTGTCGTTCTGATAGGTGAGGGCAAGTTCGGCGCCTTCGCGCCGCATGGCCTTGGCGATACCCCAGGCGATGGAACGGTTGCTGGCGAGTCCTACGATGAGAATGCGTTTACCTGCGAGAAACCCCATGTCGTGGTCCTTGATTGTATTTTGTGTTGGCGTTGCGTGCCCGGTGTGGCCACCAGAAGGCGCATAAAGTAGCTAAAAACGGCTGTCCCGAAAAGGGGGAAGTGGGTATCCGAGTCGTTGTGGAACCTCTGAACAGATCGTGGGACGATGAGATCGCCGATCGGAATTCGCCAGTTCAAGGCGCCAATCGCACGTAATAGCCCGCTATTGCGAAGATTGGCAACGCGGAAATGGCGGATTCCGGCGGCGAGGTCGTGTTCCACGATTTGTTTAGCAGGCTGTTGAAAATCGCTCAGGTGAGTGCGAGACAAGGCAAAAACCGGCGAAAAAGCGCAGTTTATAGGCAATAAATGAGCATTTTGAGCCGGTTTTTAACGCCGTATCGCGCCGCATGAGTAGATTTTCAACAGCCTGTTAGAGGTTTCTTATACTGGGCCCGCCTTACCCAAGGCCCACGGCGATGCGATGAAAGACAGGAACGAATCACCGGGAGCCGCGATCCACTGGCGGCTGGAGCTGCGATGATAACAAGAACCGGCGCCATTCTGGCGTTGTTGTCGATAATTCTGCTGGGGGAGGGCTGCGACGGCGAGCCCTGGAACCAGCCCTATCCCGCATCGGAGCGGGGAGAGAAGATCCTCTATTCCTCCTTTTCCGAGCGTCCCAAGCATCTGGACCCGGCCCGTTCCTACAGTTCCAACGAATACGAATTCATCGCCCAGATCTACGAACCGCCACTGCAATACCACTATCTGCAACGCCCCTATCGCCTGGTGCCCCTGACCGCCGAGGCGGTTCCCAGGCCCAGGCTCTTCGCCGCGGATGGAACCGAACTGGGCGACGACGCGCCGGTCGGGGAAGTGGCCGAAAGCGTATACGAGATTCATATCCGCAAGGGGATTCGTTACCAGCCGCATCCCGCCTTCGCCAGGGATGCCCAGGGGCGCTACCTCTATCACCGGCTCAGTGGGGATGAACTGGAATCGCTGCACAGCCTGGCGGATTTCGGGCATGTGGACAGCCGTGAGCTGACCGCCGCGGACTATGTCCATCAGATCAAGCGTCTGGCCCATCCCGGCCTGCATTCGCCGATCCTCGGCCTGATGTCGGAGTACATCGTCGGCCTGGGGGATCTGGCGGAGCGCCTGCGCAAGGAGTACCGGGCGGGGGAGTTCCTCGATCTGACCCGTTACGATCTGGCCGGCGCCCAGGTGGTGGACCGCTACACCTACCGGCTGCGCATCAAGGGCAAATATCCGCAGTTCATCTACTGGCTGGCGATGCCGTTCTTTGCCCCCATGCCACCGGAGGCGGATCGTTTCTACGCCCAGCCCGGCCTGGTGGAGAGGAACATCACCCTGGACTGGTACCCGTTGGGCACCGGCCCTTACCTGCTGGCGGAGAACAATCCCAACCGCCGCATGGTGCTGGAGAGAAACCCCAATTTTCACGGCGAGACCTATCCCGCCGAAGGCGATCCCGGCGACCGGGAGCAGGGTCTGCTGGAGCACGCCGGCCAGCCCCTGCCGTTCATCGACAAGGCCGTCTACAGCCTGGAGAAGGAGGACATTCCCTACTGGAACAAATTCCTGCAAGGCTATTACGACGTTTCCAAGATCACTTCCGACAGTTTCGACCAGGCGGTCACCGTGGGCCGTGGTGGTGAGCCGGGCCTGACCGAGGAAATGCGGGCCAAGGGCATGAAACTGGTCACGGCGGTTTCCGCCTCCACCTATTACTTCGGTTTCAACATGCTCGATCCGGTGGTGGGTGGCCTGGATGAAAGGGCGGCCAGCTTGCGCCGTGCCATCGCCATGGCAGTGGACTATGAGGAATACATTTCCATCTTCCTCAACGGTCGTGGCGTACCGGCCCAGGGGCCGTTGCCGCCGGGGATTTTCGGTTACCGCGAGGGGCGGGCGGGCATCAATCGGTATGTCTACGACTGGCGCGAAGGCCGGCCGGTGCGAAAATCCCTGGAGGAGGCCCGGCGGCTGCTGGCCGAGGCGGGCTATGCCGGCGGCATCGACCCGGCCACCGGCAAGGCATTGCTGCTGTACCTGGACCTGCCGGCGGGCAGCGGGCCGGACGACAAGGCGCGCCTGGACTGGTGGCGCAAACAGTTCCGCAAGCTGGGGTTGCGGCTGGTGGTGCGCAACACCGACTACAACCGTTTCCAGGAGAAGATGCGCAAGGGAACCGCGCAGATGTTCATCTGGGGCTGGAACGCCGATTATCCGGACCCGGAGAATTTCCTGTTCCTGCTCTACGGTCCCAACGGCAAGGTGGAGCATGGCGGCGAGAACGCGGCCAACTATGCCAATCCGCGGTTCGACGCACTCTTCGAACGCATGAAAAACCAGGAAAACGGCCCTGAGCGGCAGGCCATCATCGACCGCATGGTGGAGATCCTGCGCCACGACAGCCCCTGGCTGTGGGGCTTCCATCCCAAGAGCTTCACCCTGCACCATGGCTGGTATGGCAATGTGAAACCCAATCTGATGGCCAACAACCTGCTCAAGTACCGTACCCTGGACCCGGTACTGCGGGCGCAACAGCGCAGGGCCTGGAACCAGCCGGTGTTGTGGCCGCTGGGGGTGCTCCTGCTGGGGTTGCTGTTGTTCCTGGCGCCGGCGGTCCTGGCTTACCGGCAACGGGAACGCAGCAGACCGATCGTGGGGGAGGGGGACTGATGCTGGCCTACATCCTGCGGCGCGTGCTCTACGCCATACCCATCCTCATCGGCGTGAACCTCATCACCTTCGCCCTGTTCTTCGTCGTCAACAGCCCGGACGACATGGCGCGGGTCCACCTGGGGGTGAAACGGGTGACCCCGGAGGCGATCGAGGACTGGAAACGGGACCATGGTTATGACCGTCCGTTGCTGTTCAACAGCGGGGCCACGGGGGCGGGAAAATTCACCGACACCATCTTCTTCGACAAGTCCCTGAGCCTGTTCGCCTTTCGTTTCGGCCGTTCCGACAGCGGACGCGATATCGCCTACGATGTCTCCGAACGCATGTGGGCCAGCCTGGCGTTGATGGTGCCGGTGTTTCTGGTGGGGTTGCTGGTCAATGTGACCTTCGCCCTGCTGCTGGTGCTGTTCCGGGCCACCTACATCGATCTCTGGGGCGTGGTTCTGTGCGTGGTGCTGATGTCCATCTCCACGCTGTTCTACATCATCGGCGGCCAGTTCCTGATCGGGAAACTGTTCAAACTGGTGCCCATATCCGGGTATGCCGATGGCTGGCATGCCTTCCGCTTCCTCATCCTGCCGGTGGCCGTGGGCGTGGCCGGCGGCATCGGTTCCGGCACCCGCTGGTACCGCAGCCTGTTCCTGGAGGAGGCATCCAGGGACTATGTGCGCACCGCCCGCGCCAAGGGCCTGTCCGAATTGCGGGTGTTGTTCGGCCACGTGCTGCGTAACGCGCTCATTCCCATCCTCACCGGTTCCGTGGCCCTGTTGCCGCTGCTGTTCATGGGCAGCCTGATCCTGGAGTCCTTTTTCGGCATTCCCGGCCTCGGCAGTTACACCATCGACGCCATCGCGGCGCAGGATTTCGCCATCGTCCGTTCCATGGTGTTCCTGGGCTCGGTGCTGTACATCCTGGGGCTGATCCTGACGGACATCTCCTACACCCTGGTCGATCCCAGGGTGAGGCTGCGGTGAGGGGCGGACGATGCCGGTCATACTCTGGACGGATGCACTGATCTGGCTGCTGGTGGCCGCGCTGGTGGCCGCCGGGGTGTACGCCAGTGGCCGTGAGCACCTGCGCGCGCCCTGGCGGCGGGTGTTGTACAGCCGGCGGGCGCTGGCCTCGATGACGGTGCTGGCCGCGTTCGTGGCCGTCGGCCTGCTCGACTCCATGCACTTCCATCCGCGCGCCACCGGGGCGGGTCAGCCGGGGCGCTATTCCGGTGAAGTGATCAGTGTGCTGGACTGGCTTGCGGCCCCCCTGCGCGAACAGGTGGAGAAGACCTATTCGGCGCCCTTCGCGGTTCATCTCTACAGCAAGGAGACCGTGGAACTGCCCGGCGGGGGGCAGGCGAGGGTTTACCCGCGGCTGCGCTACGGCGGGGCGCACCTGGCGGACACGGGCCGCGGTCATGTCGCCGATGTCGTCCTGCGCGGCGTTCAGGGGATGCTGGGCGGATTCGCCCTGTGGGCCGTGCTGCTGGGGCTGGCGGCACTGGCGCGGGGCGCGGGCCGGCCCGGCGGCCCCCGTGCCGCCCTGGCCGCCCTGCTGCGGCCCAGGAAGGACGGCATCCCCTGGTTCGCGCTGTCCTATACCCTGCTCGTGTTGCTGCTTCTGTCCGGCGCCGTCCTCCTGTGGGCCGGGCACTATCACATCCTCGGCACCGACAAGGTGGGACAGGACGTCTTCTTCCAGAGCCTCAAGAGCATCCGCACCGGCCTGGTGATCGGCACCCTCACCACCCTGGTGACCCTGCCGCTGGGCATCGGCCTGGGGGTGCTGGCCGGGTATTTCCGCGGCTGGGTGGACGACCTCATCCAGTACCTCTACACCACCCTCAACTCCATTCCCGGCGTGCTGCTGATCGCCGCCTCGGTGCTCATGCTGCAGGTCTACATGGGCAACCATCCGCAGATGTTCGACACCGTGGAGGCCCGTGCCGACCTGCGCCTGCTCTTCCTCTGTATCATCCTCGGCGTCACCTCCTGGACCGGGCTGTGCCGTCTGCTGCGTGGCGAGACCCTGAAACTGCGGGAGAGCGACTACGTGCAGGCGGCCATTGCCCTGGGCGTGGCGAGGCTGCGCATCATCGGCCGGCATATCCTGCCCAACGTCATGCACATCGTGCTCATCACCGTGGTGCTGGATTTCAGTAGCCTGGTGCTGGCGGAGGCGGTGCTGTCCTATGTGGGTGTCGGTGTCGATCCGAGCATGTCGTCCTGGGGCAACATGATCAACGGCGCACGCCTGGAAATGGCCCGTGAACCGGTAGTGTGGTGGTCACTGGCGGCGGCATTCACCTTCATGTTCACCCTGGTGCTGGCGGCGAATCTGTTCGCCGACGCGGTGCGGGATGCGTTCGATCCCCGGCTGAGGGCATAATAAATATGGAATCCACCCTGTTGCAGGTCGAGGGCCTCAGAACCTACCTCCAGACCCCCTCCGGGGTGGTGCGGGCGGTGGATGGCGTCAGCCTGGAAATCCGCCGGGGCGAGACCTTCGCCCTGCTGGGCGAGTCCGGTTGCGGCAAGTCCATGACCGCGCTGTCGGTGATGCGCCTGGTGCCGCAACCGGCCGGGCGTATCACCGCCGGGCGGGTGTTGCTGAATGGCGAGGATCTGCTGCGCCTGCCCGAGGTGGCCATGCGCCAGGTGCGCGGCGGCCGGATCGGCATGATCTTCCAGGAACCCATGACCTCGCTGAATCCGGTACTCACGGTCGAGCGGCAGATCTCGGAGAGCCTGCGCCGCCATCAGGGGCTGCGCGGCCGGGCGGCGCGGGAGAAGGTGCTGGAGCTGCTGGATGCCGTGGGGATTCCCGATCCGGCCCGCCGGGCCGGTGAATATCCGCACCAGTTGTCCGGCGGCATGAAACAGCGCGTGATGATCGCCATCGCCCTGGCCGGCGAGCCGG
>CAYPEH010000143.1:0-7131 GCA_964409585.1 uncultured Chromatiales bacterium | reverse complement strand
GCCGGGTTAATAAGTATAGGCAGCCGCCCCGCGCAGAAAGATGCCGGCCCCCACCAGCAGCAGGCCGCCAAACACCAACAGGGCCGTCGGGGCCCCGAACCACTCGCCGGCGGTACCCGCCAGCAAATTGCCGATGGGCGTATGACCGATGAACACCACCGAATAGAGCGCCATCACCCGCCCGCGCATGCGATCCGGCACATTCATCTGCACGAAGGTATTGGCGCCGGCCACCACCGTGGTCAGACCGAATCCCACCAACGGCAGCACCAGCAGAGCGAGGCCGTACTGCTCCATGCGTGAAAAGATCAGCAGGCCCAGCCCCGCCACCATACCGGCGATGCCGATCAGATGCGTGAGGCCTTCCTCGCGGGAACGGTAGGCCAGCAACAAGGCGCCGGACAATGCGCCGAGTCCGGCGGAAGAAAGCAGCATGCCCAGGGAGTTGGCGCCACTGGCCAGCACCTCGCGCACGAATACCGGCATCAACACCACGTAACTGGTGCCGCAAACCGCCACCAGCGCCACCAGCAACATGGCCGCGCGCACCTGCCGGTGGTTCCAGGCAAAAACCAGCCCCTCCCGCAGACGCGGCTTGCCACCCCGCTCTCCCACCTGCCCGGCGGAGGCCGACATCCGCGATACGGCGTAGAGCACAGCGGAATAACTCAAGGCATTGATCAGGAACACCACCCCCTCCCCCGCCCACAGGACCAGCCAACCGGCCACCGCAGGGGCAAGGAAACGGGATACGTTGAAGACGCCGGAATTGAGGGCGATGGCGTTGGCCAGCCCCTCCCGTGGAACCAGGGAGGCGATGAAGGAGTGACGGGCCGGCATCTCGAAAGCATTGACCAGACCATGCAGCAGGGCCAGCACGATCACATGCCAGACCTGGATCAGGCCGCTCAGCACCAGCACCGCCAGCACCAGGGCCTGCACCATGGCGATGCCCTGCGCGGTCATGAACAGACGGCGTTTCGGCAGGCGGTCGGCCACCACGCCACCCCAAAGGCCGAACAGCAACACCGGCAGGGTGCCGAGAAAGGCGGTCAGGCCCAGCATGAAACTGGATTCGGTCAAACGGTAGACCAGCCACGCCTGCGCCAGTTGCTGCATCCAGGTGCCGTGCAGGGAAACCAGTTGGCCGGTGAAATAGAGCCGGAAGTCGCGGTGGCGAAGGGCGGAGAACAGTCGGGGCATGCATGCATTATGGCATCAGATGCAGGCACACTGGCTTTATTTAGGCCCGCCTTGCCCATGGCAAGCGAATGAAAGTCATGTCCCGGAGCATCCCTCTCAGGGATTCCCCAGCGGTTTCCACGCCACCGGAATGACCAGGTAGGCCGCCACCGCCAGCAATACGGTGGCGGTAAAACCGAAATGGGCGGCCAGCACGACCGCCAGGACGGTGCTCACTACCGATGCACAACCATTGATGCCCCATGCCCAGGGGAGCGCCTGCCTCGTGCTACCAGCCAGACGCGCCAACCCAAGAGGAAAGGGCATTCCCATGCACAGGGCCAGGGGCGCGATCAAGGCCAGGGCCAACAGGATACGCCAGGCATCCGGCAGTGCCGGCAGGGAACGGAACAGCAGCGGTAACCCCCACAGATAGACCAGCACGATGGAGACGATGGCGGCCACCGCCCCGCGCAACAGCCTCTGCGGGTTGGAACTGCGCCCGGCCAGCAGGCTGCCGAGGCCGCCAAACAGAAGAAATCCGCACAGGACCACGGCCACTGCATACAGGGGGTGGCTGAGGAACAGCATGAAACGCTGGATGAAGCCCATTTCCACCAGCATGAAGGCAAGTCCCACGGAGCCGAAATAGGCCGGCACCACCAGGCGCTGCCTCCCCGTCAACGGGCTTCGTCCGGCCAGGGGCAGCAGGATCAATACCAGACTGAGCAGAAGTGCCTGCACCAGCGTGGCGATCAGGACCGGATAACCGGTATCGAGCAGCGCGACACCCCCTCGGCCACGCAGGGAAAGGAATTCCCGCAGGCTGGACCAGCGGAAGAAATCGAAGAAGAACGGCCGGTCGTCACCGGCGGGGGTGATGTCGTAGGGGTAACCGGCGATGAATTCCTGCCTGGCGGTACCGGACAAGGCCAGCACGGACTGGTGAAAAAACGGCTGCTGCAAACGATTGAAATGGTTGGCCTCCTCCGTTTCCATGCCAGGATACCAGACCAGATCGAAGGCCCTTTGCTTACAGAAGTGGCGCAGGCGCTGGATATCGGCCTGGTCCAATGGGTCCGCTTTCACCAGCAGGCTGGTAGTGCGCAGGCTCCGCACCATGGCCAGATGCGAGGCTGGTTCCTCCACCCCGCGCTCCTCCAATGCCGCCAGGGCCGTGACGAACAGCCGCGGTGCCTCCCTGGGCGGCAGGTGCAGCCAACGGGTAATCGCCAACCAGCCACCGGGTTCCAGATGGTCCAGGTAATCGGCAAAGGCCTCACGGGTATGCAGATAATCCTCTCCGAGCCCACGCAGGCCGGCACCGGCGGCCCCGAATGCACCGGGCATGGCCAGTTGGATCAGCTGCCATCGCTGATCGCTGCGGCTGATGAAACCGCGAGACTCATGCAGATGCAAACGCACATGCGGCTGTTCCAGCAGGGGGCCGGCAAAACCGCGCAAGGGCCCCCGCAGCAGATCCACCAGTTGCCGGTTCGATTCCACCACATCGATGGATTCCGCCTCCTGCCCCAGAGCCTGCAACAGCCCCGTGCCACCGCCCAGACCCAATAAAAGTGTTCGCGGCCGGTCCAACAGATGGTAGGGCAAGGCGGCGATGGTCCAATCCAGCCATTGCAGTGGCTCACGCCTCCCGTCCCACCGGTGGATGGGTTCCGGACCGGCACCGTCCATGAACAGGGCCCACTGGTGGGGGGATTGCCGGGTGTAATACAGGCTCAATCCGGTGGCATGACGCAACGGAATACGGCGGTTGTCCAACACATCGATCCGAGCCATCGGTCCGCTGACGGTGACCATGGTTTCACTGCCGGTCACCACCAGCGCCTGACTCAGCCCTTTATAGGGTGAGAGGACCAGACCCTGCTGGGAGACCATCCAGAACATGACCATGGCCAACACCGCCAGGGTGGTGAACCGCCCCACACCGTGGCCACTGGACAGGGCGCTGGCAAGGAAGCCCAGTGCACCGATCAGGGCCAGCATCTGCATGGGCGTGAGCCACCACAGCAACACGATCACACCCAGGCTGCCGACACCGGCACCCATCAGATCAGCGGCATAGACTCGTGGAATCCGCCGGGTACGGGCCATCAGTGCCAGGGCGACACAAGCGGCGGCGAACATGAACGGCACGGCCAACAACAAGTAGAGGCCCGTCAGATAGACGATCTGCAAGGGATCCCACCAGACCTCCAGGGCATTGAAAGGGATGCGTTGCGCGAGCAGGAAAGAGGCTGGCGCCATCAGACCGAACAAGGCGGCCGCACCACGAAATACAGCCGCCTCCCTTCCCTGCAAGCGTGTCCGCAAGAGGCTGAGCAAGGTGCCGGAAGCACCGTAGCCCAACAACGCCAGGCTGATCACCATGTAGGCGAAATGGTGCCACTGGATGATGGAGAGGAGACGGACCAGCAGCACCTCATATGCCAGAGCGGCGGAGGAAACCAGACCGACCGCAAGCATGCCGGGTTGAGGCCGATCATCCATGGACTGTGGAGCTGACCTCAGTGATCCCCGGTCAGGGGCACGAAAGCCACCGGCAACACCAGCCGCGTGCTGATTTCACCGTTGTCGCCCTTTTCCACCAGGGTCAGTTGCTGGGTGAGGAAGCGGTGACCCACCGGGATCACCATCACCCCGCCAGGTTTGAGCTGTTCGATCAGCGGCGGCGGAATCCGGGGCGAGGCGGCGGTGACGATGATGGCATCGAAGGGGGCGTGTTCCTCCCAGCCGTAATACCCGTCCCCCAGGCGCACGGTGACATTGTCATAACCCAGCCTGTGCAGGCGCTCGCGGGCCTCGTCGGCCAGAGCATCGACGATCTCGATGGTATATACCTGATCCACCAGTTCACCGAGGATGGCGGCCTGATAGCCGGAACCGGTACCGATCTCCAGCACCCGCGCGGAAGCATTGGGACGCATCAGGTCACTCATCAGGGCCACGATGTAGGGCTGGGAAATGGTCTGGCCCCAACCGATGGGCAGGGGGCGGTTCTCATAGGCATGGGGACGTTCCTCCTGCGGCACGAACTCGTGCCGTGGCACCCGGCCGACGGCCTCCATCACACGCGTGTCCAGCACCTTCCTGCCGATATAGCGGCTGGTGTAGCGGACATCGGCCTCGATCTCTTTGACCATCTGTTCACGCATGGCTGCGTAGTCCTGCTCCGGGGCGGGTGGATGGCTGCCCCAACCAGACAAGAACAGCCAACTGGCGGCAGCGATAAAAACGGCTGAGGTTCGGTAGTTCATGACCCACTCCCTACCATTGAATATAGACAGGGAGAGGGCGGACGGCTTTTCCGGCCGGATTCAGCCCGCCTTGTTCATGCCGGAACGCAGCTTCTGTGGTGGAAGGCCGGGCTCTGGCTGAGTCAGGGTTCCTTCAACCTGAATCCGTGGGTTCAGAGGGGATGCAGAGTGCAAGATATTGATTCGAATGGCGTAATGAAAAATCGCAGCCATACCCCACGGTCTGGTGAGATTTTTCATATAGCCAGGCGGATCAAGAGCTTGCGCTATGCGCCCCGATGAACCCACGGATTCAGGTTCAACCCAAAGGTTGCATTCGGGAGCGCGAGGGCGCGCCTGGCCAGGGCACGGTTAATTCCGTTACCGGCCCATACATGACGACTCAGCAATAAAATCAGCAAGTATCGATCCATTCCGGCGACCATTAACAGCGCAGCCCGGCCGGGACCGGCCGGGTTACACCCGTGTCCCTGTCGATGAAGACATGCACGGTGGTGGCGCGGGCCCGCAACCCACCATCATCGCCGATGAAACGGTAGCCCACGCTCATGGAGCTGCCACCGGTGCGGAGGATCTCCACCTCCACGGTCAGCTCATCGCCGGTCAGACAGGGGTGCAGATAATCCGCCTCCGCGTGGACCAGGGGGATCAGAAGCGATTGCTCTTCCATCACGCGATGCAGGGGCCAGCCCCTGGATTCCATGAAACGCTCATAGGCCCTGTGCGCATGGTCGAACAGGCGGGCAAAGAACAGCCGCCCGGCGGGATCGGCGTCACCGAAGGCGACGTGGAAACGGTATGTGGACACTTCATTCATGGGGGCGGACTCCCAGCCCCGGTGTTTCGGACAGGCACATTGTAGCGGCATCGATGGCGGGTGGTTCGGCCACGTCGCCGGCCAGCCAGGATGAGGTGGCCAGGCCATGGTCCACCGGGGAGTTCAGTGCCGCGGCCGCGTGCAGCGCCGCCCAGGTCGCCACCGCGCCGTCCACGCTGGTGGTGACGATGCTGTCCATGCCCGCCCGCCTCGCCTCACGGGCGATCTCCACCACACGCCCCGGTCCGCCCACGGCCATGGGCTTCAGCACCAGGCGCCGCACCGGCGCGGCCTCCAGCAGGCGTGACAGGCCCAGTTCACCGATGGATTCATCCACTGCCAGGGCGCAGTGCGCCTCCGCCTGCAAGGCCGCCAGGGTGTCCACGCGCGGGGCGGCCAGCGGTTCCTCCAGGCAATCGATGGGAAGCCCGCGCAGCCCGCGCACCAGGGTATGCGCCTGTTCGGGGGTGAAGGCGGCATTGGCATCCAGCCGCAGGCGCCCGCCCTCGGGGAGCCGCGCAGCCAACCGGTGGATTTGCCGCAGTTCCCGTTCCACCGGGGCCAGGCCGATCTTCAGCTTGAAGGTCCGGTAGCCCTCCCCGGCGGCGCGGCGGATGGCATCGGCGCTGTGCTCATCCAGGGGGCCGGCCATGGCGTTGACCCGGACCGACACGGCTGCATCGGTGTTGAGCCAGCGGGCCATGGGCAGGCCCGCCAACCGGGACGACAGATCCAGCACGGCGGTATCCAGCGCGCAACGCACCGCCGGCGTACAGTGCGCGGGAAGATCGTCGCGGGCCGCTTGCAGGGATTGCCCACGCAGGCGTGGAAGCAGGGTTTCGAGACATTGCGCGGCCTCCGCCAGCGTCCCGGTACCGGCCTCGCTCAGGGGTGTGCATTCCCCCCAACCGTCGAGGCCACCGTCGGTACGCAGATGCAGCAACCAGCCACGGCGCCGCTCCATCGGGCCATGCCGGTTGACCCAGGGACGCCGCAACGGCAGTTCGAAGGGGATGAGACGGGCCGTCCCGATACGTTGCCCGTTCATGCCGCACCGGACCGGGGTATCCGCCGGGATCGCGTGGGACAGGCGACGTGCGACCGGTTCATCAACAGGTGGAGGAAAGCTCTTCCTGAACCGCGCCGTGGTCGAGGAAACGGATGCGCCGCTGCTCGATGTGCAGAATCCCGTCCTCCCGCAGGCGCTTGAGGGAACGGGACACCGTTTCCGGCGTCAGGCCCAGGTAGTTGGCCATGTCCTCGCGGCTCATGGGCAGGCGGAACTCCTCGATCTTGCCGAAACGCTTCTGCATGCGCCGGTAGATGTCGTCGAGGAAATACAGGATGCGCTGGTTCGCATTGAGGCGGCAGACCGCCATCAGCGCATGTTCCTCGCCGAGGATCTCGCGGCTCATGGCCTGCATCAATTCATGGTGCAGCTTGGGGGTCTTCAACGACAGCGCCTCCAACTCCGTGTAAGGCAGTTCACAGACCCAGGTGTTCTCCAGCGCCACCGCATGGCAGGGGTGGGTACCGGAAACGATGGCATCCATCCCCACCAGTTCGCCCGCCAGGTGAAAACCGGTGATCTGGCTGGTGCCGTCCTCGGTAATGCCATAGGTCTTCACGGCGCCATGCTGAATGGCATAGAGGGAACGGAAAGCAGCGCCCTGGAGATAGATGGTGCTGCCGGTCTTGAACGGCCCCCGATGCTGGACCAGCCGGCTGAGGGTGTCCAGTGATTCCTGATCGAGGGCGACTGGCAGACACAGGCGGCGGACACCGCAATTTTCGCAGGCGCGTTTTACACTCAGGGAGTGCAGGTGCTGGCGTGAGCTGTTGGACATCGTAATT
>CAYPEH010000142.1:0-7207 GCA_964409585.1 uncultured Chromatiales bacterium | reverse complement strand
GCTGTCCCGCTTTTGCAGCCGATTCAGCCCGAGTCCGACAGGCTGTTAACCCCAACATTGGACTTAGAACGCCGCCGCTTCCGCCTCCAGGTAGGCCAGGGAGATGTGCTTGCCCAGCTCCTCCTCGAAACCGGGCCAGTCCTTGTACCGGGCCAGCCTTGCCGCCACTTTCGGCTTCATTTCGAAGTCGCTCATGCCCTCGTCGTATAGCTCGGCCACCACTTTGTAGAGTTCCGCCATGTAATCGCGGTAGCTGTCGAGGATCTCCCAGCCGCCGGTGCGGCCATGGCCGGGGATCAGGATCTCTGCGGGTATGGACTTCCTCGCCTCTTCCAGGGCGGCAATGCTGCCGCGGAAGGAGCCATCGTCCATGCGCACGATACGCCGGTTGTTGGCGTTGTCCCCCAGGAACAGGGCCTTGCGTTCGACCACCTCGATCATCAGGTCGGTCTGGGTATGGACGTGTCCGAAATGATGGAAACGGTAGGTCAGGCCGCCCAGCCTGACCTCATCGCCATCGTGGACGGCGATGTTCGGGCCATGCACCCGTGTGCCCAATGTGGCGCCATTGGTGGCCTTGAGCATGCGCCCGACCCATTCTTCGCCGGCCCCTTCCTGCACTGCCTGGATCATCTTCGGGTGGGCGTAGATGGGCACTTCCGGAAAGGCATTGCGCAGGGCGTGATTGCCCAGCCAGTGGTCGCCGTGAACGTGGGTGTTGATCACGGCCAGCACCGGGGCGTCCGTGACCTTGCGGATCTGGCGCAGGACCATTTCACCGGCCTGCATGCTGGAGCCGGGGTCCACCACCACTACGCCCTGGTCGCTGACGATGAAGGCCGGATTGTTCATGAAGCCCTGGTTCTCCGGGCTGGGGTAGCCCACCGGGCCATGGATGACGTATAGCCCCTTGGCCACCTGTTCGGCGGGATAGTCCGGAATGGCCGGGCCCCGGTCGGCGGCGACCGCGGATGAAACCAGCAGGGCGGATATCAGGCTGAGAATGGCGTGGAACATGGTATCTCCTGAAGGGTTGTGCGCCCTCCTTTATAGACTTGCATGGCCGTCCAGGTAATTCGGGGAAACCCTGAGCCGGAGTCAGGGCGGGTGACGGGGGCCGCCGGATCAAGTGGGCTTTTTCTTGACCTGAATCCGTGGGTTCAGAGGGGATGCAGAGTGCGGGATATTGATTCGAATGGCGTAATGAAAAATCGCAGCCATACCCCACGGTCTGGTGAGATTTTTCATATAGCCAGGCGGATCAAGAGCTTGCGCTATGCGCCCCGATGAACTCACGGATTCAGGTCTTGAACCAGTCGAACCAGACCCCGCTGAGGAGCCAGGCATAGGCATAGGTGCCAAACAGGATCAGAACGTAGGCAATGAGGATGTCGGTGCCGCTGCCATCGAGGGAGAAGGCCGGCACATAGCCGAACAGGAACGGCGCCAGGTAGAGGAACTTGGCGAACTTGAACGAGGTGAAGGCGGTTTTCCACATGTTCGCCTTGGCGATGGTGGCGCCGGCGAAGGCGGCGATGCACACCGGTGGGGTGATGTTGGAGTCCTGTGACAGCCAGTAGACGATCATGTGGGCGGCGATGGGGTTGACGCCCAGGTGGGTGAGGGCCGGTACCGCCACCACGGCGGTGATGATGTAGGCCGCCGTCACCGGTACGCCCATGCCCAGCACCAGTGAGGCCAGGGCGATCAGCAGGATGGTGAGGAACAGCTTGCCGTCCGCCAGTTCGATGACGATGTCGGCGAAGGTGAGCACCAGGCCGCTGTAGGTGAGCACGCCGATGATGATGCCGATGACGCCCACGGTGGCGCCGATCTTGAGACTGTTCTCCGTGCCCGCGCGGGCCGCCTCGACGAACTCCTTCGGACCGATGCGGGTGTCCTTGCGCACCCAGGAGATGGCGATGGCGGTGACGATGCCGAGGATGGCGGAGTAGCCGGGCGAGTAACCCATCAGCATGAGGATGGTGATGGTCACCAGCGGGAGAGTGTAGAACCATTCCTTCTTCAGGATCTCCCAGGCGCTCTGTTCGGAACGTTCGCCTACGATATGGAAGCGCTTGGCCTCGTAATGAACCATCACGAATACGCTGAAGAAGTACAGGATGGCCGGGAACAGGGCCACCAGCATGATCTGTGAATAGGGCACACCGGTCATTTCCGCCATGATGAAGCCACCGGCGCCCATGATGGGGGGCATGAACATGCCACCGATGGAGGCCGCCGGTTCGATGCCTCCCGCCACGTGGGGACGGAAGCCGGCCTTTTTCATCATCGGGATGGTGAAGGAGCCGGTGGAGACGGTGTTGGCGATGGCGCTGCCGGAGATGGAGCCGAACAGGCCGCTGGCGATGACCGCGACCTTGCCCGGACCGCCCACCTTGTGGCCCACGGCGGCCAGTGGGAAGTCGATGAAGAATCGTTGCGCGCCGCTTTTTTCCAGGAAGGCGCCGAACACTACGAAGAGGATGATGTAGGTGGCCAGTACGTTGGCCATGATGCCGAACACGCCGTCGCTCTTGTAGAAGATGCTGGTGCAGAGATCGGGAAAGGTATCGCCGGCGTGGGAGATCAGCTCCGGCGCGTATTCGCCATAGACGCCATAGAGCAGCATGATGCCACCGAGGATGACGAACACCGTGCCCACCACCCGGCGGGCCAGTTCCACGCCGAGCAATACGCCGACCATGGCAATGGCCTTGTCCAGCTCGGTTTCTGCGCCGGCGCGGTAGTTGATGGCCTCGAAGTTGAGTATCCAGTAGCCGATGGAGCCGATGGACAGCAGCATCAGCAGGTAGTCCAGGCCACGCCCCCAGCGGCTCTTGGAGCGGTAGAGCAGGAACACCAGGACGTAGGTGATGATGATGTAGATGCCGCGGTGGTACTGGGTGGGAGCCGGCTCCAATACCGCGGAATAGGAATAGAACAGGACCAGGAAGACCGACAGCGCGTCGAAGATGCGTTGTTCTGCCTTGTGCAGTTTCTCGAACATGCCCGTGATTCCCGTTACCGGTAAACGAACGGGCCCTTGTGGGCCCGTTCGTTGTCATTCAGGCCGGATGGCCTACATCATGCCCTTCTCTTTCCAGAACTTCACGGCGCCGGGGTGCATGGGGGTGACGATCCCCTTCACGCCGGTCTGGATGGACATCTCCTTGAAGGTTTTCTTCTGCGCCCGCATGTGGGCCAGGCCCTCGTCGGTGTAGATCTTGGACAGCAGATCGTAGACCACCTCCGCGGGTACCTTGGCATTGGCCACCCAGAGGGCGGAATCCTGGAACGAGGGGGCATCGTGATCGACGCCGCGATAGGTGCCGGCGGGAACCGACAGCTTGGAGAAATAGGGATAGGCGTCGAAGAAACCGCTTTCCTCGGCGTCCTTCTCCAGGTCGATCAGATCGATGTCATTGGTCTGGGCGGCCATGATCACCGCGCCGCTGGGGAAGGCGGTGAACAGCCAGAAGGCGTCCAGCTGGCGGTTGCCGAAGGCGGCGGCGGCATCGTTGTAGCCCATGGCGTTACGCTTGATCTTGTCCCATATGCCCAGGTGGGTGAAGAACAGTTCGCAGTTGGCGAAGGCGCCGGAACCGGCGTTACCCACCCCGACCTTCTTGCCCACCAGGTCCTTGGCGCTGTGGATGCCGGAGCCCTTGCGCACCACCAGTTGGGCGGGGGCGCCATACAGGTAGGCGACCGCCAGCACGTTTTCGTACTTCCTCGTGTCGTTCTTCAATTTCCCGTTGGCGCCGAGCCAGACATGACCGGAATAGACCACGCCGAAATGGGCGCGGCCCTTGTTCACCTTGCGCAGATTTTCCACCGAACCGGCGGATGACTGGGCCTTGATCGTGTAGGCATCGTTGTTCTTGACCGGGCCGTAGATCTGGATGGCGTTGGCGACCACCTGGAAGGTGCCGCCGGCCGGGCCGCCGCTGAATACGTAGCGTTTGCCCGCCTGGGCCGGTGCGGACAGCGACAGGGACATCACGGCGGTGGCGACCACCCCCATGAGGAAAGAACGACATTTGATTTTCATTTTCACACCTCCGGTCATCATTCTGTGACGGCTCGCACGGGGCCTGGTGCCGCTATCCGTCGCCCTGTGGGGCCAGGTGCGGTCATGGCCATGCGTGGCATAAACCCTAACAGAGCCGCATTCAGAATGTCCCGGAATTTCAGGATCGAGGCGCGGCTCACCGGCAATGGTCCGGTCCGTGGCAAGAGCCGCAACGCCGGGCCGGAGCTTGCAGGGTGCCCTCTGCGGGGGGACTGGATGCGGCCCGGTCAGGGTTCTGAGGTGGAAAAACCGTTCTGGTGTCCTGTTGGCGGCAAACAATAATGGGGCCTCGGGGGCCCCATCGTTTCGTGGCAAGCGGTCGTTTTGGTCAGGTGGCTGTGGAACGCCTTCCCGCTCCCAGTCCGAGCAACATGGCCCCCATGGACCACAACCAGAGTGTCCCTGGCAGGGGGACCGCGCTCGTTTCCATGGCAAGGCCGCGGATGGCGGCGGGGGCGGTGGAGATCAGTGTGTCGGCGTTGCCACCGCTGAGGTCGATGTCATACAAACCGCCCAGGCCTCCCGCTTCCCGGTTGAAGTTGTGGCCGATGAGGCCGCCGTTGCCATCCGAGGCGAACGCCTCGTCGGCGACGCTCACGGGTATCGCCTCGATCAGGGTTTCGGCGAAGGTGGTGGTGTCGATGGAATAGATGCCCAGGGTGGCGTCCAGGCCCAGCAGGGTGCCCGCCGCGATGGTGCCGCCGCTGTAGCTGATGTCGGTGGTGGCGAAAAGCAGGTCGTCGTAGATATGCGTAACGCTGCCGGCGAAGCTGCTCGCGCCGGTGCTGGTGTTGACCGTGTACAGGGCGTTGCCGCTGGCGGCGTACATGTTGCCGCTGTTGTCGATGGCGAGGCCCTCGACACCCGTGATGCCCATGTTGCCGATCAGGGTCGCGCTGGCGTTGGTCTTGTCGAGGGTGTAGAGCGCTGAGCCGGTGGTGGTATAGAGGGTGCCTGAGCTGCTTATCGTCAGGGCATCAAGGACACCCAGGCCGGTATTGCCGATGGTGACGATCGGTCCGCTCTGGGTCTTCATTTCAAACAGGTCGCCGCTGTCCCCGACCATGAACAGACCCGCCATGGCAGGGGTGTTCAGGACGAGAAGGATAGCGGTCAGTCCGAGGGTGCGTAGGCGTCTGGATATCATAATTGTTTCTCGCGGTATTTATTGTGGCGGGCGACTGTCCGCAGAATTGATGCCAATGTTTTATCTTGTTGATATGAATGATGATTTTGTATGTTTGCATGAATATTTGCGTGTGATTGTCAAAAATACGGACAATGCCCCCATGCTTACTCCGGGCATAGGGATGATTTTTATGGAATGGCGGGGATAAGGGTATGGATAAGCGCAGAGGAATGGACTGTTAAGATGCACCGGACGGCCTGCTGCGGATTTTATGTGTAATAAATCCTGACACCAGTGGTTCCCAAGCGCTGATTCAAGGGCTGAAAAGATATTCCGAAGGGGCGTCCTTGTAGTCCACGATCTTTCTTGCATACCCCTTCTGGTGGATATCCGATGGCCGGCAGCGAACGGATCATCCCTCCAGCGATGGCAGGGAACGCGTTCATGGCTATCGACAGGGGCAGGATGGATGGAGGATCCGGTGATCTTGTTCTCTGCAAAATGGTCCACAGCATATGGGTTTGCATGATATTTACCCTGTTGCTATCGTTGGGCCATGGATGGGGTGGGCCGCAAAGACGCGGCCAGAGCGGCTATGGCGCATGGACCACATCACTGTGCTGCCAATGCCCAAAACAATAAGAGCATAAGGCGCAGACGCGCCACTCCTGCCTTCCGGCCGGTCACACGAGGCTGGTCGGATCGGGAATACATAACAACCATAAATACGAATCGTGGGCCCAGCACCCACGATGCCGCCATTGGGTATGCTGTTATGCGTATTAGCGGATATGAGAATTATCCACGGCGGGGGGCCTTGATTGGCGCCCTGCTGGCGTGTCTTTTCTTCCTTGCAGGCGGATCAGCCGCGTTTGCACAGGACGACGATTATCTTTCCGCTATCGAGGCCGAGGCGGAAAGTCTCGATTCCGGCGCGGCAGCCGCTGCACCGGAATCCACATCTCCCGCGCCTGCCACCAGCCGTTCAGCCGTGATCGGTGGTGGTGCGGAGAAACTTCCCGAAGGGCTGGATTTCGAGCACTTCGAGGAGATCCTGCGTGCCAAGTATCTTGGCAGCTATATGTTCTATTCCAAACTGAGTGATGCCGGACGTCGGGCGGCTTTCGATGCCTACCGTGAATCCAATGACGTGAGCCGTCTGCGCAGAAGCATCATTCGCCTGTTTACCAAGCGCCGATAAGGGCCGGTCAACGGTCCAGTAATCATCCCTTACACCACGCTTAAGGAGTCGGATTATGTGGTTACGCACAGGGGCTGCCATTCTTTTGTTCTCAGGTTTCCTGTTTTCCTCCTTTGCCCAGGCAGAAGAAGGAAAGGGCAGGGCGACTGCGCCGGGTGAGTACAAAGTCCGCCTGACCGCCGACAAGGATTACATCGATGTCATGCATCACGGCCGCAAGGTACGTGTACAGAGAATTCAGGATACCTCGCATTTGATCAGCAAGGGTTGGGCCAAGACATCGCGAAAATGCCCGCCTTTCTGTATCCAGCCCACTTCGCCGGCGCCGGGAGTCACCACCGTGGGCGAGTTCGAGATCTTCCATTTCATGGAAAAAGAGGTGGCCGATGGCGTGGGGCTGATCGTCGATGCCCGGACGCCATCCTGGTACAAGCGGGGCACCATCCCCACGGCCATCAATGTCCCCTTCACCACCTTCTCGAAGAAGCCGAATGACCCGAAACTGGTTTCCGCGCTGAAGAAATTCGGCGGCAGACAGACGGAAAAGGGTTGGGATTTCCGCCATGCCAAGTCTCTTCTGCTGTTTTGTAACGGCCCCTGGTGCGGCCAGTCACCCCGTGCCATTCGTGGTCTGCTGAAGCTGGGGTTTCCGGCGAAGAAGTTGTTCTATTACCGCGGTGGCATGCAGAACTGGAATTTGCTGGGACTGACCACGGTAAAATATTAACCCGGCTACCTAATATGTCATGTTCAGCCGTGCTGTGCGCGTTCACGGCAAGGCGTCGAAACGCCGCTGTAGCAC
>CAYPEH010000141.1:0-7224 GCA_964409585.1 uncultured Chromatiales bacterium | reverse complement strand
CTTGATCAGAGTCCCCTTTCGGGGGATTGCCTATTGGGGGAAGGATGAAAATCCATGGCTTACGGGAACGCGGGTTAGATCCCTTCCCCCAAACCCCCATCCCCCGGTACTTATTCAGAGTTTCCTTAGGGGATTTCTGAATAAGTCTGGGACGACGGGATCGCCGATCGGAATTCGCCAGTTCAAGGCGCAAATCGCACGGAATAGCCCGTTATTGCGAAGATGGGCAACGCAGAAATGCGTGGGTTCCGGCGGTGAGACCGCGTTCCACGACTTGTTCAGAGGTTCCCTTGGCCCGTGGAGCGGTTACCTTGCAGGAATGTGGTAATGGCTCCACGGGTGGCTTCGAATTCATCGGCGAGTTGGTTCAGCCTGGCCATGCCATGTTCCGGTATGGCCGGGTAGGCCATGTCCGCGATCCGGCCGCACAGTTCCGCCAGGGCCTCCGCACCCACGTTCCAGGCATCGCCCCGCAGCAGAGTGGCCATATGACGGAAGCGGTCGAACTGCCCCGCGGCCAGGGCCATGCGCATATGGCTCAATTGCCGTTCACCGTTGTGGATGAAGCCGAGCAGCAGTTCATCGATGAGGTCACTGTCTGCCTGGGGTTGAGCGAATTGACGCAGATGCTCCTCGTTGAAGCGGGCATTGCCCTGGCTGGCCGGTGATTCCTCCGCCTGTTTCGCGTGGGCGATCCGGGCCACCTTTTCCAGCAGCTTGTGCGCGTCCACCGGCTTGGTCAGGAAGGCGTCGGCACCGGCCTCTTCGCAGTCCAGCCGGGCCTCCGGGGTGGCATTCGCGGTCAGGATGATGATGGGCAGATGGGAGCCGGCCGGCTCCATCATACGGTACAGCTTGGTGGCCTCCAGGCCGCCCATGCCGGGCATGTGCATGTCCATGATCACCAGATCGAAGTGGCGTTCTTCCAGCATGTCCAGGGCCTGTTCACCGTTTTCCACCAGTTGAATGCGGTGATTGCCCCGTTCGAGGATCTTTACCAATACCTTCTGGTTGATGGCGTTGTCCTCCGCCAGCAGGATGTCGAGCGGTCTGTCGACCCGGTTGACCCGCTTGTGCCGGTAGTCGGCCAGTCGTTCCGTCTCACCGTCGATGGCCTGACCGACATGCAGTGCGTTGAACAGCAGTGTTTTTTCCACGGGATGGGAGAGCACGGACTGACAGCCCTGCCGCAACAGGCGTTTGGTTTCACTGTCATCGTGTCCGTGGCGCAGGGCCACCACGGAGAGGGAGCGTAGTTGCGGGGTGGACAGTATGGCCCGAATCCACTCATCCGGGTGGGATGGTTCCGTGCCCAGGTCTGCCAGCAGTACATGGAAATCACTGCCCTGACGGGCCGCCAGGCGGAGCTGCTCCAGGGCCTGGCCGGGACTGCGGGCAACGATGGCGCTCAGGCCCCAGGCATGGAGGTGTTGCTGGATCCGGGTGATGACCGCCGGATCGTCGGTTTGCAGCAGGATGCGCAGTTCGTGCAGGGCCAGGACCTCCGCCTCGCGTTCCTGATCGACCGGCTGATGTTCCATTTCCAGTTCGAACCAGAAGGTGCTGCCCGAGCCGGGAACGCTTTCCACGCCGATGCGTCCCCCCATCAGCAGCACCAGTTGCTTGGCGATCGTGGTGCCCAGTCCGGTGCCGCCATGGCGGCGCGTGCTGCTGGAATCGGCCTGGGTGAAGCTCTCGAATATCTGGTCCTGCATATCCTTGGGGATGCCGATGCCGGTATCGTGCACCGTGAAGCGGAGCAGGCTGCGGCTGTTCCCACCGGACAGTCTTTCGACCTGTACCCGCACCTCGCCGGTTTCCGTGAATTTGATGGCATTGCCGATCAGATTGATCAGGACCTGGCGCAGGTGCAGGGTGTCGCCACGCAGCAGAAAAGGCACATCGGGGGCGATATACAGGTTCAGTTTCAGCCCCTTGGCTTCCGCCTGGGGGGCCAGCATGCGGCAAGTGGAATTGAGCAGGGCATGCAGGTCCAGGTCCTGGATGTCGATGGACAGTTTGCCGGCCTCGATTTTCGAGATATCGAGTATGTCTTCGATCAGGGTGAGCAGGGTTCGGGCGGAGGCGTGAATGGTCTGGGTGAATTCGCGCTGTTCGGCATTGAGGGGGGTGTCCATGAGCAGGTCGCTCATGCCGATGACACCGTTCAACGGGGTGCGGATTTCATGACTCATATTGGCCAGGAACCGGCTCTTGGCCCGGTTGGCCTCCTCCGCCGCCTGTTTGGCTCGCGTCAGTTTGTTCAGCAGGGAGCCCAGATACAGGGGCAGTATCAACAGTCCCAGGGTCAGGCCGATGCCGACATGGTAGTTGTCCTGCCAGTAGTCGCTGGTGTGGATAACGGCGAGAAAACCGGCGGTGGCCACCGCGGTCGCCCCGTGAAGATACCGTTGCCCATAGCGTATTCCGTAACCACTGGCGACCCACAGGTTGAATACGTACAGGATCGCGGCCATTTCACCGACCGCATACATGATGAATGAATTGGCACCCAGATCGTAGAAGAGGGTGAATATCCGCCGGGCATGAGAGATTTCATGGGGACGGAAATAATTGGCCGCAAGGATATAGACGGCCAGCAGGAACAGGCCGGCCAGTATGAACAGGGAAATGCGGATGCCGGGCGTGATCTCGCCCAGGTAGAGGGCGACGCCGAGCAGATAGATGGTGAGGACGAGGGAAATGCCGATCCGTACGATGGCCTGCTCGTGCTCGGTATCGGGGCGTTGCCCGTAGCGCCTTGCGAGGCGGACGAACAATCCCTCGGAATGATGGTCGCTGTGGGACTGATCCATGCAGTGAGTTCAACTTGCGGATACGTGGTGAATGGTACCTGGAAATTCCGTCCGGTGAAGAGTCCGCGAATGTCCCCTCCGTGGCGCCGTCAGCGTTTCCGTGGCCGATGGATGTGCGCCTGCCGCCGGTCGTACAGGCAGGAGTCGTCGAAGTCCTGCGGATTCAGCACGTGCCCCACCAGGATCAACGCCGTGCGTGTGAAACCTTTTTCCCGCACCTTTTCCACGATGTCCCCCAGGGTTCCCTCCACCTGGTCCTGATCCGGCCATGAAACCCGGTACAGCACGGCCACCGGGCAGTCCTTCCCGTAATGGGGGATCAGTATCTCGACGATGCGGTGGATGCGCGTGACGCTCAGGTGGATGGCCAGGGTGGCGCCGTGCCGGGCCAGTTCCTCCAGGGCCTCGCCTTCCGGCATGGGGGTCTTGCCGGCCAGGCGGGTCATGATCACCGTCTGGGAAACGCCGGACAGGGTCAGTTCACGCCTCAGCGCGGCGGCGGAGGCGCTGGTGGCGGTCACTCCCGGTATCACCTGGCAGTCGATTCCCAGTTCCTCCAGGCGGCGCATCTGTTCGCCGATGGCGCCGTAGATGCCTGGATCCCCGGAATGCACCCGCGCCACATCCAGGCCGCGCCGGTGGGCATCCTCGATGCACCCGATGATCTGGTCCAGGTGCAAGGGGGCGCTGTCGATGATCTCGGCATCCTCCCGTGCCTGCGCCAGTACCGCCCTGGGCACCAGGGAGCCGGCATAGAGGATGACCGGGCACTGGCGGATCAGGCGCTGGCCCTTGACGGTGATGAGTTCCGGGTCGCCGGGTCCGGCGCCGATGAAATAGACAGTCATGGATTCAGTTTCCGGCCGTAGCCGCGTGGCGTGTAGACCCAGGGTCCGGTCCGCCGGCTTTCGCGGTTGCCGACCAGGACCAGGGTGAGCATATCCACCTGTGCGGGGTCCAGACCGGCGAGGGTGGTGATACGGATGTCCTCCTGCGCCCGGGTGACCTGACGGGCGATCACCACCGGGGTTTCCGCCGGGCGGTGTTGCAGCAGGATCTCCCTGGCCCTGGCCAGTTGCCAATCCCGTTTTCTGGATACCGGGTTGTAGAAGGCGACGACGAAATCCCCCAGGCCCGCCGCCCGTATGCGGGTCTCGATGGTTTCCCACGGGGTCAGCAGATCGGACAGGGAGATGGTGCAGAAATCATGGCCCAGGGGGGCGCCGACGCGGGCCGCCGTGGCCTGAACGGCGGAGATGCCGGGGATCACCTGGATGTCCAGGCCGGACCATTCCGGCCTCGCCTCCCGGTCCAGCAGTTCGAAGACCACCGGCGCCATGGCGTAGATGCCCGCGTCGCCGCTGGAGAGCAGGGCCGTGGTCCTGCCGCCGGCGGCCAGGTCCAGGGCCAGGCGGGCGCGTTCGATTTCCTCGCCCAGCCCGCGTGTGTGCCGCTCCTTTCCGGCCGTGAGGCCGCCCAGCAGATCCAGGTAGAGGCCATAGGCGACCAGGTCGGTGCATTGGCCGATGGCCTCGCGGGCCGCGGGAGCGAGAAATTCCGGCCCGCCGGGGCCGGTGCCGATGATGTAGAGACGCTTCATGGAGAAAATGACGGTTCATCCCCGTGGCAATAAGTATCGGGGGCATAGGAGCGGGCCAGGGCGAAGGTGGCACGCCTGCCCTTGATCTTCTTCACCACCAGTTCGGCCTCCGGGCCGCCCAGTGCCTCGGCCAGGGCCAGGGCAGCCGATTCCGCCACGCCGTGGACCCCGGTCTCGCGGAAAACGATCTCCGAGCGCGTGCTCAGGCGGTTCTCGAAAGGGGTCAATGCCGCCGCGCTGAAGAATACCGGCGTCAGCCCCAGTTCCCCGCCCAGTGCCAGCAGCCCCGGTTCATGGGACTTGAGTTCGATGCTGGCCAGTCCGCGCACCTGCGCGGCCTCGATGCCGGCCAGCCGCAGCCCTCTCTGGAACAGCTCGCGCAGATGATCGACCGGGCAGCCCCGTTCGCAACCCATGCCCACCACATGGATGGGGCGGGTGTAGGTACCGGCGGAGGTGATGACGCAGGAGGCCCCCAACTGTCCGGCCAGCGTCCTCGCCCATTCATTGGCGCCGCCTTCGTGGCCGGACAGGAGGGGGATGACGAAGCGGCCTTCCTGGTCCAGCACCAGTACCGCCGGGTCCCGGTGTTTGTCCCCCAGGGCCGGCGCCAGGGTGCGCACGGCGATGCCCGTGGCGGTGATCATGATCAGGCGGTGTCCCGCCCGGAAGCGTGCCCGCACGGTATCCCCGAACGGCTTCGGCCTGTGCAGGTGCCGTGCCTGCGGATGCAACGCGAGGATGCGCCGGGCAAGCCCGGCCCCTTCATCGGTGAGACTGACGATGGTGAACGGCTTCATCACAGCGGCCGACTCACCAGCAGCATGGCGAAATAGGGACCGGGTTCCCTGGGCAGGGTGGATATGTCCCGGACCACCCGTTCGCCGTCGCGGCTGGCCTGTTCCACCCAGACGGTGTCGCCGCTCCGGCCGGTTTCTTCGATGAGGGTCAGCAGGCGGGCGCGGTGGCGGCCGGGTTTCATCAGCGCCACGCAATCGTGGTGATGCAGGGCATGCAGGATGGCGCCGTCGGGAGCGGAGGCCGGCAGGATGGCGATGGTCTGGTCCTGGACCGCCAGGGGCCGGCGGGCGGCGGCGGCCACGGCCTGGATGGATGTGATGCCGGGAATCACCCGTACCGGATAATGATCCCGCAGGCGTCGCCAGAGATAGATGAAGGAGCCGTACAACAGGGGATCGCCTTCGCACAGCACCACCACGTCGAGGCCCGCGTCCAGCTCCCGGGCCAGGGTCCGTGCGGCCTGGTCATAGGCCTGTTCCGCCTGGGTCCGGTCCTGGCTGAATTCCAGGTGGATGGGCAGTTCCTTTTGATCAGCACGGATATGCGCAGTCGCGATGTCCCGTGCCTGGGATTCGTTGCTCATATTGGCGGGGTAGGCCACGACGGCAGCCCGCTCGATGCAGCGGGCGGCCTTGAGCGTGATCAGCCCGGGATCGCCAGGTCCCACGCCCACGCCGTAGAGGATGCCGGCGGAATCAGTCATGGGGTTTGTCCAGGCGCATCAGCAGCACGGGCAGGAACGGCCGCAGCGTCAATTGGCCGGCCAGGTGCTCCCCGCGTGATACGGCGATCTGGGTCCATTGGGCGGGACGATCCCCGGCGAAGGTTTGCAGGGTGGCGCGGGTGGGCTCGGTGACGGCGCTGGCCACCAGTCTCCCGCCGGGACGCAGCCGCCGCCAGCCGGTTTCCAGAATGGCCTCCAGGGAGCCGTCGCTGCCACCGATAAAAATGGCGTCCGGGTCCGGCAGTGCCTCCAGGGCCTCCGGGGCCCGGCCTTCGACGATATGCAGATTGGCCGTCACGCCGAAGCGCTCACGGTTGGCGCGCAGGGCCCGCAGCCGTGCGGCGTGGGTCTCCACGGCATACACTCGCGCGCGGCGTTGCCAGCGTGTCCATTCCACGGCCACGCCACCGCAGCCGGCGCCCACGTCCCAGCCGGTTTCCCCGGCCGCCGGTTGCAGCAGCGAGAGGATGTTCAGACGCACCTCGCGTTTGCTCAGCATGCCCTTGCCCGCTTCGCCATCGGTAACGAAGGCCGTATCCGGCAGTCCGGGGAACTCCAGGCCGTGGCCCAGCGGTCCGGTATCGATGATGACCACATTGGGCTGGTGGAAGCTCCCGTCGTGTTCGGCCAGCTCGGTGGCCCGGAAATGCCGGACCCGTTCCCGGTCCGTGCCCAGGGCCTCGGCCACCCAGACCTGCGCGGCGCCGTGACCCGCCAGCAGGAGTTCCCCGGCAATCGCCGCCGGATGGCTGTGCGAGTCGGTGAGCAGGGCGAGCAGGCGATTGACCCCCAGGCGGGGCCGCAG
The DNA here is from genome assembly GCA_964409585.1 of uncultured Chromatiales bacterium. Lineage (GTDB taxonomy): Bacteria > Pseudomonadota > Gammaproteobacteria > JACKNK01 > CAYPEH01 > CAYPEH01. The sequence goes on along the minus strand of CAYPEH010000141.1, from coordinate 478 downwards.
GGTGGTGAGGGGCCGGCCGTGCACGCTGACCACTTCCGCGTCCTGCCAGGGCAGGCCGATGCGGGCGAAGGCGGCCTGGATGCTCGACAGGTTGCCGTGGAATACCAGCCGCTGCGCCGGCGGGTTGCGCTTGAGCCAGCCACCGATGCCGTGGAGCAGAGGGTCTCCGGATGCGAGCAGGCAGACCGGCCGGCCCGCCAGTTCCTCCAGGGTGTCGGCCAGGGCACCGAAAGGGGAAGGGTAGTGACGCTGTTCCGCCGCCAGTCCCGTGGGCAGCATCTGCAGGTGGCGCGGGCTGCCGATGATGATCTCGGCGGCCCGCAGGGCGTCGCGGGCGGCGGGATCCAGCCCTTCCCAGCCGGCGATACCGAGGCCGATGACGTGGATGGGGGGGAGGGTCAATACTGAGACAACCTTGCAGCTTGTCGGACTCGGGGGGATCGTAGCGAAAAAGTGGGACAGCGAGGATGATTTTTCA
>CAYPEH010000140.1:0-7310 GCA_964409585.1 uncultured Chromatiales bacterium | reverse complement strand
AGCCTGTATTTTCCGCCGGGGCGGCAGGCGGCACAAGCGGAGTGTTTTCATGATGAACAGGTGGTTCGGATCAATTTCTTTCCTGCATCCAATGGCTTGCCATCCGCTGCCTGCCGCCTCGGCGGGGAATGCGGGCTAGCCCTGATGAGCATACGCAACCGATGTCAGACCGATGCGCCTGTTCGCAGGCAGCTGCTGGAATGGTACCGCACCCCTCTGGGCCATGCGCTGGCGGAGGAGGAGCAGGAACAGGTGCGGCGTGTCATGCCCGATCTGTTCGGTTATCACATGTTGCAGATCGGGGCCTGTAGCGAACAGGGGATGATGGATGGTTGCCGGGTCATGCACCGGGCGGTGGTGGATCGGGAACGCTTGGCCGGTATCCAGTTGCAGGCGGGTCCGGACTCCCTGCCGGTGGCGACGGGCAGCGTGGCGGCGGTGCTGTTGCACCACACCCTGGAATTCGCCGATGACCCCCATCTGTGTCTGCGCGAGGCGGACCGGGTGTTGCTGGCGGGGGGGCATTTGCTGGTGCTCGGTTTCAACCCGTTCAGTTCCTGGGGCCTGCGGCGTCTTGTGTTCACCGGGGATTATCCACCCTGGTGCGGCCGCTTTTTCAGTGTCAATCGGGTGCGTGACTGGCTGGCGCTGTTGGGATTCGATGTGGAAAGCGTGCAATCGTTCTGGCATTACCCGCCGCTGACGGCCGTGGGCCTGCTGAAACAAACCGAGTTTCTGGAACGTTGGGGCCAGCGTTGGTGGCCGTTTCTGGGCGCCGCCTATCTGATCGTCGCGCGCAAGCAGGTGATCCCCCTGACCCCCGTCAAACCCCGTTGGCGCCCCCGGCGCGGCCTGGTGGGCGCGCCGGCGGCCGAACGCAGCGGAATGCGATACACGGAGAAGAAATGAGCGAAACGGTGGAGATTTTTACCGACGGTGCCTGCCGTGGAAACCCCGGTCCGGGTGGCTGGGGGGTGCTGTTGCGTTACAAGGGCCGGGAAAAGACCCTGCATGGCGGTGAGGCGGAAACCACCAACAACCGCATGGAGCTGACCGCCGCCATTCGTGGGCTCGAGGCCCTGACCCGTCCCAGCCGGGTAAGGATCACCACCGATTCCCAATACGTGCGCAATGGCATCACCCAGTGGATCGCCAATTGGAAGAAAAACGGCTGGAAGACCGCCGCCCGCAAGCCGGTGAAGAACGAGGATCTGTGGCGCCGGCTGGACGAACTGGTGGGCAGGCACGAAGTGGAATGGCACTGGGTCAAGGGACACAATGGCCACCGTGAAAACGAGATGGCTGACCAGTTGGCCAACCAGGGTATCGAGGAATTGGGGTGAGTGTCCGCCTGGTCCTGGTTTTCCGAAGCGAGAAATGAGGTGTCCATGTCCGATCCATACGATGAATTCGGTTTCGCCACCCGTGCGGTCCGCGCGGGTCAGCAACGCACCGGCGAGGGTGAGCAGTCCGAGCCCATCTTCGCCACCTCCAGTTTCGTCTTCGCCAGCGCCGAAGAGGCGGCGCGGCGTTTCTCCGGCGCCGAGCCCGGCAATATCTATTCGCGCTTCACCAATCCCACGGTGCGCGCCTTCGAGCAACGCCTCGCCAGCCTGGAAGGGGGGCAGTGCTGCGTGGCCACCGCCTCCGGCATGTCGGCCATTCTCGCTACCTGCATGGGCCTGTTGAAGGCGGGTGACCACATGGTTTCGTCGCGCTCCATCTTCGGCAGCACCACCATGCTGTTCGACAACTACCTGGGCAAATTCGGCGTGGAAACCAGCTACGCGAACCTGGACGACCTGTCCGCCTGGGAGGCGGCCATGCGGCCGCAAACCCGCCTGTTGTTCCTGGAGTCCCCCTCCAATCCACTCACGGCCATCGCGGATATCCGCGCACTGGCGGACCTGGCCCATGCGCACGGCTGCCTGCTGGTGGTGGACAACGTGTTCTGTACTCCGGCCCTGCAACGGCCGCTGGAGCTGGGCGCCGACATCGTCGTGCATTCCGCCACCAAGTACATCGATGGACAGGGCCGCCTGGTGGGGGGGGCCGTGGTGGGCAGTGATGAGGTGGTCGGCAAGGACGTGTTCGGTTTTCTGCGCACCGCCGGGCCGACCATGAGCCCGTTCAATGCCTGGGTCTATCTCAAGGGTCTGGAAACCCTGCAACTGCGCATGAAGCAGCATTGCGACAATGCCATGGAGCTGGCCTGCTGGCTGGAGGAACAGCCGCAGGTGCAGCGGGTGTACTACCCGGGGCTGCCATCCCATCCCCAGCATGAACTGGCCAAACGGCAGCAGGACGGTTATGGCGGCATCGTCGCCTTCGAGGTGAAGGGCGGGAAGGAGGCGGCCTGGAGACTGATCGACTCGACCCGCGTCATGTCCATCACCGCCAACCTGGGGGATGCCAAGACCACCATCACCCATCCGGCCACCACCACCCATGGACGCCTCAGTGACGAGCAGCGGGCGGAGGCGGGGATCACCGATGGCCTGATCCGCGTGGCGGTCGGTCTGGAGGATGTGGAGGATCTGAAGGCGGATCTGCGTTTCTGAGGTCGGCCGCTACTCGCCTTCCCGGAGCCACGGCCGGATGGGATCGGGGGGCATCTGCAGGAAGAAGCCCTGATCCGCCAGTTGCCGCATGACCTGCGCCACGTCCACGCGGGCCAGTGGCCGCCGGTCGCTCAATTCCAGTTCCATGACCGGTTCCAGGCGTCCGGTGAGGGCGCGCAGGGCCTCGGGGATGTCTTCCAGCTTCCTGTCCTTGTGGACGTAGAGGTACATCTCATCCTTTCTGGATGCCCGGTAGACGATGCAGGGAATGGTGGTGGGCGGAGACATGGACGGTTCGTGTGTGAGGTCGGGAATGGCGCTGGATTGTACCGGAACCCACGGCTTCAGGTCGGAAGCTCCGAACCCGGGGACGGAGGGCGGCGTCCCATGGCCAGCCGGTACAGCAGGGGCACCACGAACAGGGTCAGCACGCTGGAGAAGGCCAGTCCCCAGACGATGGCGGTGGCCACCGGCCCCCACAGCAGTGAATGCCCTCCCAGGCCGGTGGCGAGGGAGAACAGGCCGGCGATGGTGGTCAGAGTGGTGATGAGGATGGGGATCACCCGCCGGCGGGCGGCGTAGACGGTGGCGTGTACCACGCTCATGCCACGCTCCAGGCGCACGTTGGCGGCGGAGATGAGGACGATGGCGGCGTTTACGGCGATACCGGCCAGGGCGACGATGCCGTACAGGGTGTACAGGCTCAGGGGGTGTCCGGTGATGATCAGGCCCGCGACCACGCCGGTGAAGGCCATGGGCACGGTGATGAGGATCATGAGCGGCTGGAAGTAGCTGCGGAACTGGGTGCCGAGGATCAGGTAGATGAGTCCGATGCCGAACAGGAACAGTACGGCGATGGAATCGAGACTTTCCTGGATGTCGTCCAGTTCGCCGGTGAAGTCCAGGTCCATGTTCGGCCAGCGCCTGGCCAGCTTGTTCCATTCGGCCTGTATCCGTTCGTTGGCTTCCACCGTATTCATTACCGTCTTGTCCAGTTCGGCCTCCACGGTAATGGCGCGGCGGAAGTTGTAATGGCGGATGTTGCCAAGGCCGCGGCGGGTTTCCGCCCGTACCAGGTCGCCCAGGGCAATGGCGCCGCCGCCGGGCAGGGGCAGGGTGTTGCGCAGTATGGAGTCGATGGAGTCGATGGCCTCCTCGCGGGCGCGCAGCCGCACGTCCAGGCGCTCGCCTTCGTGCTGCATGTCTGTGACCACCTCGCCGTCCGCCAGCAGGCGCAGGGTGCGGCTGATCATGCCGGGGTCGAGCCCGGCTCGTTGGACCGCGTCGGTGTCCAGGCGCAGGTTCAGTTCCATGGACCCGGTGCCGGCATCGTCGCTGATGTCGCTGATGGCCGGGATCGCGCGCAGGATATCCTTCAGCGCCTCGGCCGCCTCGCGCAGTTCCCGGTAGTCGTCGCCGCGTACCTTGACGCTGATGGCCTTGGCGGTGGGCGGACCGTCCTTCATGGGTTGCAGGGTTACGTTCTGCGGGCCGGGCACGGCCGTGAGCACGCCGCGCACGTCTTCCACCACCTCTTCCATCCCGCGCATGTGCCGTTCCCTGGGTTTCAGGCTGACCAGGATCTGGCCGTAGTGGTCGCCGAACAGGGGTTCGGTCTCGGTGAACATCTGTCCGGCATAGGACACCACCGAGCGTACCTCGTCTTCATGGAGACGCTTGCGCACCGCCAGTTCCACCTGGTGGGTGATGGCCATGGTGTGCTCCAGGGAGCTGCCGGCCGGCATGTGTACGTTGACGTAGAACAGGCGCATGTTCTCCATGGCGAAGAAATTGAAATGGACCATGCCGGTGGCGACGGCGTAGATGGCGGCGGCCATGATCAGGCCGACGAACCCCATGGACAGCCTGGGACGGCGCAGGACCCTGATCAGCGCACGGGCGTATTTCACCCGCAGCCAGTGGGTAGCCCTGTGGCGCATGCGCTGGATGCGTGACGGGTTGGTGAGCTGGATACGCATGCCCAGCACGTGGGCCGGCAGCATCCAGTAGGCTTCCAGCAGGCTTACCGCCAGGGCCAGGGTGACGGTCATGGGGATGACCCGCATGAAGTCGCCGAGGATGCCGGGCAGCAGCATCAGCGGCAGGAAGGCGGCCATGGTGGTCAGTACCGAGGTGGTCACCGGGGCGAATACCTCATGCAGTGTATCGAGCACGGCCCGGAGTGAATCCCAGCCCCGTGACAGGCGGTAATAGATGCCTTCCACCACCACCACCGCATCGTCCACCAGCATGCCCAGGGCAATGACCACACCCAGCAGCACCGAGGTATTGAGGGAGTTGCCGGTGACCGCCAGGATCCAGAAGGTTCCGGCCAGGGTGAAGGGGATGCCGATGCTGGTGAGGAAGGCGATGCGCGTGCCGAGGAACAGCCAGGTGGTGGCGAACACCAGCATCAGGCCGAGCAGGGCGTTGCGCTGCATGATCTCGATGGCGCGGCGGGTGCTTTCAGTCTGGTCGTCCACCAGGGTCAGGGTGACGCCGGTGACGCCGCTGAGTTCATTGCGCCGGCGGGCGTACTCGTCGAGCCTTTTCACCAGCTCCAGGGTGTTGGTGGCGGATTTCTTGAACACCGACAGGATCACTGCCGGTTGACCGTTGTAGATGGCCAGTTTGTCGGCCTTGGCACGGCCGCGCTGGACGGCGGCCAGGCTGCGCAGGGGGACCTCGCCCCGGGCGGTGAGCACCGGCAGGTCGGCCAGGTAAGCGGGGTCGGCATCGGTGCCCAGCAGGCGCAGCAACCATTCCTCCCCCCCCAGTTTGATGTTGCCGGCGGCACTGTCGCGGAACCAGGCGGCGATGGTGTCGGCCAGGTCGGTGGGGCCGATGCCCAGTCCCTCCAGGCGGCGGGGATCGAACAGTACTTGCAGTTCGGGGTCGTGCAGGGCGGTGGTATCCACCCGGTCCACGCCTTCGAGGCGTTCCAGATCCTCTTCCACCGTATGGGCCTGCTTGCGCAGGTTTTCATCGTCGGCCGCGCCGCTGATCACCAGGGTGGCGGTGGGGAAGGCGTTGGAGGAAGTGATTTCGAAGATCTCCGGAGCCTCGGCCTCCTCCGGCAGTTCGTCCTCCTGGTTGCGCACCGCGCGGCGCAGGTCGTTCATGCGCTTGTCGAAGGTGCGGGTGTCGATGTCCTCGAAACGGATGAGGATGCTGGAGAGGCCCTCGCGGCTGTAGCTGGAGACGAAATCGATATCGCCGATCTTCTCGAAGCCCTCCTCCAGTACGTTCGTGACTCTTTTCTCCACGTCACTGGCCGAGGCGCCAGGCAGGGCGGTGATGACCTGCACCCAGTTGAAGTTGATCTCCGGATCCTTCTCCCGTGGCAGCAGCAGGGCATAGGCCAGGGTGCCGATCACCAGCACCAGGATGAAGCTGAGGTTGGCGAAGACGTGGTTTTGCAGGACGCGGGCGAGCATGGGGCGGGCGTCAGGAGCGGAATGGGGAAGGGCGGCGGGGCAGAGGTGGCAGAGGTAGTATCATGCTCTCATCATGAACCATGATCCACTGGTCTTCATTATCTTCCTGGTCTTCACCGGGGCCTCGGTGCTGGCCACCATCGCTCTGTATGCGCGCCAGGCCATGCTGGTGGCCTATATCGTGCTCGGGGTGCTGGTGGGGCCCTCCGGTTTCGCCCTGGTCCCGGACCCTTCGATGGTGGAGGATATCGCCCATGTGGGCATCATGTTTCTGTTGTTTCTGCTGGGCCTGAACCTGCCGCCGGACAAACTGTGGAAGCTGATGCGGGAGACCACGGTGGTGACCGTGGTCAGCTCGCTGGGATTCGCGCTGCTGGGAGTGGGGCTGGCCTGGGTGTTCGGTTTTACCAGCATCGAATGTCTGGTGATCGGCGCGGCCCTGATGTTTTCCAGCACCATCATCGGCCTCAAACTGTTGCCCACCACGGTTCTGCATCACAAGCACACCGGTGGTGTCATCATCTCCATCCTGCTGCTTCAGGATCTGATCGCCATCGTTCTGCTGTTGTTGCTGCGGGGTGGGGATCCTGGCGGCGGCTCCATGGTCATGGAATTGGGCAGGCTGGCCATGGGGCTGGTTCTCTTGCTGCTGTGTGCCTTCCTCTTCGAGCGCTATGTGCTGCTCCGTTTGATCCGGCGTTTCAACAAGATCCAGGAATACATCTTTCTGGTCGCCATCGGCTGGTGCCTGGGCATTGCGGAGCTGGCCAACGTACTGGGCCTGTCCCACGAAACCGGGGCATTCATCGCCGGCGTGGCCCTGGCTACCAACCCGGTTTCCCTCTATATCGCTGAAAGCCTCAAGCCCCTGCGGGATTTCTTCCTGGTGTTGTTCTTTTTCTCCCTCGGTGCCCGTTTCGATCTGCCGGTATTGGCCGACGTGTGGCTTCCGGCCCTGTTGCTGGCCGGCCTGGCGATACTGTGCAAGCCGCTGATGTTCCGCATCCTGCTGGGCGTGGCCGGGGAAGACAGGAAGGTGGCGTCCGAGGTGGGTGTCCGTCTGGGGCAGATCAGTGAGTTTTCACTCATCATCGCCCTGGTGGCGGCCGAGGCAGGGCTGATCGGAATGCAGGCATCCTATCTGATCCAGGTGGCCACCATCATTACTTTCATCGCCTCGTCCTACTGGATCGTCATGCGCTATCCGACGCCGATTGCCGTGTCGGATCGTCTGCGGCGGGATTGATGAGTCTGTCGGACTTAGGCTGAATCGGCTGCAAAAGCGGGACAGCGGTCTAATTTTCCCTGATTT
>CAYPEH010000139.1:0-7318 GCA_964409585.1 uncultured Chromatiales bacterium | reverse complement strand
GGGGAGATGCCTGAGGCTCTGAACATGACCTATTAGGGCGCCGGGTTAATAATATTCATGGTAGGTCGCGGTTCCTGGCGCCGGGCCGGAGCCGGATTCATAGCCACCGCCATGGATTCGGCGAAGCTCGAGCCCAGGCGTGCCGGAGCCGGCCAGGGCCGCCGCATTGGTGTGCGCGCCGGTGGAAGGATCGGCGCACTCTCCTGAATCGGGCAAACTGCAGGCCCTGCAATCGGCAACGGTTGCAGGGCCTGTCACATGGGTGCCGTAATAGTGACGCTGTTTCTGGATCAGAAGCCGATCAATTCCGCATGCACCCCTTCCCGCTGTACGCGTTGCAGGATATCCATGGAATTGATGTCTTCCGGATCGTAATCCACCACCATCAGATGGCGGGCCTGATCATTCACGCAGGCGCTGTAGATACCTTCCTCCATGCTCAGGTGTTGTTCGATCTCTTCCAGACGCCGTGTGGCCAGTGTCTCGTCGATGTGTATCAGGACATTGCTGACATGTTCACTCATGGGGAGCCCCTTGTTTGCCGGAGGATTACGACTGGGCAGCCCGTTGGGGACCGCCTGACTTTGTTAATAGTCCATCCTGGCGAGAGTGCAAGAAACGGGAGGGGCAGGTTGGCGGATCCGGCCTGGGGCGGTGTCACTCTTCATGCAGGCTGGCAATGCTTTCCAGACGTCTCATGTCGGCCTGTAGCACACCCTGGGACCCCTTCCGGATGAGGCGGCGGCGTTTGAATTCGGCGATGATGCGGCTGGCGGTCTCCATGGAGACACCGAGCATGGCCCCGAGGTCCTTGCGCGGGAACAGCTCGAAATTGTATTTGGGATCGGTCTGCGCCAGATAGAGCAGCAGCCGCGCCACGCGCACCCGCGCGCTGCCCTGGCACATGGCCATGGCCCATTCGTCGGCGCTGCGGGCGATCCGCTGCGAGAGATGGAACAGGCCGCGCCAGGCCCCCTCGGTCCGGTCGGCCCAGTCACGCAGGAAATCCACCGGGATGCGGCAGGCTTCCACCGGCATCAGGGCATGGGCGGTGTAACGGTAGGGCCATTCCCCCAGCACTTCCATCCCGGCTACGTCCCCGGTACGTTGCGGGCGTGCCATGCGCCCAATCTCGGAACCCGAGGAGCAGGTCAGTTTCACCAGGCCGTGGCGGATGATGTACAGGTATCGGCCTTCGGTGCCCTCATCGAAAATGACGTACGGGGGGAGGAAACGCCGGCGTTGCACCCGTTGTTGCAGTTCGGCCAGATGAGTGGCACCCAGGACCTGGCACAGACCGGTGTTACGTGCCCGACAGTCACCACAGTCCCACTGGCCGGGCATGCTGGTGGGATTTTCTTGCACCTGCATGGGGGGTACTCCTGGATTGTGCGGACACCGGGGGCTTTTTACGGGGCCTGGAAATTCGGTTGCAGGGTCTCGGGAACCTCTGAACAAGTCGTGGAACGCGATCCCATCGCCCCAGACTTATTCAGAGGTTCCCTCGGTATGAAACACACGAAAACGGCCGTTCACGTTGACATTGGTCAATCAAGGTGTGTGGAGGGGAAGGGGGGTGAAGAAAGACCCGCGGCCAGGCCGGGCCGCGGGTATCAACGGAGGGAAGGAATCATTCAGCCGGCTGGACCAAACGATGACTGTACCGTATGGAATTCCATGCCGGTTCAGCATTGACAATTCGCAGCCATGAATCGTTCCCAGGCTATGGGTCCGGCAACCCAGGCAAAGCAAGACTCAGAGCGCTCCAGGTGTCTCTTCGGGTGCAGCTCAATGAATGAGCTGCACATGGGGTGCGCAGCCCCACCAGGGGAGTTCCGCCTGCGCGGCCTCCCATTTCAGCAGGCGGTCGAGCAGATCGGCTGCCAGGCGGTAACGGACCAGGGGCCTGGCGGCACGGACCGCCGCCAGAAAATGCGGTGCCCAGGTCAGCAGATGCTCGCGCAGGAACCGGCGGTCGCCGGCAGCCGCTTCGCCTTCTTCCACCAGGCAGGCCATGAGTTCCAGCTCGGTGACGATGTGATCGGGCGAGAGGCCGGAGTCTGGCGATACCGCCATGCCCCGGGCGGCCATCAGGGTGCCCAGCTTGCGGGTTGCCGCCCCCATCAGTTCATGCCCCGGTTCCAGCCACCAGGATGCATAGGGCTGGGCGGGAACCCGTGGCAGGTTGAAGACGAACAGGCGGTTGTACTCGGCATCCAGTTCGCCGGGGACATAGTCGTTGCGGGACAGTTCCCCCATGACCGCCAGCATGAGTTCATGGCCGGGGGTGTGGGCGGCGTCACGGTTTGCCAGTACATGCACCAGTTCCCACACAGGGGCATCCTGTTCGGGCCGGTCGAACAGGGCGGCGGTGAGAAGATAGGCTTGTGGCAGTGCGTGGGCCATGGCTGTTTTATTGGTCCGGCAACCTAATGTTTACCCATTCAGAGCTTCAGGCAGGCGACAGATCGAGGCGCGGCGCGCGGGCAAGGGTCGTTCCCTTGGCAAGCGCCGCAACAAAGAGCTGGCGCCTGCCTGAAGCTCCGAACCGGTATATCCTGAATGAGCGGCCAGCCTGAGCCCGCCCGCGCCGGCGTTATCGAAACTGGCCGCAGAATGACTGCGGCGGCGTTTCGATGCCTTGCCGCAGGCGGGCTCAGGCTGGCTGAATGTGCAAACATTAGGTCGCCGGACCAATAGCACCGGCCTGGACGAATGCGCATGAGAATGATCCGGATCAAAAAGTCCCGCGGCCATTGGGCCGCGGGAACACCTTTAAGGGGGAATATCGCTCATCTGGGGTACACAAGCGATGCCGGCAATGCTAGGGAAGGGGGGCTCCGGGGTGCATTGAAGATTATCAATCGGAACCGCCCGGCGGGGGAGTGGTTATTGACCCGGCATGGTAGGTCGCCGGGTTAACAGCCTGTCGGACTGGGGGGGAGCGAAGCGAAAATGTGGGAGAGCGAGGCCATTTTTTCATGATTTTGAGGCGCATAGTGGGACTACGCAACGAAAAATCAGGGAAAAATGGGCCGCTCTCCCGCATTTGCAGCCGTTTCATCCCCAGTCCGACAGGCTGTTAATATGGTGTCAGTCGTCGGCCAGTTGTGACAGGGTGCGGGTATCGCACTCCATCAGGTTGGGTCCGATCTCGCGGAGGATGCCCTGGCGTTTGAAGTCCGCGATGGTGCGGCTGGCGGTTTCCGGGGTGATGCCGAGCATGGCCCCCATGTCCTCGCGGCTCACCAGGCGGCATTGGCCGTCCGGTTCGCTGATCTCCACGAGGCGGCGCAGCAGCCTGGCGACGCGGGAACGCGCAGTACCGGTGGACAACTGGGTCAGCCAGGCGTCCGCTTCGTTCAGGGCGCGTTGCCAGCGTTCCAGCAGTTCACGGTGCACGGTGGGGTTTTCCTGGGCGATGCGATGCACCACGTCGATGGGAATACGGCACAGTTGGGCCGGTTGCAGAGCGATGGCCTCGTGTTGGTAGGGCTGCCCCAGCAGGCTCTCCAGGCCGGTGACGTCGCTGTTCCTCAGCAGCCGGACGATACGCTGGGTGCCATCGGGCAGGTACTGCACCAGTTTGATCAGGCCCTCGCGGATTGTGTAGATGGAGTCGGCCTTGGCGCCCGCATGGTAGAGGTAGTCGTGCGGGTCCAGTTGCACGAACTCGATGGGTTTGTGGATGAGGTCGAAATCCCCCTCCCGGAGGCCGGCGAACAGCACGGAATTGCGCACTGCACAGAGACGGCAGTCCGCTTCGTTGAGGCCAGCAGAAAGATGGAGATGTTTGAGCACGTTCCTATTGTATGTTCAGGTCAGCCCGCTACAACCATTGACTTGGACCGGATAATCCACCCGGCTGCCTGAAGCCCTGAATGTATAAACATTTGGTGGCCGGACCAATAGGGGGGGCGAAGCGAAAAACCGGGCCGCTGTCCCGCTGTGCAGACGATTCATCCCAAGTCCGACAGGTTGCTAAGGAAACTCGGATCAAGTCGCGTGACGGCTTGATCAGAGTCCCCTTCCAGGGGGGTGTCTATTGGGGGAAGGATGAGAATCAATGGCTTACGGGAGTACTGGTACCCCCCTTCCCCCAAACCTTCTTCTCCCGGTACTTATTCAGAGCTTCCCTAACAACGGGCCTTGTCCAGGCCGTACTCGGCTGCCGCCACGGCGCGGAAGATGGCCCGCCCCTTGTTCATGGTCTCCTTCCACTCCAGTTCGGGCAGCGAATCGGCCACCACTCCGGCACCCGCCTGGATGTTCAGGGTGCCATCCTTGATCACGGCCGTGCGGATGGCGATGGCCGTGTCCATGTTGCCGTTCCAGGCCAGATAGCCCACCGCGCCGGCATAGATGCCACGCTTGACCGGCTCCAGTTCATCGATGATCTCCATGGCGCGGATCTTCGGGGCGCCGGAGACCGTGCCGGCGGGGAAGGTGGCGCGCAGCACGTCGATGGCGGTCATGCCTTCCTTCAGCCGTCCCACCACGTTGGAGACGATATGCATGACATGGGAATAGCGTTCGATCACCATCTGGTCGGTCAGCTCCACGCTGCCGATCTCGCTGACACGGCCGGTATCGTTGCGTCCCAGGTCGATGAGCATGAGGTGTTCCGCCAGCTCCTTGGGATCGGCCAGCAGTTCCCGCTCCAGGGCCTGATCCTCTTCCTCGGAATGCCCGCGCCGGCGGGTGCCGGCGATGGGGCGGACCGTGACCTGACCATCCTCCAGGCGGGTGAGGATTTCCGGTGAGGAGCCGACGATGTGAAAACCGTCCAGATTGAGGAAATACATGTAGGGCGACGGGTTGAGGCAGCGCAGCACCCGGTAGAGATCCAGCGGTTCGGCATGGAAGGGGATGGACAGGCGCTGGGAGATCACCACCTGCATGCAGTCACCCTCGACGATGTACTCCTTGATGCGCTCGACGGCCTTTTTGAAACCGGCCTCGGTGAAACCGGATATGAAGTCCTCCTCGTTCACCTCGCGCATGGGGGCGCAGCCTTCCGCGGCCGGGGTTGGGCCACGCAGCTTGTCCACCAGGGCGTCCAGCCGGGCCTGGGCGCGGTCATAGGCGTCGGGGCTGGACGGGTCCGCGTGAACCACCAGGAACAGCTTTCCCTTGAGGTTGTCGAACACGACTACCTCGTCGGCCACCATCAGCAGGATGTCCGGGGTCCCCAGGGGATCGGGATTGGGGCATTCGGCCAGACGGGATTCGATGTAGCGGATGATGTCGTAACCGAAATAGCCCACCAGGCCGCCATTGAAACGGGGCAGGTCCTCGACCTCGGGTACCTTGAAACGGCCGTGGAATTCCTCGATCCAGGCCAGCGGGTCGTTGCAGTGCACCGATTCCACCACCTCGCCGCCGGTCTCCACCGTTACCTGGTGGGCATGGACCTTCAGCACCGTGCGGCAGGGCAGGCCGATGATGGAATAACGGCCCCATTTCTCGCCGCCGTGCACGGATTCGAACAGGCAGGAGTAGGGGCCGTCCGCCAGTTTCAGGTAGGTGGACAGGGGCGTGTCGAGGTCGGCCAGGACCTCGCGCTTGACCGGGATGCGGTTGTACCCGGCGGCGGCGAGTCGTTGGAATTCTTCCGGAGTCATGGGCAGGCTCGTCGGTGCGCAGTCGTGGAACACTCCATCCTACGCCGCCCGTTCCAGCAGATCCTTCAGTTCCGCCAGGGAATCGATCACCGCATCTGGTCCGGCGTCGCGGATATCGTTGCCGTGATTGTAGCCGTAGGTGACGCAGACCACCTGGAAGCCGGCATTGCGGGCCGCCTTCACGTCGTGCTCCGAATCCCCCACCATCAGCGAATGGCCGGCATCGGCGCCCAACTGCCTGGCAGCATGCAGCAGGGGGGCGGGATCGGGCTTCTTCTGCGGCAGGGTGTCGCCACTGACCACGATGCCGAAGAAATCGTGAATCCCCATATCCTTCAGCAGCGGCACGGTGAAGGCCTCCGCCTTGTTGGTCACGCAGCCCAGTTTGTAGCCCTGGTCCCGCATGTACTCCAGGCCCTCGCGCACCCCCGCATAGAGGCGGCTGCGGCCGGAGGTGTTTCTGGCATAGAGGTCCATGAAAACCGGCATGGCCCGTTCGAACAAGGCCGGGTCCGGGTCAGCCCAAAGCTCTCCGGTCAGGGCGCGCATCACCAGGCGTTCCACACCGTTGCCCACCCATTGCCGCACGGTGTCCTCGCCATGGGGTTCCCTGCCCAGCCGCTTCATCGTTTCGTCGATGCAGTAGGCCAGGTCGGGAACGGAATCGACCAGGGTGCCATCCAGGTCGATGAGGATCATGGCGGGTTTGTTCATCCGACCTTGGCCAGTTCCTCGCGCATCTGCGCGATGATGCTGTCGTAGCGGTGCGGATCGGAATCCTTGCCCTTGCCGAAGATGCCGGAACCGGCGACGAAGGTATCGGCGCCTGCGGCCTTGATCTCACCGATGTTGTCGGCCTTCACGCCGCCGTCGATCTCCAGGCGGATGTCGAAACCAGACTCGTCGATGCGGCGGCGGCATTCGCGCAGCTTGTCCAGGGCGGCGGGGATGAAGCTCTGGCCGCCGAAGCCGGGGTTCACGGACATGATCAGGATCATGTCGATCTTGTCCATGACGTAATCCAGGTGGGACAGCGGGGTGGAGGGGTTGAACACCAGGCCGGATTTGCAGCCCTGCTCACGGATCAGGGACAGGCTGCGGTCTACGTGCTCGGAGGCCTCCGGGTGAAAGGTGATGTAGGTGGCCCCGGCCTTGGCGAAATCGGGGATGATGCGATCCACCGGCTTGACCATCATGTGCACGTCGATGTCGGCAGTGACACCGTGGTTGCGCAGGGCCTCGCAAACCAGTGGGCCGATGGTCAGGTTGGGCACGTAATGGTTGTCCATCACGTCGAAGTGCACGATGTCGGCACCGGAGGCGAGGACGTTGTCCACTTCCTCGCCCAGACGGGCGAAGTCAGCGGAAAGGATGGACGGAGCAATCAGGTCAGCCATGGCTGGAGACCCCCTAGTTGGAATGGTTGAAACGGAACGCCGGGAACCCCCTGGACCGGCCAGAAAGCGGTTCAGAGATTCCCGAGGGAAATCAAAACCCGCGCAATTTACCGTATCTCTGCGTTTTTTTCACCGTCGCCATTTTCGGGGGTATTCGTCACTAGGTTTGTGCACAATTCGGCCCGCGTTGTCCAAGCCCCGCCCAGCGGCCCATATCGTCCGATCACCGTGTTCCGCCATTGTTATTAACCCGGCGACATAATAGATCGTGTTCAGAGCCTCAGGCATCTTCCCTAT
>CAYPEH010000138.1:0-7408 GCA_964409585.1 uncultured Chromatiales bacterium | reverse complement strand
CCCCAAACCCCCATCCCCCGGTACTTGTTCAGAGCTTCCATAACCCCCCTGCCTCCTGACTCCTGTCTCCTGACTACCCCCCTCTCAACAATCCCCATACCTCGCGGAATCCACGCCGATCGATGGCATGGATCACCACCCCGTAGACCACCACACCGGTCAGGATCATCGACAGCAGCCTTACCGGCAGGGGCAGCGCATCGCCAAGCAGCAGGCGGCAGCCATGCACCGCCGCGTACATGACCGCCCCGGCCGTCGCGGGGCGAATGATGGCGGCGATATACGGCAGCAGCCTCGCCCGCAGCACGCGCAGGAAGAGCAGCATGTTGATACCGAACACCAGCGGGTAGGCGATCACCCAGGCCATGGCCACGCCGTTCACCCCCCACCGGCTGCCATACCAGAACGCCAGTGGCATCACCGCCGAGCCGACGATCACCGAGTACAGGCTGAAGCTGGGATAACCCATGCCTTCCGCCGCCGGCGCGTTGATGTTGCTGAGCATGCGCAGGGGGATGGCCAGGCTGATGATCTGCATGGGCATGGCCGCCGCCGCCCATTTCCCGCCCAGCAGCAGTTCGATGAGTTCGGCACTGACCGAGGAAATCCCCCACATGACGGGGAATACCAGAAAGGCCAGGGCATGGGCTGCCATGAGGTAATGGGAAAAGGCCCTGTCGAAGTCCTCCTGCAGGCGTGAAAAGGCGGGCAGGGCCACTTGGTTGAGGATGCCCGAAATCTTCTGCATCGGCAGGGAGCCCAGGTGCATGGCCACCGAATACACACCCACCAGTTCCTTGCTCCAGATCTTGCCGAGAATGAGCACATCGGCCTGGGAGTAGAAATACCAAAGCAGGCGGGAACCGGTGACGTAACCACCGAAGGTGACGATGGACCCCACCCCCCGGAAAGAGAACGACGGCAGGATGAAACGCCCCACCACCAGGTTGAACCCCACCGCCCTCACCAGCACGCCCAGCAGGTTGCCCGCCACCAGTGCCCAGACGCCGAAACCGGACAGCGCCATGGTCAGGGTGCTGACGCTGGCGAGGGCATTGCTGATGAACTCGACGATGGATTTGTTCTTGAAATCCAGGTTCCGCTGCAACAGGGACTGCGGCACCACGGCAAAGGCCATGAGCACGAATTCCAGTCCGGCGACCTGGATCACCGCTGTCAGGCGCGATTCCTCGAAGAAAGTCGCCACCAGGGGGGCGAGGGCGTACAGGGCCAGGAACATGCCGATATTGATCAGGAAGATCAGCCCCATGGCACGGCGTATGAGCGTATCGTCCAGCTCCTTCCTCTGCACCAGAGCGGCACCGATCCCCAGCTCGTTGATGATGGCCAGGAAGGAGACAACGAGGGTGGCCAGCGCCATCAGGCCGTAATCGGCCGGGTTGAGGATTCGCACCACCAGGATGGTAATGACCCAGGTGATCAACTGGCTCAGCGCCTTGCCGATGGCCGCCCAGCGCAGGGAGGTAATGACTTGGGAACGCAGCACGGTGTCTAATCGCGCCGGTCAGCGCGCTCCGGGAGGGAAACTCTGATCCAGCCGCCACGCGCCTCGATCAGAGTCCCCCTGCAGGGGATTGTCTATTGGGGGAAGGATGAAAATCCATGGCTTGCGGGGGATGCGGGCACCCCCCTTCCCCCGGCACGTATTCAGGGTCTCCAAGGGCCGTCGGATGATGGCGGTTCCGTCCCTCATCCGGCCGGCTTCCCCGCATCCAGCTCCAGCATCAGGCCATCCATGAAGAACTTGGCCGCCCAGTTGGGGAAGCTGTAGTTGAGGTACTCGCCGTTGACCGGGTGGGAACCCTTGAGGCCGCCGCGCACGCCGGGATCGCGGCTGTTCAGATCCTGCACGCTCATGTTGAAACGGTTGGCCCGCCGCGCCGGTTCGATCAGGCCGCGCTCGCCGGTGATGGCCGCCAGGCGCAACCAGTTGATGGCCATTTGCGAGTTGCCGGTGATACAGGACCATTTTTCCGCCGGCTGCCACTGCGGATCGAGGCGTCCCGGCAGGGCGCCGTCACGCCGTTGCGCCGCCGCCACCCGTCGGGCCATGTCCAGTGCCGCCTGGACGAACTCGTCACGCCCGGCGATGGCACCCACCTCGAGGATGCCGCGGATGGAATAGGCAATGGTGTGGGTCAGGGCGTTGCCGCTGGCAGTGAGGCAGTTGCCGGCCAGCCAGCCGTTCTCCGCCGCCGTTCCCAACGCCCATTCCACGTTGGCCTGGGCCGCCCGCATCCAGTCGTCCCTGCCGGTGGCCTGGGCACACTGGGCCATGCCAAAGGCCGTGCGTGTGTTGTACGGGTTGACGGTCTGATCGGAAAACGGCGAATGGAAACGGCTCCACTTGCCGTCCCCGTCCTGGGCGGCCACCAGCCAGTCGGCGGCACGGGTCAGTGCATCGAGAAACAACCCGTCACCGCTCTCGCGCCAGGCCCGCAGCAGGCCGAACAGTACCTGCCCGGTGTTGAAGATGGTCGGCACCACCGGATCGGCGTCCATGGTGCCGGCGCGCACGCCGCCTTCGGGAAGCTGCTCGGCCACCTCCCAGCGCGCCATGCGCTCGGCCCGCCGGGCGAATTCCGGAGCATCGAAACGGGCGGCGTAATCGTACAGGGTGGGGATGATGTAACCGGTGGTTTCCGGATAGGACGGTTTCCAGCCCCCGGTGCGCAGATCGTAACTGTGGGCCACGCCATCGTCCGGGGTGGCATCCTGGGCCCGGGCCAGCCATTGCGCCGCGGCATGGAGGTGCTCCTCGATGGAACGCGGCCGCCAGCGGCCACCGCCCAGGTTCTCCTTCAATACGCGCCAATTCAGACCCACCATCTCTTCCTCGTGCTCGTTGTACGTTCTTGTCGTCAGGCTTGAGAGCCTGTCGGACTTAGGCTGAATCGGCTGCAAAAGCGGGACAGCGGTCTGATTTCCCCTGATTTTTCGTTACATAGCAGCCTGTCGGACTGGGGATGAAACGGCTGCAAATGCGGGAGAGCGGCCCATTTTTCCCTGATTTTTCGTTGCGTAGTCCCACTATGCGCCTCAAAATCATGAAAAACTGGCCTCGCTCTCCCACATTTTCGCTTCGCTTCCCCCCAGTCCGACAGGCTGCTAGTTCCCACTATGCTCCTCAAAATCATGAAAAATCATCCTCGCTGTCCCTCTTTTTCGCTTCGATTCCCTTAAGTCCGACAGACTCTTGAGCCGGGCGATTCTCCATGCCAATCCGCCCCGCCAGGCAATCCCGCAGACGGGCG
The DNA here is from genome assembly GCA_964409585.1 of uncultured Chromatiales bacterium. Lineage (GTDB taxonomy): Bacteria > Pseudomonadota > Gammaproteobacteria > JACKNK01 > CAYPEH01 > CAYPEH01. Next base: position 4,133 of record CAYPEH010000138.1, on the reverse strand, counting down.
CAGACCCGGCGGATGTCCCCGGCCGGCATGCTGGCCGGCGACGGCAGTTCCAGCAGATGCGCCGGCAATTCGCGTTCCTGATCGGAAAGCCCCGCGATCCGGGGAGGGGGATAAGGGGAACGGGTGCGGACACCGACACCGCGCAGACAGCGGCCGACCCGGGCGGCATCGTCCCGATCCGCGAACCGCACCAGGATGCGCGTGAGGATGCCCGCGCCATCCGCCCGCTGGGCCATGCACACCCCCTCCAGGCCCGCCAGCGCCCGGCCATATTCACCGGCGATCCGACGGCGTTCCGCCAGCAGTTCATCCAGGCGGGCGAGCTGTCGGCGGGCGATGGCCGCCTCCATGGCTGAAATCCGCGCGGGGCGGAACCAGTCCCCGCCGCCGCCGATCCCAAGCCGCTCACGGAGCCGCTGGGCATAGTACCCCAAAAGCCCCAGCGCGGGCTCGAACTGGTAATGCGCCAGAAAATGGAGCAACTGGCGCCGCCTCCCCCTGGCGGGGGGCAGCCGCTCCCAGGCCGCGCGCAACGGCTCCAGCCATTCCTCGTGGTTGACGATCAGCACGCCGCCGGAACCCCGCACCCCGGTCACCAGGGTCTTGGACTGGGCAAAACTGAGGATGCCCACATCGCCAAAGGTGCCCAGCGGCCTGCCCTCCCGGCGCACACCCAACACCTGGGCGGCATCGTCCAGCAAGCAGACATCCCGCTGCCGGCACAAGGCCTCGATGCGTTCGATCCCGGCGGGACAGCCGTAGGCGTGCACCGCCAGTACCGCCAGCACGTCCTGCTCCAAGCGGGCTTCCAGCGCCTCGGGGTCCATGTTCAGATTGGTGTCCACGGCAACGGCCACCGGCTCCAAGCCGCTGTCGATCACCGCCTCGACCGCGCTGGGGCAGACATAGGCCGGCACCAGCACCCGGCGGCGGTCGGGCCGGGCGGCCCGGAAGGCTGCCAGGGCGAGCTTGATGGCGGTGCGCCCGGCATTGAGCAGCAGGATACCGGCGGGGTTGCCGTAGACGGCGGCCAGTTCCCCGGCCAGACGCCGTTCGTTCGCCCCGCCGGCCGCCCCCAGCAGACCAGCCAGGGCGGCACGGTACTCCCCCCCCTTCCAATTGGCATAGGGGAGTTCCCAGCAAGCACCGCGGGATAGGGGTTTGGGGGAAGGGGTGCACCACTTTCCCCGTAAGCCATTGATTTTCATCCTTCCCCCAATGAGTAACCCCACGCAAGGGGACTCTGATCAAGGCGCGCGGCGACTCGATCGGAGTTTCCATAAGGAAGCTGCCGTCCCGCCATCAGGCGCCCCCCGTCAGGGCCTGCCATTTTTCCCGCAATCGCTGCCATTGCAGGTCCAGCCACGGCCGTGGGTCGTTCCAGCGCCAGTAGGCATCCACCCAGACGCCGCCCCGCGGCAGGTGCGGCTGGAAGTCCGGTTCCATCTGCGCCGCCCAGCGATCGTCCAGAGGCTCGCGCCACATGCGCGGCCGCACCGGAACCCTCACCGGCGGCAGAGCCCCACCGGTTTCATGGAAATACTGCACCGCCGGCAGATTGACCCCGTTGAGGGTCGCCACCTCACTCTGAAAGTCGGTGCGCGCCACCGTGGGCTCCACCAGGTAGAGCCGGCCGTCGCGGCGGTCACGCTTGAATTCGACCCCGACCATGCCCTCATAGGCGATGGGGTCCAGCAGGCGGTCGGTGGCGGTACGCACCTCTTCCTCCATCTCCGGCGCGGCGGTGCAACTGGCGGTGCCACCGACGCGGGGCGGCCAGGAACGCAATTTGCGGCCGACGAAACTGGCCACCGTTTCACCACCCCCACCCCGGTATTGCAGGCAAAAATAGATCTGGTCGTCGTCACCCTCGATCCATTCCTGCACCACCATGTCCGGCAGCACCGGGGCAATCTCCCGGTAGAGCTGCTCCACCTCGTCGGCCGACCCGACCCGGTAGGCTTTCTTGAAGCGGGCCCCGTACTCATAGTCCTTGTAAGCGGGTTTGAGGATGCAGGGAAAACGCAGATCCTCCAACCGTTTCAGATCCGCCTCACTGGACAGATCCACGCTGCCGGGCAGGGGCACGCCCAGTTCCCCGGCCAAGGCGTGAAAACCCGGCTTGTCCATCAGTCTCATCAACAGATCGTGGGCCGGGAGACGGAAAAGGTACCGCCCCCGCAACCGGTCGCGGTGCCGGGACACCGTCCTCACCGAGGCCTCTTCGGTGAGAAACAGGACCGGCGGCCGGGAGAGGCGCGCGGCCAGATCCAGCAGCGAGGAAACCAGGGATTCCCCCTCCAGGGAGTGCACCACCACGGCACGGCCGTGGCGGGAACGCATGCCGGGGCGGCGGGGGTCCGTATCCATCTTCAGCAGCGGGATACCCGCCGCGGCCAGACTGCGGATCACCCCCAGACCGTTGACATCGGCCCCCACCAGGACCGCCACGGTTTCAAGCCCCGCCGGCGACTTCATCGAACAGCTTCGCCAGTTCGGCGGTGCGTGCGCGGCGCGAGAATCGTTCCACCCGGTCTGCGGCCACCAGCGGCGCCCCGCCGGCGCGCAGGAGCCGGAGGAAGCTTTCCAGGGCGGTGGCGATCCCCCCGGCATCCTCGATGGGGGCCAGGGTGTCGATCCCCTGGGAGCGGATCAGCCGGGCCGTGTCGCCGGCCTCGTCCACCAGTGCCAGGATCGGCCGGCGGGCACGGAAATATTCATACAGCTTGGCCGGAATCTGCGCATTCCAGCGGCTGCCCTGGAACAACAGCAGGCCATCGGCGGTGAGCAATTCCGCCAGGGCCTGTTCATAGGGCACATGGGGCTCCAGGCTGACCAGATCGGCGATGCCCTGTTCATCCAGGCGCCGTTGGTAATACCCGGTATCGCCGCAGCCACGGAGGATCACGCGCAGATCCCGCGGGCCGATGCGCCCGTCCTGGCGAAACCTGGCCAGGGCGGAGAAGAAGGCGGAAGGGTCGCGGCCGTCCCGGTAGAACACACCGCTATGCACCAGGGTCAGGGGACCATCCGGCCGGCCGCGCGACGACAGCGCCCTTTCCACCCTGGAGAAACTGTCCTCATCGTAGCCGTTCTCCACCAACCGGAAGTGATCCTCCCCCCGCTCCGCATAGCGCCCCGCATAGAGGCTCCGGGTGCCGGGCGTGGTGACGGTGACCCGGTCGGCATGGCGCACCACCTGGCGCTCCAGCCAGCCCCGCACCCGGCGCAGGGCCGGATCGAAGGGATGGTCTCCGACGATCATGGGATCACGGAAATCCGCCACCCAGGGAATGCCGGTGAGACGATGCAGGGTCCAGGCGATGAGATGGGCGGTGCCGAAGGGGTAGGTGGACCAGATCACCCGCGGCCGGTACCGCCGGATCATCCTCAGACCGGCCGGCACCCCTCCCAGCCACCAGCTGATCCAGCGGTCGGGCAAGGCGGTCAGACGCAGATAGCGGCCAGCGATGGCCAGGTGGCGCGCGCTGTCCAGAGCGAATGCGCGCTCCACCGGAACCCCCTCGGGAATCTGCCGCACGCTCTCGGGCACGGCATGCTCGAAGGCGCGGGGATGGGCGCTGAGCACCAGGGGCCGCCAGCCGAACTCCGGCAGATAATCGACGAACTTGAGCGTGCGATGCACGCCACTGCCGGTCTCCGGCGGAAAATGAAAGGCGATCATCAACGCCTTGGGAGCCGCTGCCATGGCGGGATCAGACGGTATTTCCATGGAATGCCAGGCGTGCCTGAGTCCGTTGAGTGGGTCGTGAAACGACGCCAAGGCTACATGAAGCCGATGCGGGGCGGCAATCGCGCGTGAGCCCGCTATTGCGAAGATTTGCAAGGCGGAAATGGCGGGTTCCAGCGGCGGGATCGCGTTTCACGACTTGTTCAGAGGTTCCCTGGCGGCCCATGACAGACCACGAAAGGCAAATCAACCGCCAAGGGTTCCTTACCCACCGGGCGTGTGCCCCCGTGGGCCGGATCCCATACCGACGGTCCATGACAGACCGAAACCGGCTGCCATGTAACAATTGTCAAAGCATAATCCGCGCGCCGGGGCATAGTATTAACCCAGGAGCCTGTCGGACTCAGGGGGATCGTAGCGAAAAAGTGGGACAGCGAGGATG
>CAYPEH010000137.1:0-7500 GCA_964409585.1 uncultured Chromatiales bacterium | reverse complement strand
CCCGCCCGTTACGAGGGGGACTTGAAGAAAGCTAAAACAGGATCTACATTAAGAGACAAATCTGGCTTTGTTTTAAGGTATTCCTATGAGGCAAGTACTATCCAACTGCTCCGCAAGCATTTCAGAATTAAAGAGAAATCCAACGGCTCTCCTCAATGAGGCCGAAGGTGCTCCCATCGCGATCCTCAACCACAATGTTCCCACTGCGTATCTCATACCGGCTGAGACCTATGAATGGCTGATGGATAGGCTGGAGGACGCTGAGCTGGCCCAAATCGTGAGAGACCGGGCCGGTGAAAAAGAACGAGCGATCGAAGTGAATCTTGATGACCTATAAAATCAAGTTTTTACCCAGCGCCCTGAAGGAGTGGAAAAAACTGGATCCGTCGATACGGAAACAGTTCAAGAAGAAGCTTGAGAAGAGAATAGAAAATCCACACAACCCGTCAAGCCGCCTGCGCGGTTTTAAATGCGTGTATAAAATCAAATTGCGTTCGGCGGGTTATCGCCTGGTATATGAAGTTGACGATAGAGAAATAGTTATTTACGTGATTTCCGTCGGAAAAAGAGATCGGGGGCTGGTTTACAGCAAGGCGGAAAAGCGTAAATAGGCTGTGTTCCGGCTGGGCGCGCCCTCTCAATAAGACCCTCACTCATGCTGCTCCATATCCATGACATCAAAATGGCGGACGGCTGCCCCCGCGCGCGTGCTTTCAGGAGGAAGGTAAAAGTCGGGCGTATCGGAAAAACTGTTACGCGATTATGGAATATCAGAGCCCTGCGTATTTCGTTTCTCTGTGACAGCGCCAGCCAGCATGCCGAACAAACCGGCGCACAGCAGCCATATGCCTCCGGGGCTGGGAACAGAGGGTGCATTGTTGGTCACTGTAATCGTCCAGTCGTCGAAACCCACTTTGGACGCCAGGGCCCCACTGCCCACACCGCCGTGGGCAACGAAGCCGAAGCTGATGGGTGCACCTTGTTCGCTGAAATCCGGGCGTGAGCCGATACCACCGAAGTCGTTGGCGGTCAAACCCGTGAACGCATGATTGATCCAGCCGCTTCCCGACCAGGTATCGACGAACACCCGATAGGCGGTGTCGGCCATGTAGCGCGTATTGTTCTGGATCAGGTAGGGCAGGAAATCCATACCGCCCTGTATCCAGAGACGATCGAAGGCGATGTCGAGCGATGTGATGGCACCGCTGCTCGATGGGTCGTAGGTGAACGCGGTGTTGGTGTGATAGAAATAGATGTTGCTCGATTGGAACAACCCGGCCCAGATGTTCGCTTCGATCAGCCGGTAGGCGCCATGGCTCCCGCTGTCCTGGGCCTGGGTGGAGGCATTGGTGCCCGTGCTCCAATACATTCCCTCCACCGAGATGTTCCAATTGCTGTCGGCAAACTCGCTGTCCGAATGAACAATCACGGCAGCGAGGGTTTCCTGTGCTACGAGAAACAGGCCCACGAGGATCAGGGCCTGCATCCGGGCGACGCTGAATTCATTGCACCAGTTGCGGCTGTGAATTGCAGGCATGTCTGCCTCCAGACGATATTCATCTCAATGCCCTATTCGATGATACCCAATAGCGCCACGATGACAAATATTCGTCTGCGGGTACTCACCACTTTCCAATGGACGGCAGAAGGTTGCCCGCAAACAAAAAGAAATACCCGTATTTCCCGTAATTTTCTTATCGTATATTTTCCATGTCAGCCGCGTTGAAATTATTTCTCCCGGAAGATGCAGACACAGAATTGAAAATCACCGCATGCTATTCATCAAATTAGCCAAGTGTACTTTTTTATTCGTCTTTCTTGTCTGTATTCGTATGCAACATTAGGGACAAGCCCCTCATGCTGCTCTATATCCACGGCTTCGGCAGTTGCGGCAACGGCGAAAAGTCCGCCACCCTGCGCGCCCATTTCGGCGACGATGAAGTGCTCGCCCCCGATCTGCCGCCGGACCCGCTGGCAGCCATCGCCCTGCTGGAGGATCTGATCGCCTCGCAGCGTGTGGACCTGCTGGTGGGTTCCTCCCTCGGCGGGTATTACGCCGACTGGCTCAACGGGCGTCACCTGATCCCCTGCGTCCTGATCAATCCCGCCACCCAGCCCTGCCGGACCCTGGCCCCGTTCATCGGACCGAACCGGGACTGGTGCCGTGGGGAGATCTTCCAGTGGAAGGCGGAATACCTGGACAGCCTGCGGCGCATGTACCGCCCGGCCCCCGGCGAGGCCGAACGCTACCTGGTGCTGCTACAGACGGGGGACGAGGTGCTGGACTACCGGCTGGCGGAAAGGCGCTACCGGAACCAGGAGGTGGTGGTGGAGCCGGGCGGCAGCCACCGTTTCGAGAACCTGGCCGCGCACCTGCCCGCCATCGAGCGTTTCAGGATCGCAGCAGGACCGCTTTGAGGCCGGCCACGTCGTTGACGTGGATGGAGCTTCTCTTCACCTCCACCAGACCCTTGTCACGCAGGCGGTGAAGAATGCGGGAGAGGGTTTCCGGCCGGATGGAGAGGCGGGAGGCGATGATGCCCTTGGGTACGTCCAGCACCACGTCGGCATCCCCGCGCGCCGCGCCGTGCTCCAGCAGGAAACTCACCAGGCGGGTGGTGGCATCCTGCAGGGTGACTTCATCCAGTTCCTTGATCAGGCGGCTGATCCGCTCCCCCAGATCGGTCATGAAGTGCAGGCAGGCGTCGGGGGAGCCCCGCAACAGGGTTTCGAAGGTCTCGAAGCTGAAGGAATAGACCTCGCAATCGCGCAGCGCCTGGGCGGTGGTCGGATAGACCGGCTGCTCCGTGCACATGATCTCCTCGCAGAAGGTCTGGCCGGGGCCGACCACGTCGAAGACCTTTTCATCCCCCCGGCGCGACAGGCGGAACAGTTTCATCTGGCCACTGCGCAGGGCGAAGAAACGGGGGGCGGGCTGCCCCTGCTGGAACAGGTACTCGCCGGCCTCGAGCCGGATCAGCCGCGCGCTGTCCATGAGCTGTTGCAACTGCTGGGTACCAAAGGGTGCGAACAGATACAGACGCCGCAGGAAAAGATCGTCCGTCGTTGCCCAGGAGACAGCAAGCTGATTCATGTCCGTACCACCTAAGGGGGATTTCCAGTAGGTAAATCAGGGTAATTACCCCAGTAAAACAAGGCAATTCGACCAAGGGAGTACCCACTTTAGTAGTATACACCCCTTGCCAGCCTTTGATGAATCGCAAATATCGGCCGCGCGGCGGATACCTTTACCCCCCGCCTGTCCGTACTCGTTGTATGGGACCACGGGCTTGCCTATAGTGGGATCCTCCACCCACCGGTACCGGCTGATGGATTCCGTCTTTCTCAACCCGTTCCGCCGCTCCCTGCTGCTGCGCACGGGGCTGGTCATGGGCGCCATCACCGCGCTGGCCCTGCTGGGCATGGCCAGTTCGCTGGTCATCGCCCGCTTCACCCACGGCGAGGGCGCCGCCATCAACGTGGCCGGTTCCCTGCGCATGCAGTCCTACCGCATCGCCTCGCGGCTCTCCTATGGGCCGGTGCTGGAACAGGACGAGGCCTGGCAGATCGCCGGCCTGATCGACGAATTCGAGCAGCGCCTGACCAGCCAGCGGCTGCTGGCGCCGATACCCGACGACCCTGGCGAGCCCCGGCGCGCGGCCTGGAACCGGGTGCATGACCAGTGGCAGCAGGAGATCAAACCGCTGTTGCTGGATTACAGCCGGCACTCCGCCCGGGCCGGGGACCACGACGAAACCGCCGCCATGGCACGGAACCGCGACCGCTATTTCAGCCGCGTGAACCAGTTCGTCGCGGACATCGACTACCTGGTGCGTCTGCTGGAGGAAGATGCCGACAGCAACATCCAACTGCTCGGCGTGATCCAGGCCATCGCCCTGTTCCTCACCCTGTCCGTGCTGGTGGGCGCCCTGATCCTGATGCAGAAGGACGTTCTGCGCCCCCTGCGCAACCTGCTGCTGTGCGCCGAGCGGGCCGGCCAGGGGGATCTGTCGGTGCGCGCGCAACACACCGGCGAGGACGAACTGGGACGGCTGGGTTTCGCCTTCAACAGCATGGCCGCGGACCTCTCCAAGATGTACCAGGATCTGGAATCCCTGGTGGAACAGAAGACTGCGGAACTGACCCGCAGCAACCGTTCCCTGGCCCTGTTGTACGACACCAGCCGGCGCCTGACCGAGGCGCCGGTGGACAACAGCACCTACCGGGCCCTGTTGCAGGAGATCGAGGCCCTGGTCGGCATCGGTCCGAGCACCCTGTGCCTCGCCGACCCCGACCTGCAAACGGCCCACCTGCTCACCCGCACGGGCGCGGAGCCCCCTTTCTGCGTGGAAGCCGCCTGCCGCCGCTGCATGGGCAATGGCGAGACCCATGTCATGGAAGTCCCGGATTCGGACTGTGACGTTCTGGCGGTGCCGGTGCGCGACCAGGAGGAACAATACGGCACCCTGCTGTTCAACACCCGGCGCGAACAGGCCCTGGAGGGATGGCAGGTGCAACTGCTGGAAGCGGTCGGCCAGCATATCGGCATGGCGGTCGGCGTCACCCGCCGCATCCTGCAACGCCGCCGCCTGGCCCTGCTGGAGGAACGCGGCGTCATCGCCCGCGAGCTGCACGACTCCCTGGCCCAGTCCCTCTCCTACCTGAAGATCCAGGTCACCCGCCTGCGCCACAGCATGCGCAAGGAACCCGATCCACAACATGCCGCGGAAGTGCTCGAAGAGCTGGGCGAGGGCGTCAGCGCCGCCTACCGTCAGTTGCGCGAACTGCTCAACACCTTCCGCCTGCGCATGCACGGCCAGGGACTGGGACCGGCCCTGGCGGACACCGTGCGCGAATACAGCGAGCGCGGCGGCCTGGAACTGGAACTGGACAACCAGCTGCACAGTTGCGAACTGGGGGCCAATCAGGAGATCCACGTATTGCAGATCGTCCGCGAGGCCCTGGCCAACGTAGTGCAACACTCCCAGGCGAGCCGGGCCACCGTGCGGCTGGACTGCCGTGGCCACCGGCTGGTAACCGTCATCGTCGAGGACAACGGCATCGGCATGCCGCAAGAAGCCGAGCGGATACACCATTACGGGCTCGCCATCATGCGCGAACGCGCCGCGACCCTCGGCGGGGAGATTCGTTTCGAGCCCGGCAGCGACGGTGGCACGCGAGTATCCCTGCAATTCAAGCCGGCGCCGGAAGACGATTCGCAAAGTCCCATGGACATCGCCAATTCGTTACCCTGAATCCGTGGGTTCAGAGGGGATGCAGAGTGTAAGATATTGATTCGGATGGCGTAATGAAAAATCGCAGCCATACCCCACGGTCTGGCGAGATTTTTCATAGGGAACCTCTGAGCCGGTCTGGGACGAAGAGATCGTCGATCAGAATCCGTCAGTTCAAGGCGCCCATCGCACGCAATAGCCCGCTATTGCGAAGATGGGCAACGCAGAAATGGCGGATTCTGGCGGCGAGATCACGTTCCACGACCGGCTCAGAGGTTCCCATGACCAGGCGGATCAAGAGCTTACGCTATGCGCCTCGATGAACCCACAGATTCAGGGTTACCATAAGGAAACGCTGATCAAGGTATCATGCGCCTTGATCAGAGTCCCCTTGCGGGGGATTGCCTATTTTGGGGGAAGGATGAAAATCAATGGCCTGCGAGAGCACCGATGCAACCCTTCCCCCAACCCCCCATCCCCCGGTATTTGTTCAGAGGTTTCATGCCCCCATGACAATTCAACGCATCCTGGTCATCGACGACCACCCCCTGATCCGCAAGGGCATGCGCCAGCTCTCGGAACTGGACCCCGGCATGCAGATCGTCGGCGAGGCCGACGGCGGCGAGGCCGGCATCGCCCTGGCCCGGGAACTGAACCCCGACCTGATCCTGCTCGACCTCAACATGAAGGGCATGGACGGGCTGGAGACCCTGGCGGCCCTCAAGGCCCTGGACCTGGACGCACGGGTGGTGATGCTGACGGTCTCCGACGCCGAGGAGGACGTGGTCACCGCCCTGCGTGCCGGCGCCGACGGCTATCTGCTCAAGGACATGGAGCCGGAGGAACTATTGGAACGCCTGCAACAATCCGCCGCCGGCCGCCTGGCCATCAGCCCGCGCCTGACCGAGCTGCTGGCCCGCGCCCTACGCCAGGAACCGGTGGCCCGCGCGCCGGCCGACGCCCACCTGACCGAACGCGAGGCGCAGACCCTGAGACTGCTGGCCGCCGGCATGAGCAACAAACTGATCGCGCGTGAAATGGGCATCGCCGAGGCCACCGTCAAGGTCCACGTCAAACACCTGCTCAAGAAACTCGGCCTCAAGTCGCGGGTGGAAGCCGCCGTGTGGGCGGTGGATCACGATTTGCGCTGAGAGCCAGCCCCAATCCGGTACTTCCGGCGGCCTCGTTCCCCGCCGCCCCACGGCAGCGGTGAGACCTCTCCCTCGGCCGGCCAGCCCATCTCCAGCGCCAGGCGCTGCATGGACTCGATGCGGTCCCGGTCCAGCGGGTGACTGCTGAGGAACTGCGGCGGCTCCACGCCATGCCGGCGCTCCCCTTCCAGCATTTCGAACAGATCGACCGCGCCGGCCACATGCCCGTACAGGCGCTGGACCGCGGCCAGGGCCTCCCGATCCGCCAGACGCTCCTGCTCCCGCGAGAATCTGAGCAGGGTCAGCAAGCCGGCCTCGCCGAGCAGTCCGGCGGCCGCCTGCCGGTCACCGAACCCGGTGATGGCGTTCAGGAGCAGGGCGACCGACACGCCACGCCCCAGGCTGCGTATGGGGTGGCGCAGTTTGATATGGGCGATCTCATGGGCCAGCACCATGGCCAGGGCGTTTTCGTGCGGCAGCTTCTCCAGCAGGCCCTGGTAGATCACCACATGGCCGCCCAGGGTGGCGAAGGCGTTGACGGTATCGCCTTCCAGGTAGTGCACGGTGATGTCCATGCCGTCGGGCAATTCCATGCCGGCGGTCAGCCGCTCCGCCAGCCGTTGCAGGTACCGCCCATCCTCCTGCTGTTCCAGCGGGGCCAGTTGCGCCAGGTAGGGCTCCGCCAGGGCCACTTCGGCGCGGAACGGGATCCAGGTGGCGAGGCGTTCCCCCGCCATTGCCACGATCAGCACCAACAGCAGCACCAGCCCGAGCACCCCGGCGCTGAGCAGCAGGAATTCCCTCAACGGATGCTGCTGGCTGGTATTGATGCCTTCGGGTATTTGGGGGTTGGAATATTCCATCTCCGCGCCGTGGAACCGGCCGTTTCAACCACCGCCGCGGCGCTGGATCACGGCGGTGCCGTAGGCCAGCACCTCCACCGAGCCGATGCTGTTGCCACGGCCCTTGGAGATCGCGCTGGTCTCGAACTTGACGTTGAATATGCGCTGCGCGCCCAGTTCCCGGGCCTGTTCCTTCATCCGCAGCACGGACTCGCGCCGCGCCCGGTCGATGAGGGATTCGTAGCTGGTCACCCGGCCACCCACCAGGGTGCG
>CAYPEH010000136.1:0-7549 GCA_964409585.1 uncultured Chromatiales bacterium | reverse complement strand
CTGTAGTCGTTGAAGGCGACCATGCGGCCGCTTTCCGGGTCCCAGGCCATGCCCTCGATCTTGACCCGCCGGTGGCCCAGGCCGTCCCGTTCGTTGTCGTCCACCACTTCCAGGATGGCGCCGGTCAATGGGTCGACGCGATAGAGGTGTTCATCCTTGAAGTCGGTGACATAGAGATTGCCCAGGTGGTCGAATTCCAGGTCCTCGTCGTCGGAGGCGGACTCGCCCAGCCCCTGGATGCTGCCGACATAACGGGTGATGGAGGCGGTGTGTTTGTCCAGGGTGACCAGTTTGTCGGCGCGGGAATTGGAGCCATAGCGAACGATGGCATACAGTTGGCCGCTCTGCGGGTCGATGGACAGGCCGGTGATGTGCTTGCCGGAACTGTTCACCGCGCCGATGATATCCACCACGTTGGTGGCGCTCTGGCTGGCATTGTAGATGTTGAAGGAGACCAGCACCGGCTCGTCGTAGCCGCTCATATCGTCGTTGACGATCATGTAGGCGGTGCCGTCGGTATCCAGGGTGAAGCCCTCCAGTTCATCCGGTACCAGTTTCAGATGGTTGCCGTGCTGGTAGTACAGCTGGCCATAGCTCGTATAGGTGGCCTGCGGGTGATTGTAGTCGGCGATGGAGAACAGCTCGCTGTCGTCCTCGTCGATGCCCCACAAAGTGGGGACGGCCAGGGTCTCACTGGTGTACAGCAGTGCGGAGGACAGCAGCAGGAGTGCGGCCATCCGTTCCATCCACGACCGGCCGCCGTGCGCTTGCAGATTGCGAAGGGTCTTGCACATTTCAATCGTCATCGTCGCGAAAAACATCTGCGAGGCGTGTTTCCCATGGCCGGTCCCTGATGGGGATCGGGGTGAGTACGGCAACCGACTGATATTTTATAAGAAAAACAGAGCCGGCTGCATGTTGCCTCAACATGGGATATGCACCTTCCGTGCCGTCGATCCCGAGGAGGCATCCCTGTCGGTGGGTGTTGGCGGCAGGGCGGTGAGAATTGTCAGTGGCGGGAGCCATGGGGCGGGGCTATGATCTGACATTACCCGCGGGAGTGAACATGCCATGAGTCTGACTGACGACCTCCTTTCCCTGCCCTGGCCCTGGCTGGTCCATGGCCTGTTTGCCCTGGCACTGTTGGCCGCTGTGTTCAGCGCAGACTGGTCCCGGTTCCGCGAACGCAGGCATTTGCACCTGTTCATGGGCTCCTGCGTCCTGCTGCTGCTGTTATGGAACCTCAACGCGGGTATCCGCCCGGGCCTGAATTTCCATTTTCTCGGCGCCACCATCATGACCCTCATGTTCGGTTGGCAGATGGCCCTGGTCGGCATGAGTCTGGTATTGCTGGGGGGCACCTTCAACGGTCTTGGCGGCTGGGAGAACTTCAGTCTCAACGGGCTGTTGTTCGTCTTCGTGCCGGTGATGGCCAGCCAACTCATGTATCTGGTGGTGGAGTACAAGCTGCCGCGCAACTACTTCATCTACGTGCTGGCCGGCGGCTTCGTTGGCGGGGGCATGGCGGCGGCGGCCAGCAGTCTGTCGCTGGTGACGGTGCTGGCGGTATCGGAAACCTACAGCATGGAACAGCTTGCCTATGAATACCTGCCGTTTCTGCCCCTGATGATCTTCCCGGAAGGCTTCGTCAACGGATTTCTCACCGCGGTCATGGCCATGCTGCGGCCCAGCTGGCTGCTGACCTTCGATTGCCGGGGCTGTTTCGGCCTGGACAAGTCGGATCTGGAGTAGCGGTCCACTCTGTCAATCCCACGCCAGCGGCGCTTCGTCCATGGCCGCTGCCTGTTCTCGCAGACCGAGGATGTGTTCCTCCCAGAATTTCGCTTCGGCAAACCAGGGGAAGGCCTGGGGGAAGGCGGGATCGTCCCAGCGCCGCGCGATCCAGGCTGCGTAGTGCATCTGCCGCAGGGTGCGCAGGGCCTCGACCAGGTGCAGTTCACGCGTGTTGAAATCGCGGAAATCCGTATAACCCACCAGCAGATCCATGAGCCGTTCCTGGCGGTAGGAACGGTCGCCTGACAGGAACATCCACAGATCCTGTATGGCCGGCCCCATGCGCGCATCGTCCAGGTCGACGATATGCGGGCCGTCATCGGTCCAGAGGATGTTGCCGGGGTGGCAGTCGCCATGCAGGCGGATGTACTCCACGTCTCCGGCGCGCTCGTAACAGTTGCGGATGCGTGCCAGCAGGTCCTCGGCCAGGGTACGGTAGGCGGTTTGCAGGTAAGCGGGGATATGACCCGACTCCAGCAGATACCGGCAGGAGTCCTCACCGAAATCACGGATGGACAGGGTGGGACGGTGCTCGAAGGGACGCACGGCCCCCAGGTTGTGGATGCGGCCGAGGAAACGGCCCAATTGCTCCAGGTGGTCGGCGTTGTCCAGTTCCGGTGCGCGGCCGCCGCGGCGGGGATAGAGGGCGAAGCGGTAGGGACCGTGGTGCAGCAGGGTACGGCCGTGGCTGTCACGGATGGGGGCGATGACCGGGATCTCCCGTGCCGCCAGTTCCAGACTGAAGTCGTGTTCCTCCTGGATGGCGGCATCGGTCCAGCGGCCAGGGCGGTAGAACTTGACCACCAGTGGTTGCGCGTCCTCCAGGCCCACCTGGTAGACGCGGTTCTCATAGCTGTTGAGGGCCAGCAGACGGCCATCGGTCCGGTAGCCGGCCGCCTCCACCGCATCGAGGATGGCGTCCGGTCCCAGCCCGGCGTAGGCCTGCTGTTCTTCGTTAGGAGCCTGTCTCACTTTTTCGCTTCGATCCCCCAAAGTCCGACAGGCTCCTGACAGGGGGGCTGTCACAACGGATGATTCGGTGTCCACGGCCGGGTGGCGCTGAGAAATGCAGGCTGGACCCGTTCACCCGACGGTAATCACCCGGATGAAGTCGGTGCCGCCCGCCTGCTGAGTGTAGCCGGCGGTCACCACCACCACGTCACCGGGTTGGATAAAGCCGCTTTCCCGCGCCCGGTCGATACCGAACCAGATCCGTTCCTCGTCGATGTGCTTGCCGGAATAGAGGATCGGGTGGATCCCCCAGTTGAGGGCAAGGCGCCTCGCCACCATGGGCGAGCCGGTGATGGCCAGGATCGGACAGTCCGGACGGTGTTTGGAGATCATGCGGGCGGTGTAGCCGGTCTCGGTGAGGGCGAAGATGGCTGCCGCATTCAGGTGGCTGGCCATGTTGTTGGCCGCCTGGCTGACTGCCTCGGTAACCACATTGGATGGGTTGGGCAGGATGCGTTGCAGATAGCCGTATTCCTTCAGTGAGGCCTCGGCGCGCATGGCCAGATTGGCCATGGTCCTGACCGCCTCTACCGGGTGGCGGCCTACCGCAGTCTCGCCGGACAACATCACTGCCGAGGAGCCATCGAGGATGGCATTGGCCACATCACTGGCCTCCGCGCGGGTGGGGCGCGGATTGCGTTCCATGGAGGCCAGCATCTCGGTGGCGGTGATGACCGGTTTACCGTTACTGACGGTAGTGCGGATGATCTTTTTCTGCGTGCCGGGCACTTCGGCCAGGGGTAGTTCCACGCCCAGGTCGCCGCGGGCCACCATGACCCCGTCGGCCACCTGGACGATCTCTTCCAGGTTGTTTACCCCGGCGCGGTTCTCGATCTTGGCGATGATGGGAATAGCGCTGTCCCGTTCCTTCAGCAGTTCGCGCATCTTGATGATGTCGTCGGCGCACTGGACGAAGGAGGCAGCCACGTACTCCGCGTCCACCTCGGCGGCGAAGCTCATCTCGCGCACTACATAGTCACGGTGCTCCGGGCTGACCATGGATATGGCCAATTGGGTGTCGGGCAGGTTGACGCTCTTGTTCTCGTGCAGTTCGCCGCCCACCAGGATCTGGCAGCGGATGGTGTCGTCCTCCACCGTCAGCACCCGCAGCTCGATATTGCCGTCGTCCATGAGGATGGGATCACCGGGGCTCACCTCGTTGGGCAGGTTTTTGTAGGACACCGAGGCGCCGGATTCGTTGCCGGTGCGGCCATCCGTGTAGAGGACGAATTCGCCCCCGGTTTCCAGTTCCGCTTTTCTGTTTTCCAGTTTCCCGGAGCGGATCTCGATGCCGCGGGTATCGACCATGACGGCGATGTGGCTGTCGAGCTGGTCGGCCGCCTGGCGGATGCGGGCAACGCGTTCCTTCTGTTCGTCGTTGGCGCCGAAGGAGAGGTTGATGCGGGCCACGTTCATGCCCGCCAGGATCATCTCGCGGATGGTTTCAACCGAGTCGCTGGCCGGGCCGATGGTGGCAATGATCTTGGTCTTGCGGATGGTGTCTTCTTTGTTCATGGTGTCCATGGTCCGTGCCTGCCGCTCGTAGTGTGGATTGTTGCATGATCCATGTGGCAATGCCTTGATGCAGGTGCAGGCAAGGGATGGCGGGGGGTGGGGATTTGGCGCTTGCGCGGGAATCGTTCAGCCTTCCAACTGCTCCCAACGTTCATAGGCCTGCGCCAGTTCCCGCTCCACCTCCTCCAGCCGTGTTCTGGTGGCGGCGATTGTCCCGCCATCCTGCCGATAGAAGCCGGGATCGGCCATTTGCCCATGCAGGCGCTCCTGTTCCTCTTCCAGCGCCTCGATGCGTCCGGGCAACTGCTCCAGTTCCCGCTGTTCCTTGTAGCCCAGTTTTCGTTTCCGTGGTGCGGCCGCTTTCCCCTTTTCCTTCTTTGCCGCGGGTTTGGTTTCGGCCTTCCCGGGCGGTTTGCGCTGCCGCAGCCAGTCCTCGTAACCTCCCACATACTCGTTGACCACGCCATCGCCTTCGAACACCAGGGTGCTGGTGACCACGTTGTCGAGGAAGGCGCGGTCGTGGCTGACCAGCAGCAGGGTACCCTGGTAGCCGATCACCAGTTCCTCCAGCAGTTCCAGGGTCTCCATGTCCAGGTCGTTGGTCGGTTCGTCCAATACCAGCACATTGGCCGGCTTTGTGAACAGCTTGGCCAGCAGCAGCCGGTTACGCTCGCCGCCGGACAGGGTCGAGACGGGTGCGCGTGCCCGCTCCGGGGTGAAGAGGAAATCCTGCAAATAGCCCAGGACATGCTTGGACTGGCCGTCGATGGTGATGCGTTCACGCCCCTCGGCCAGGTTGTCCAGCACGGTTTTGTCATCGTCGAGCTGGGCGCGCATCTGATCGAAATAGGCCACTTCCAGCCGGGTGCCCAGCCTGACCGTGCCGCTGTCCGGGGGCAGGTCACCCAACAGGACCTTGAGCAGGGTGGTCTTGCCGCAGCCGTTGGGGCCGATGATGCCCACCTTGTCGCCCCGCAGCAGGGTGATGTCGAGTCCCTTGAAGATGGGCCGGCCATCCCATTGGTAGCCGATGTTCTCGGCCTCGATGACGATCTTGCCGGACCGGTCCGCCTCCTGCAGCCGGAGCCGGGCGGTGCCGGTCCTTTCGCGCCGTTCCCGCCGTTCCTCGCGCAGTTTCTTCAGTGCCCGCACGCGGCCTTCGTTACGGGTGCGGCGTGCCTTGATCCCCTGGCGGATCCAGGCCTCCTCCCGGGCCAGTTTCTTGTCGAACTCCGCGTTCTGTTTCTCTTCCGCGGCCAGGGTTTCGGCCTTGCGTCTGAGATAGGTTTCGTAATCCCCGGGCCAGGAGGTCAGGCGGCCGCGGTCCAGTTCGACGATGCGGGTGGCCAGCCGGCGCAGGAAGGAACGGTCATGGGTGACGAACAGCAGGGTGCCCTGCCAGGTGAGCAGGAACTCCTCCAGCCAGGCGATGGAGGGGATGTCCAGGTGGTTGGTCGGTTCGTCCAGCAGCAGCAGGTCCGGTTCCTTCACCAGGGCGCGGGCCAGCAATACGCGCCGCTTGAGACCGCCGGAGAGGTGGTCGAATACGGTATCGGCATCCAGTGACAGGCGCGAGATCACCGTTTCCACCCTCTGCTCACGCTCCCAGCCACCGGAGGTCTCCAAGCGGTGCTGCACCTGTTCCAGCGCCTTCAGCAGGGAAGGGTCCGTGGATTCGGCCAAACGCCGGGAGATGTGGTGATACTCGGCCATCAGCGTGCCCAGATCGCCCAGGCCACCGGCCACCACGTCGAACACATCCCCTTCCAGCCCGGCAGGGACCTCCTGGGTCAGGCGGGTGATGCGCAGGCCCGGCTGGATCTCCCTGTCACCGCCGTCGGCCTGCACCTCGCCGCTGATGATCTTCATCAGGGTCGACTTGCCCGCGCCGTTGCGGCCCAGCAGGCAGATGCGCTCACCCCGTTCGATGGTCAGATCGGCATGATCCAGCAGGGGCTGGGGGCCATGGAAGAGCTGGATGCCCCGGAGACGGACGAGGGCCATCATGCACCCGTATCCGGGCCGCCGATCAGGGAGATGCCCTCGGGCACATGCACCGTGGAGGTGGGGAAGGCGGCCTCGGCCCCATGGCCCTCGATGATGGCGAGCACCTTCAACAGCACGTCCTGCTTCACTTCGTGATATTTCACCCAGTTGGTGGTCCGGGTGTAGGCGTAGATGAAGAAGTCCAGGGAGGAGGGAGCGAAGTGGTTGAAATTGACGATCAGTGTCTGGCTGTCGTCGATTTCCGGATGCTCCCTCAGCATGGCCTTCACATCGGTCACGATGGCGGGCATCTTGGCGGCGTCCTGGTAGCGGATGCCGATGGTTTCATGGATGCGCCGGTGGCTCATGCGGGAGGGATTGACCACCGCGATGTTGGCGAACATCGAGTTGGGTACGTAGATGGGCCGCTTGTCGAAGCTGCGGATACAGGTCAGGCGCCAGCCGATCTTTTCCACAGTGCCCTCGATCTCGCGATCCGGAGAACGGATCCAATCGCCCACCTTGAAGGGACGGTCCAGGTAGATCATCAGCCCGCCGAAGAAATTGGCGAGCAGATCCTTCGCCGCGAATCCCACCGCGACGCCGCCCACGCCACCGAAGGCGAGTACGCCGGAGATGGAGAAGCCGAGGGTCTGCAAGGCTACCAGGGTGGCGGTGATCCACACCGATGCACGCAACAGGCGGGACACCGATTCGACAAGGTGTTCGTCCACCTCGCCCTCTCCGGCCTTGGCCCGGCCCATGATGCCGGTTTTCACGCCTTCGATGAGTCGGACCAGGAACCAGGCCAGGCAGCCGATGACACCGACATCGCGGACCGGATCGACCAGGTCGAAGATGCTGGCGCCGGTTTCCTGACCGACGATATGGGCGGCGAAGGACAGGCCGACGATCCACACCAGGAAGGTGAGGGGGCGTTGCAGGGCGGCCACCAGGCTGTCGTCCCAGGGGTTGGGTGTCTTGAGCAGGGTCTTGTGCAGACGGTTCAGACTGCGGCGTTGGAGGAAATTCAGCAGCAGCACGCCGAACACCACCACGAACGCCTGAACCACCCAGCCGCCCTGGCCGGTCCAGCTCTGAATGGTTGTGATGGCCTCTTCCACGAAGGGGGACTCCCGGTTTGGAACGGATTGGATGTGAATGTTAACCCGGCGACCAAGTAGGCCAGGTTATTAACCCGGCACCAATCTATGTCACCCTCAGCCACCACGAGCGCCCCCGT
>CAYPEH010000135.1:0-7698 GCA_964409585.1 uncultured Chromatiales bacterium | reverse complement strand
GTGCGATTGGCGCCTTGAACTGGCGAATTCCGATCGGCGATCTCATCGTCCCAGATTTATTCCGAGGTTCCTCGCTTCTCCCCAAGGCGTATCCAGGTTTCCACCACCGTATCCGGATTCAGCGAAATGGAGCTGATGCCCTGGTCCAGCAGCCATTCGGCCAGATCCGGGTAGTCCGAGGGGCCCTGGCCGCAGATGCCTACGTATTTTCCCTGGGCCCTGGCGGCGTTGATGGCCATGGCCATCGTTTTCTTCACCGCCGGGTTGCGTTCGTCGAAGCCGTCGGCGATCAGGCCGGAGTCACGGTCCAGGCCCAGGGTGAGCTGGGTCAGGTCGTTGGAGCCGATGGAGAAGCCGTCGAAGAATTCCAGGAATTCCTCGGCCAGCACGGCGTTGGAGGGCAGTTCGCACATCATCACCACGCGCAGGCCGTTCTCGCCGCGTCGCAGGCCGTTGGCCGCGAGCAGATCGTTGACCTGGCGGGCCTCGTCCAGGGTACGCACGAAGGGGATCATGATTTCCACGTTGTCGAAGCCCAGTTCCCCGCGCACCTTGCGAATGGCGCGGCATTCCAGCTCGAAGCAGGGCCGGAACTCGTCGGAGATGTAGCGTGAGGCGCCACGGAACCCGATCATGGGGTTCTCCTCACGGGGCTCGTAGCGCTCACCACCGACCAGGTTGGCGTACTCGTTGGACTTGAAGTCCGACATGCGAACGATCACCGGCCGGCCGGCGAAGGCGGCGGCGAGGGTGGCGATCCCCTCCACCAGCTTCTCCACGTAGAAATCCACCGGCCCCGCGTAACCGGCGATGCGCGGGGCGATCTCGGCTTGCAGTTCCCTGGGCAGGCGGTCGTATTCCAGCAATGCGCGCGGGTGCACCCCGATGGTGGTGTTGATGATGAATTCCAGGCGGGCCAGGCCGACCCCGGCATTGGGGATGCGGCTGAAGGAGAAGGCGCGGCCGGGATTGCCCACGTTCATCATGATCTTGGCGGGCAGTTCCGGCATGGAGCCGGCCTCGCCGCGGCTGATCTCGAAGTCGATCAGGCCGTCATAGATGTAGCCGTCATCCCCCTCGGCGCAGGATACGGTCACTTCCTGTCCGTCGTTCAGCCGGCTCGTGGCATCGCCACAGCCGACCACGGCGGGAATGCCCAGTTCACGGGCGATGATGGCGGCATGACAGGTGCGTCCCCCGCGGTTGGTGACGATGGCGGCGGCGCGCTTCATGACCGGCTCCCAATCGGGATCGGTCATGTCGGTGACCAGTACGTCACCTTCCTGCACCCGTGCCATCCCGGAGATGTCAGTGATGACCTTGGCCGTACCGGAACCGATGCGCTGGCCGATGGCGCGGCCCTGGACGAGCACTTCACCCGTGCCCAGGAGCCGGTAGCGTTCGACGCGGGCATCATCGACGCGGCTTTCCACTGTCTCGGGGCGGGCCTGGACGATATAGAGCTTGCCATCCTCTCCATCCAGGGCCCATTCGATGTCCATGGGGCGGCCGTAGTGTTCCTCGATGGTTATGGCCTGGCGGGCCAGTTCCTCCACCTGCCGGTCACTGAGGGAAAAGGCCCTGCGCCTGTCCGCCTCCACCTCGATGGTGCGGACTTTTTCCCCGCCGTCGGTGCCGTAGACCATCTGAATGGCCTTGCTGCCCAGGGTGCGTCGCAGGATGGCGGGACGGCCGGCTTTCAGGTTCCCCTTGTGGACGTAGAACTCGTCCGGATTGACCGCCCCCTGCACCACGGTTTCACCGAGGCCGTAGGAAGAGGTGATGAAGACCACGTCGCGGAAGCCGGATTCGGTATCCAGGGTGAACATGACACCGGAGGAGCCGAGATCGGAACGGACCATCCTCTGGATACCGGCGGACAGGGCCACCCGTTTGTGGTCGAATCCCTTGTGTACGCGGTAGGCGATGGCGCGGTCGTTGTAGAGCGAGGCGAATACCTCCTTGACCGATTCCAGCACCGCCTCCAGGCCACGGACATTGAGGAAGGTCTCCTGCTGTCCGGCGAAGGAGGCGTCGGGCAGGTCCTCTGCGGTGGCGGAGGAACGCACGGCCACGGCAATCTCCCCGCCGGCCTGCTCCATCATCCGTTTGTAGGCGGCGGTGATGGCATTTTCCAGCGCGGTGGGGAAGGGAGTCTCCTTCACCCAGGTGCGGATGGTGGCGCCGGCCCGGGTCAGTTCCTCGACGTTATCCACGTCCAGTTTGTCCAACAGGGCATCGATGCGCTTGTCCAGGTGACCGTGCTGCACAAACTCGCGGTAGGCAAAGGCGGTGGTGGCGAAACCACCAGGAACCGTCACGCCGGCGTCGGCGAGTGCGGAGATCATCTCGCCCAGGGAGGCATTCTTGCCGCCCACCTGTTCGACGTCGCCCATGTTCAGATTCTCGAACCAGATGATTTGTTCGCCCATTGGGATGCCCTTCTGTTGGGAAATGAAACGGTGGGTTCATGTGAAATGAAACGGTGGCACCAAGCGGTATTCGTGCGCTTGCACCCTGTGCGTTATTCGGCTTGATTCCTGTTACGGCAATGGCCGCCGGCACTGCAGAGGCAACTGCTTCCGCAGCCGGTTCCTTCTTCGCGTGGCGGGCCGAATTCCGGGTGGGCCCTGGCGTAGTTCCGTGAGATTTGCTGCACGATCACCCAGCCGATCACGATCAGCGGGAACAGGACGATAGCGATCAGGTAGTCGGTCATGGTCGATTCACCTGGTTCCGGTTCCCGCCACGGTCAACCGCCGAGTCCGGCGAAGCCCATGAACGACAGCGACAACAGGCCGCCGAGCATCAGGCTCATGGCCGCGCCCTGGCTGACGCTGGGTACGTTGGCCAGTTCCAGTTTCTCGCGCAGGCCGGCCATGAGGGTGATGGCCAGGGTGAAACCGACACCGGCACCGATGGCGTAGACCAGCGACTGCAGGAAGTTGTATTCCTTGAAAGTCTGGAACAGGGCCAGGCCGAGGATGGCGCAGTTGGTGGTGATCAGCGGCAGGAAGATGCCCAGTGAACGGAACAACGGCGGAAAAAACTTCTTCATGGTCATTTCCACCAGTTGCACGGCGGAGGCGATCACCGCGATATAGGAGATCAGGCGCAGGAATTCGATATCGAAGGTGGTCAGCACCCAGTTGATGCCATAGGCGGAGATGGAGGCGATCAACATGACGAAGAGGGTGGCCAGGCCCATGGGTACGGCCGTGTTCAGTTTCCCGGACACGCCCAGGAACGGGCACAGGCCGAGGAACAGGGCCAGTACGAAGTTGTTTGCCAGGACCGCGTTCAGAAAGATGAAGCTCAGGGATTCGTCAACCATGGCGGTGCTCCCGTTGCCGTGTGGAATGAGAGATGTCTGGCCCCAATGTTGTGCCCAGGGGAACCCTGATCCAGTCGCTGCGCGCCTTGATCAGAGTCCCCTTGCCGGGATTGCCCATTGGGGGAAGGACGGGAATCAATGGCTTGCGGGGGCGTTGATGCACCCCTTCCCACAACCCCCCGTCCCCCGGTGCTTGCGCGGAGGTTCCCCGGCCAGGCGGGTTGCTTTTCGTTATTCGTTTATACATAGGGATATTTCAATGCAATCATTAACTTATCTGTTTTTCTTCGGCGCCCGGACGCAACATTGAGGCCGGTGCCGATTCCTTCCGTTCCCGCAACCAGTTGAACAGAAGCAGCCAGGCTCCCAGCACGATGAATCCTCCCGGCGGCAGGACCATGACCACCCAGGGTTCGAAGCCGGGGCCGAACAGGTCGATGCCGAACAGGCTGCCGGCACCGAGGATCTCCCTCACCACACCCAGGCAGAGCAGGGCGATGGTGAATCCGGCGCCCATGCCCGCGGCATTGATCACGGACTTGAGGGGCCTGTGTTTGGAGGCGAAGGCCTCGGCGCGGCCCAGGATGATGCAGTTGACCACGATCAGCTGGATGAAGGCGCCGAGGGCGTTGTACAGGTCCAGGGAGATGGCCTGGATGCTGTAATCGACGATGGTGACGAAGGTGGCGATGATGACGATGTAGGTGGCGATGCGGACCTGTTTGGGAATGTGCCTGCGCAGCAGGGAGATCAGCGCGCCGGAGGCCACCAGCACGAACAGGGTGGCCAGGCCCATGGCGAGGGCGTTGATGGCCGAGTTGGTCACTGCCAGCACCGGACACATGCCCAGCAGCATCACGAACACGGGGTTCTCGCGCCACAGGCCCTCGCTGAAGGTGTCCCAGGTGATCCGGTTGTCTTGTCTCCTGCTCATGTCCGGCACTCAAGGTTTTTCATTCAAGGTTTTCAGATGCGGCACCAGTCTGGGCAGCAGGGCCTGCGCAGACTCGTTCAGGGCCTTGCCCACGGCCTTGGAGGAGATGGTGGCGCCGGAGATGGCATCGATCTCCCAGGCATGGGTCTTGGTGCCGTGCTTGACCGTGACGATGGGATGGGCCAGTGCTTCTCGATCCGCATTCAGCCTGGCCTCCAGGGCATGGAAATTGGCGGTGAAATCCGTGTCCGTGATGATCCGGTCACCCAGGCCTGGGGTCTCTGCCAGCTTCAACACCTTGATGCCGCGGATGCATTCACATTCCGGGTCATAGCCGTAGAGCAGTTGAATCATGCCGGCATAGCCCACCGCGCCGGCATTGGCGGCGATGCCCAGGAGCTTTCCATCGGCGTCATAGCCGGCATAGATGTGGATGCCACCGCCTCCCCGGGTGGCCGGGACCACACCGTCGTCCGTGACCAGAAAATCCCGCCGGGAAACCGCGCCGGGAATGACCTGAAACACGGCCTGCTCGGTGGCGCGGCGCTGGTTTTCGTCGATGATCGGCCGGGTGAACTGGTACACCAGCACCACCAGCAGACCGGCCAGCATGGCCACCCCGGTGAGGGTGATCATCATTGGGGCGGCCGGGGCCGGTTGAATCTGTGCGTTCGTGTTCATGGCTGATGCTCACCCGCCGATCTTTTTCTCTCCGAACACTCTCGGTTGCGTCCATTGCTCGATCAGCGGCGTGGCCGCGTTGCCCAGCAGGATCGCATACATGACCCCCTCGCTGAGGCCGCCGAACAGGCGGATGATGACGGTCAGGAAACCGATCAGCAGGCCGTAGACGAGTACACCCAGGGGAGTCACCGGTGAGCCCACCATGTCCGTGGCCATGAACCAGGCACCCAGCATCAGGCCACCGGAAAACAGCATGAACAACGGGTCCGGGTAGTGGTTCGGATCCACCAGATAGAAGAAACCGGCGGTGATGGCAGTGCCGGCCAGAACGGCGGCGGGGATACGCCAGTCGAGCATGTGCCGGGCGGCGAGATAGAGGCCGGAGAGGAGTATCAGCACCGCCGGGGTCTCGCCGGCCGATCCCGCGGTCATGCCGGTAAGCAAGTCCGCCAGGGGGGTGACGATGCCGTCGAATTTCTGCAATCCCAGTGGAGTGGCGCCGGTGAAGGCATCCACGCCGACGCCGCGTGCCCACTCGCCGATGGCCGGCGGGCTCATGAACGGGGCGGCCAGGGTGCTGGGGATGAAACTGGTGAAACGGCCTTCGAACAGGGGCGGGGCCCAAGAGGTGATGGCCACGGGGAAGGCCGCTTGGACGAAGGCCCGTCCGACCAGGGCGGGATTGAGTATGTTCATGCCCAGGCCGCCGAAGATGGCCTTACCCAGGGCGATGGCGCTGAAGCCGGCGACCGCGCCCATCCACAGGGGAAAACCGGGTGGGAGGGTCAGGGCCAGCAACAGGCCGGTGATGGTGGCCGACCAATCGGCGATGGGATTGGGGCAGTGTTTCGAGGCGCGCGAGCGGGGTTCCCCGGGGCGGGGAGGCGACTGCCGGTGGGCCGTGGGCGCCTTGGTGCGGCAACCCATCCAGGCGAAGAATTGCTCGGTGGCGAGACAGGTCAGCGTCACCGTTCCCAGCAGGGCCAGGGCGCTGAGGCCGTACTGCCATACCGACCAGGCGCAGATGGGCGACAGCGCATAGACCACGTTGCGCATGATGGCCACCACATCGTCCGTGGCGCGCACGTGGGGAGAGGTGCGCAGTTCGATCCGGGGACGCTCAGACATGCCTGCCCCCGTTCGGTCCGTGATTGGCAAACAGCCGGCTCATGCGGCCTTTTCCCGGTTGACCGCCTTGGCAATACGGAAGTACTGCACCAGCGGAATGTTCGACGGGCACACATAGGAACAGCAGCCACACTCGAAACAGTCGTCCAGGTGGAAGTGCTCCGCCATCGTGCTGTACTGGCGCTTGGCCGCCAGTTGCCCCAACTGGGATGGATTCAGGTGCATGGGGCAGGCATCGACGCAGCGCGCGCATTTGATGCAGGGCCAGGCACGGCGGGTCTCCGCGTCGATGGCCGGTTCGTTCAGTACCAGGATGCCGGAGGTGCCCTTGCTCACCGGGGTGTCCAGGGCGGAGACGGCGTTGCCCATCATGGGGCCGCCGAGGATGATTTCCTGCTGTCTGCCCTGGTAGCCCACCTGCTGCAATATGAAATCGACGGGCGTGCCCAGCGGGACCAGGTAATTGCCCGGTCTGTCCACGCCGGGGCCGGCCACGGTGATGACGCGCTCGATCAGGCCTTCCCCGCGTGGCAGCAGGCGGCCCAGTTGGGCCAGGGTGCCGACGTTGTTCACCACCACGCCGATTTGCGAGGGAATGCCGCCGCTGGGAACCTGGCGGTTCAGCAGCGACTGGATGAGCATCTTCTCCGAACCCTGCGGATACTTGGTTTCCACTGCCTCGACACGGATGGAGCCGTCGTCGGGCAAGTGGGCGCGGATGGTCTCCACCGCATCCATCTTGTTGTCCTCCACGCCGATCACGCCGAAGCGGGCGCCGGTGGCCTGCATGGCGAAACGGGTGCCCTGGATCAGTTCGGCGGCCTGTTCCAGCATGACGCGGTGGTCGCAACTGAGGTAGGGCTCGCATTCGCAGCCGTTGACCACCAGCGTGTCCACCTCGTGTTCCTTGGGTACCGACAGTTTGACGTGCGTGGGGAAGGCGGCCCCTCCCAGACCCACCATGCCGGTGTCCTGTACCGCCTCTATCGCCTGTTCTGGGGAGAGCTGTTCGAATTGGCGCGGTTGTGAATAGAGAACTTCCTGGTTGGAACCTTCGTACACGTCGATGATGATCGCCATGGCCTTGGGGCCGCGCGCGGTGGGCATGAGCTCGATGGCCTTGATGCGGCCGGTGGCCGGCGCGTGCAGCGGCACGGAAACGAAGCCGTCGGCACGGGCGATGGGCTCGCCGCGCACCACCTCCTGGCCGGGTCTGACCAAGGGCACGGCGGGCTTGCCGATGTGCTGGTTCAGATGCAATACCAGGCGCGGCGGAAATGGCAGCCGGCGAATGGGTTTGCCGGCCGTCTCGGCCTTGTGCTCCGGCGGGTGGATGCCGTGGCTGAAGGTCTTTTTCCTGAATAGTGACAGTAGGGTCATGGGGCGCCTGTCTGCATGGATTGAAGGGCACCTCTAATAATTCGTGTTCGGCATCTTCGCGCCGGAGGCCCGCGATAACTGCGTTGAAGTTCTTGCCAATAGCGTGCTATTGGCTGCGAACTTCGCCTTGTTCTCACGGGCCTCCGACACGAATCTGCTCAAACAGAATTATTAGAGGTGCCCTGAACCTGAAACCGTGGGTTCACAGCCTGTCGGACTGAGGATGAAGCGGCTGCAA
>CAYPEH010000134.1:0-7847 GCA_964409585.1 uncultured Chromatiales bacterium | reverse complement strand
GTTTCGACGCCTTGCCGTGAACGCGCACAGCACGGCTGAACACGATCTATTATGTCACCGGGTTAATAGCCTACTCAGCCGCTCACCTTCAACAGAATCGGCTGGAGGTTCTGCCGCTGCAACCGGCTGCGTACGCGGTCCGCCTCGCGCATACCCTGGAAGGGTCCCAGCCGCACCCGATACCACACGGTCTGGTCGGCACCCTCGACCTTCTGGATCTTCGCCTCCAATCCCTCCAGGGCCAGCCTGGCCTTGAGGCTGTCGGCCTCTTCGAAATGCTTGAAAGAGGCTACCTGGACCAGATAGCTGGCCTTGGCGCCAGTGGCCTTCGCTCCCTTCTCCCGGCGGGTGACCTGGTGGATTTCCTCTTCCGGTATCACCACTTCCTTGTTCGGCAGCATTTCATAGAACTGGTAGCGGGAACCGATGGAGGGACTGTTCCCGCCCTTGGCGGCGGGCTTCGGTTCTTGCGCCGGTTTCTGCCTTGCAACGGGCGCCGGCGGCAATGGCTCGGGGTTGTGGGTCTTCACATACCACAGCATGGCGGCGAACAGACCCACCAGCAGGGCTGCGATAGACCACAGCCAGCCATTGTTCTTGCGGCTCTCGGGCTTTTTTTCCCTTTGCTTGTAGTCGCGCGGCATTACATGGACTCGGGGGCGGAGACGCCAAGAATCTTCAGACCATTGTGCAACACCTGCCGCACCGCTTCGATCAGGTTGAGCCGTGCGTCACGCAGTCCGGCATCCTCCACCAGGAACTGGTGGGCGTTGTAGTAAGTGTGGAAGTCGTTGGCCAGATCGCGCAGGTAGTGCACCAACTGATGCGGCTCATGGGCCAGGGCGGATTTCTCCAGCACCTCGGGATAGCGGGTCAGACGGGTGACCAGGGCCTGCTCGTGTTCTTCCACCAGCCGGTCCAGGTTGGCCGCGCCACGGTCGCGGTCCCGCTCCAGCCCCTTGTCCCGCATCTGCCGCAGGACGCTGTGCACACGGGCATGGGCATACTGGATGTAATAGACCGGGTTGTCGTTGGACTGGGACTTGGCCAGGTCCAGGTCAAAGTCCAGGTGCTGCTCGCACTTGCGCATGACATAGAAGAAGCGCGCCGCGTCGGTGCCCACCTCCTTGCGCAACTGGCGCAGGGTGACGAAGGAACCGGAACGGGTGGACATCTGCACCTTCTCGCCGCCACGGTAGAGGTTGGCGAACTGCACCAGCAGTACGTCCAGGCGTCCGGGATCGACACCGAGGGCGGCCAGGGCGGCCTTCACACGCGGCACGTAACCATGGTGATCCGCCCCCCAGATGTCGATGACCTTGTCGAAGCCGCGTTCCACCTTGTCCAGGTGGTAGGCGATATCGGAGGCGAAATAGGTAGTCTGGCCGTTGTCACGCACCACCACGCGGTCCTTTTCGTCGCCGAAATCCGTGGAGCGGAACCACCAGGCCCCGTCCTTCTCGTAGAGGTGTCCGGATTCACGCAGGCGGTCGATGCACTTGTTGACCGCACCGCTTTCCACCAGGGATTTCTCCGAATACCACTGCTGGTAATGCACGCCGAACCGGCTCAGATCGTCGCGGATATCGTCGAGGATGGCATTGAGACCCAGCTCGAAGACGAAGCGGTAGCGATTGTCGCCCAGCAACTGCTTGGCGCGGCTGATGAGGGCATCGATGTGTTCCTCCTTGTCGCCACCGGCGGGCTCGTCCGCCGGAATACCGTCGAACACCTCGGCGGCACTGTGCACATACTGCTCACCGTGTTCGCGATGCAGGGTAGCGGCAATATCCTGAACATAGTCCCCCTGGTAGCCATTGGCCGGGAATGGGAATTCCTCGCCGGCCAGCTCCAGGTAACGCAACCACACCGAGGTACAGAGGATGTCCATCTGCCGGCCGGCGTCGTTGACGTAATACTCGCGGTGCACATCGAAACCCACCGCCTCCAGCAGATCGGCCACGGTGGCGCCGTAGGCGGCCCCGCGGCCATGGCCTACATGCAACGGGCCGGTGGGATTGGCGGAAACGAATTCCACCTGCACCCGCTTGCCGGCCCCCACTTCGCTGCGCCCCCAATCGTCTCCACCCTCCAGGATCTGCCCGATCACCGCCATCTGCGCGCCGGGATCGATGAAGAAATTGATGAAGCCGGGCCCGGCGGTCTCCACCCTGGTGACGTGATCGGAAGCCGGCAGGGCACGGATGATGGCCTGCGCCAATTCGCGTGGATTGCGCCGGGCCGGTTTGGCCAGGGTCATGGCCAGATTGGTGGCGAAGTCACCGTGGCGGGAGTCACGGGCACGCTCCACCATGATGTCCGGCTCAAGCTCAGCGGGAATAACGCCTTCCGCGCGCAGATGCGCAATGGCATCCGCCAACAGGGATTCCAGATGGTGCTTCAAGGATAGTGACCTTTCGGTTTGTAGGGTGAAAAGAGCAGGAATTCTACCGCCTGGCGGCTGGGGCGAGAAGCAACCCCGATCATTGGATGATCGTGCCCCGGGTGCAACATTGGGGTCAGGAGCCTGCCGAACTTAGGCTGAATCGGCTGCAAAAGCGGGACAGCAGCCCTTGTCCACAGAAGCTGTGGATAACTTTGTGGACGAAACCTGGGAGAAGCCCACAAACCCGCGTTAGTTCTTGATCTTTGTCACATTGATGACATTTTGAACACTCCCAGCATACAACGAATAATCAATCAGTTACAGAAACCCTGCCGGTTCCGCTGCCGGCCCGATGCGGAAAACGCCGAGGTGCTGGCCACGCATGTGCACAAACAGGGAAAGCCCGTCGCCCGTCCTGTGGATCAGAACAGGTCCTGGGGGTCCACATCGATGGACCAGCGCACCCGGCGTGCGCTCTTGTCCGACACCAGTTTCGGCAACCATTGCTGCAACAGGGCATGGAGGTCGGAACGCCGGCGGGCATGCAGCAACAACTGGGCCCGGTAACGGCCGGCACGCCGTTCCATCGGCGCGGGCGCTGGCCCCCACAGCTCCACCCCGCCGGACAACAGGGCTGCGGCGTAATCCCGGGCCCG
The DNA here is from genome assembly GCA_964409585.1 of uncultured Chromatiales bacterium. Taxonomy (GTDB): domain Bacteria; phylum Pseudomonadota; class Gammaproteobacteria; order JACKNK01; family CAYPEH01; genus CAYPEH01. The sequence goes on along the minus strand of CAYPEH010000134.1, from coordinate 4,805 downwards.
CTGGAGGAAGACCTGCGGTTCCTCCCGCCGCCCGGCCTCGGCCCGCAACAGGGCCAGATGACCGAATGGAGGCAGGCCGGTGGCTCGGCGTTCGGCCAGCGCTTCCTCCGCGAAGGCGTGATAGCCACGCGTGACCAGGGTGTGCAACAGGGGGTGATCCGGGTGGTGGGTCTGGATGAACACCTCGCCGGGACGCCCCGCGCGCCCGGCCCGGCCCGCCACCTGCACCACCAGTTGCGCCATGCGCTCGGCGGCACGGAAATCGGCACCGAACAGGCCCTGATCCGCATCCAGGATTCCGACCATGGATACATCCGGAAAGTGATGACCCTTGGCCAGCATCTGCGTGCCAATGAGGATACGGGCATCGCCACGACGGGCACTGGCCAGTTTCTCGTCCATGGCGCCCTTGCGCCGGGTGCTGTCCCGGTCGATACGCACCAGGGCGGTATCGGGAAAAAGCTCTGCCAGCGCGGCCTCGATACGTTCGGTGCCAGCCCCCAGGGTCCGTACCTGCTCCGAGCCGCAGGCCCGGCAACGGCTTGCCAGCGGACGTTCACTGCCGCAATGGTGGCAACGCAGACGGCGCGAAGACAGATGGACGGTCATGTGCGCATCGCAACGGCGGCATTCCGCCACCTGCCCACAGGCGTGGCAGATCAGGGTGGGCGCAAATCCACGCCGGTTGAGGAACAACAGCACCTGCCCGCCCGCATCGAGATGCCGCCGCATCTGTTCCAACAGGCGATCCGACAGGCCCTCGTACATGGTTCGCCGGCGCACATCCAGCACCTGCACACTGGGCAGGCGGCCGCCACCGGCGCGGCTGGGCAGACGCAGGTGCAGGTAGCGACCCTCCAGGGCATTGCGCAGGCTTTCCAGGGAAGGGGTGGCCGACCCCAGCAGCACGGGGATATCCAGCCGCCGGGCACGCAGTACGGCCAGGTCACGGGCGGAATAGCGGAAACCGTCCTGCTGCTTGAACGAGCTGTCGTGTTCCTCGTCGATGACGATCAACCCCGGCCGTGCCAGAGGGGTGAACACCGCCGACCGGGTGCCAATGACGATCCGCGCCTGCCCGTCCCTGGCCGCCAGCCAGGCACACAGGCGCTCGCTATCGGACAGACCGGAATGCAACACGCCGATGGGGACGGGGAAACGGCGCTGAAAACGCCGCACCAATTGCGGCGTCAGACCGATTTCCGGCACCAGCACCAACACCTGGCGCCCCGCCTCCAGCACCCGTGCAATCAGCCGCAGGTAGACCTCGGTCTTGCCACTGCCGGTGACACCGTCGAGCAGGGCGGGCTGGAAATGGTGCAGGTGAGGTTCCATGGCCTGCACCGCCCGCCGCTGCTCATCACCCAGCACCGGCGGCGGATCGGTCTGCCCCCCCGGCACCGCCACCGGCAGGCAGGGGCCGTCCACCACCTCCACCCAACCGCGTTTGCACAGGGCGTTCAGCGGCTGGCGCCAATGGGTCACCACGGCGGCCAACTGGGGTCCGGTCATACCCTCCGCGTGGCCACCCAACCGCTTCAGCAGTTCCGCCTGGCGCACCGCCCGCCCCAGGTCCCGCGCATCGACCTGCCGGCCGGCCCCGGTGAGACGGTAACGGCGCTCCCCCCTCGCTTGCGCCGGCAGTCCCTTGCGCAAGGCCACCGGCAACACCGTAGCCAGCACCTCCCCCGGTGGATGGCTGTAATAGCCGGCCGCCCACCGGGCCAGTTCCAGGATCTCCAGCGGCAACACCGGCACGGTATCCAGCACCTCGGACACCCGTTTCAGGCGCTTGGGATCGATCTCGCTGACGGCACAGCGTTCCACCAGCACACCCACCACCTGCGCCGCTCCGAACGGCACACGCACACGGGCTCCCGGTTCGGCATCGCCACCTTCCCTGGGCGGCAGATAGTCGAACAGGCGATAGAGGGGAGTAGGGACCGCAACCCGGTAGATCCGGTGACCGCGGGCGGGGCTGGAAGTGGAAATTTTTTCCTCTCTTTTAGGCGTGGAAGTTAACGCGGTTTCTCAACAAAAACGGCCTAAGTATCCGGCATACATTCATATTTGCAGGCTGTCCACAGAAGCTGTGGATAACTTTGTGGATGAATTGGGGCAATCCTCTTCCAGACCGCATTGGAAAGCCATTTATTTCAAATCGACGATATCTTCACCAAAGAGACGAAACAACGAAAATTCAACCACTTACAGCATGCTCTTGACTTTTCCGACGGTCCTTGTGCAAGGAGCGGCCGGAATTGCGTGGGATGCGCTCCTGGTGTGCATAACTCTGCCCGTGGAGCAACATTCCTAGGTCAAGTGTTTTCTGGCACCGGAGCCGGCAGGCCGTCCATGCTCCGCTCATTGTTCTTGCGGCGGTATTCCTCAAGTCCTTCTTCCCCCTTGCGCCGTGCCCAATCGAACAGGTCCTGGCGCTGGCCCTGGAAACTCATCAGCGGCACGCCAAAGCCACAGGAAGTCTGCACCTCACGCACATCCACATGGATGATCTGGCGAACCCCGGGCAGGTCGGCGGGAAAATGGCCGCGCAGGCGCCGCCAGTCCTCGCCACCCGGCAGGATCACCCGTCCGCGTCCGTGGATACGAAGGATGCGCGGTTCGCCCTCGAATGCGCAGAACAGGATCGTGATACGACCGTTTTCCAGCAGATGTGCCGCAGTCTCATTACCGCTGCCGGTGAGATCGAGCCAGGCGACCTCTTTGCCCCCCAGCACCCGGAAGGTATCCAGGCCCCGTGGCGAGAGGTTGATATGCCCCTCGGCGGACAGTGGCGCGCTGGCAACGAAAAACAACGGTTGCCGGTGGATCCAGGCGGTCATCTCCGCGTCGATGGATGGATACAGGCGGGCCATCGGTCTCTCCGTGTTTGTCAGACGGGCCCATTGTGCCGCAATCTTCATCGACAGATGTACTCTTTCGGCGGGCGAGGGAGTGGCCCGCTATTGCACGCGGAAAGGCCGCCGGTTCCGGCGGCAGGATCGCGCTTCATGACAGATTCGGCGGTTCCCCGAATCATCGGTTGCCGGACCAATAATCCGGCAGGCCGTCAACCCTGACAGCGCGGTTCCGTTGACGTGTTGAACAAGCCATGCGCATCGAACGAGACGGCATTATGATGTTGGGTGAATCAGTGGAGGCAATACCGGCACAGGCGAGCGGCGAACTCACCACACCGGTATCGAACAGGGGCGAGATTCTGGATACACGTGCCGCGCTGGACCGTTTTCTTTCGAGGGTCGAAAAACGCGCCTTTTACACCGCGAAACTCGCCACCGGCGATCCGGACGAGGCCCTGGACATCGTCCAGGATGCCATGACGCGGCTGGTGCAACGCTACGCCGACCGGCCTGACTCCGAATGGCCTCCCCTGTTCCATCGCATCCTGCAAAGCCGTATCACCGACTGGTACCGGCGGCAGGCCGTACGCAACAAGCTCAAACGCTGGTTCGGCCCCCGCGCGACCGATTCAGACGAGCCCCCCTGCGACGGACTGGACCATGTACCCGGCCCGGAGAATACCGACCCGGCCGACTGGCTGGCCCGTGGAGTGGCCATGGAAGTGGTGGAACAGGCACTACACGAACTGCCCCTGCGCCAGCGCCAGGCCTTCCTGTTGCGAATATGGGAAGGGCTGGACGTGGCCGAGACAGCCGATGCAATGGGTTGTTCGGAGGGCAGCGTGAAAACACATCTGTTCCGCGCCAAGCAGAGCCTGCAGAAGCTGCTCAAGGAGCACCGCGAATGAAGGCGGAAAGACACGACGAAAAATTCTTCGACGATCTCAGGGATCGGCTGGACCAGGCCGCCGACGATCTGTCCCCGGATATACGGCGCCGTCTGGCCCAGGCCCGCGCACGGGCATTGGAGACACCAGCATGGAAGCGGTTCATCATACCGGCGGGGGGCCTGGCCGTTGCCGCCAGCCTGGCCCTGATCGTGGTGGTCGGAGTGAATGACTGGCAGAATGGTGACGAGGCCATTCCCGAAATGGACATCGTGGCTGGCAACGTGGATATGTATGAAGACCTGGAGTTCTACCGGTGGCTGGCAGAAGCGGATATCGACGGCTGAGTGCCTCCATGTTTCTGACACTGGCATTGAACCTGCCGGCCGTTCCCGTGCAGGCCGATAGTGCACAGCTGACGCTTTCGCAGTTGGAACCCTACTTCCTGCTTGCCCTGGACGATACCGCCCCCCGGCAGAAAAGCTGGCGGACCATGACGCCGGAGGAACGAAAAAAACTGCTGGAGAAATACCGGCGCTTCAACCGCATGGACCCGGAAGACCGCAAACGCATAGAGAAAAAATACCGCTGGTTCAAGAAACAGCCGCCGGAGAAGCGGCGTGAGCTGAAGGAGCAATGGAAGCGGCTCAGCTCCAAACCGTTGCGTTAACAGGGTGTTGAAATTCGCTCAGGCGAGTGCGAGACCAGGCAAAAACCAGCGAAAAAGCGCAGTTTATGCGCAATAAATAAGCATTTTGAGCCGGTTTTTAACGCCGTATCGTGCCGCATGAGTAGAATTTCAACGCCCTGTTAAGGAAGCCCTGATTGAATCCGGCGCGAGCGGATTGGTGCGGAAAATCGTCCAGTTCAAGGCATGAATCGCACGTAAGCCAGCTATTGCGAAGATTCGTAACGCCGAAATAGGCGATTGGACACACCAAGGCACTGTGTCACGATTCGATCAGAGGATCCTATTAACCCGGCAACCTACTATGCCGGGTTAATATTAACCCGGCACCAATCTATGTCACCCTCAGCCACCACGAGCGCCCCCGTG
>CAYPEH010000133.1:0-7864 GCA_964409585.1 uncultured Chromatiales bacterium | reverse complement strand
GCTGCCACGGCGAATGAACCGAAACCATGCAGCCTGCCCCGCGCCAGCCAGCCTGCCACGGCGATCACCAGGCCATGGCCCACGTCGCCGAACATCATGCCGAACATGAGCACGAAGCTGAGGGCAAAGGGCACGGTGGGATCCACCTCGCCGTACCCGGGAACGCCATAGTTATTCACCAAGGTGACGAAGGGGCGCAGGAAGGCGGGATGGCTCAGCTTCGATGGCACCTGTCCCCGTTCACGCGGTTTCGGGTCGCGGGCGTGCAGGACAAAGGGATGGGGCAGATACACGTCCAGGCTGTTGCGCAGGCGCTCCACTTCGTCGCGTGGAACCCAGCCCGACACCAGCGCCAGGCCGCCCCGCGCCACCAGATAGGAAGCCAGGCGGGCATGGGGCGCGGCCAGCACCAGGGCCTCGGCGGCGCTCTGCAGTTCGGCACGGTACTCATCCACCCGCTCCCGCAGGCGCCGGCGCACTTCACCGATATGCCGCGTCAACCCGGTCATCCGCTCCAGCAGTTTGCCGCGCACGTGTTCCGGGGTATCGTGAAATTCCGGCGGCAACTGCATACGGCGGAAACCGGCCGCCTCCAGCAGCCTGTCCACCTCCTTGGGCCGGCTATCCTGGGCACCGGCCACCACCACGTGGATCTCGTCCCCGCCACGGTGAAACACATGCAGGATATGGCCGGCGATACCCAGGGCTTCACGCAGACGGTTGAGACTGTCCGGTGGCACCGTGCCTACATGCAGATTGAGGAAACAACCCGGCCGCTGCAACAAGGCCAGATCCACCTTGAAGGCGGCGAACTTGTCCAGGCTGGCCAGCAACTGGCGTACCTGTTTCTGCTGCTCCTTCAGGCTGCGAAGCTCCTCTTCCAGCTCGGAGAAGGTGCGCCAGATGATTCCAAGGCGCTCGTTCAGACCACCCAGTTCCAGTTCAGTGACCTCCCGTGTCCGTGGCTGGCCGACCGGCAGGGAAACATGGTTCGAGATCTTGTCCAGGCGGCCCTGCGCGCTCCGGTAGATGTCGCGATAATGCTTGGCAGGCCGCTCCCGCATGGACTCCCCAGCGTAGCTCATTGCATCGGGGCTGAACTGGCCGAATTCCGCCAGGGTCACCGAGACCCGGATGGCATCCTCACGCAGGAACTGCAAGGTGACGTACTGCATGGAGACAGGACGCAACATCAGCCTTCCGCAGCCTCCGGCAACAGCCGCCCGCCGGTCAGGCCACTGGCGAACAGGCACAGATCCTCAGCCAGGTTCAGGGCCTTGCCCTTGAGCAGGGCCAGCACCCGGCGCAACTGGATCTCACGCAGCACCAGGTAGGCTACCGCCCGCGCCATATGGAAGCGGGTGCCGCGCAGGACCTTCGCGGCGATGCGTTGCAACTCCAGTTCCAACACCCGCTCGACCTCGGCCGTGGATTCCAGTCCCTGCAACAGGCCGCGATAGGGCTCCGGCAGAGCCTCCAACACCTCCTGTCCGGATTCCAGGCGCACCAATCCACGCAGCAGATCATTCTTCATGCGGTAACCGGCTGGAATCAGCAGATAATAGGTTTGCGCCGCCGACAGGCCGTAGGCAAAGCGATAGCGCAGCAACCAGAGCAGGTTCAAGCGGTCGATGATCCCACCCAGCAGAGGTCGCAGAGGGGCATTCTCCTCATCACCCAACTGACGCGCCCAACGATCCAGGCCGACGTAGTAGCGGCGGTCCACCGCGGCGTCGAGAGCAAAGGGGTCATTCCGTTCCTCGAATACCGCCCGCGCCCGACGGGCGATGGGGGCATAGGGCGTCACTTCCAGGCGGCGCAACAGTTCGGCCACATCCTCCGTGGCCAGCAGTTCATCCACCGGCAGGGTGGTGAAACCGCCCATGTCCACCAATTGCCGGGCAATCGTCGCCGGGCTCAGACCGGCCTGCTTGCCTCGTATCATGGCCTTCAGATTGCCCAGTTCGAACCCCCGCACCCAGTGCAGCAACAGCTGCCGCCGGACGCCGGTCATCGGCCGCACCAGGATGCGGAAATCCGCCAGCAGAACCTGCAACAGTGCGTGCTCCAGGGCCGCCACATCCTCGCGATCCTCCGGCAATGCCGCCTCCAGGCCCAGAACCCGCAGAATAGCCAGTTCCGAATCGTCCCCCACCGGCGCCAGGACCAGCCGCATCAGGTCTTCCTCCCGCACGAGCCGTGCGGACATCACCGCGGTGCGCGCATAAACGTAGGCATTGTCCCGGATCGAGGTCACATCATCCCCTGGAGACATCGGTCAGCAACGCGGTGGCCGCATCCAGGGCCTCGTCTCGTCGCTCACCAGCCTGTTCAACGAGCTTGCGTCTGTGCTCCCCGTAGCGACGGCTCAACTCGTTGATGGCCCGTTGCGCACGCTCACGGGCCTGATCGAGGAAGGCGGCCTGGATCTCCGGAATACGTCTCTCGAAACGCCGCTCGGCATCCCTCGCCTCCTCGATGGCCGCGCGAACCGCGGCCTCCCGCTCACGATCCGCAGCGGAAACCAGTTCCTCGGCGCGTTTTTCCGCCTCCAGCAAACGCAGCAGTACATCTTCCGCCATATCCCGACCCCCGTTCTACGCCAAGCTCCACTATGCGCTTGCCAGACCACGGTGAACCCGGCATGGATCAAGTAATGTGCCGAATCCGGTGTTCCCCCGGAACATTCGCCGGATCGCTGGCCTCCATGTCCCGGATATCTCACTCAGACGCCAGACCATTCAACCCTGCAGCGACATGCTACGCTTCGCTTTCGAACAAACAGGGGGAGTACCACCATGGACCTGATCGCAACGCTTACCGAGGTCACCGGCCGCGTCGCCGGCATGGCCTGGGGCATTCCTTCCATCGTGCTGCTGGTCGGCACCGGGCTGTACCTGACCATCCGCCTGCGCATGGTGCAGGTACGCGGCTTCAGGCATTCCTTCGATCTCATCCGCGGCAAGTACGACAAACCCGGTGATCCCGGCGAGGTTACCCATTTCCAGGCCCTCTCGGCCGCGCTTTCGGCGACCATCGGCACCGGTAACATCGCCGGTGTGGCAACCGCCATCGCCTTCGGTGGTCCGGGCGCCGTGTTCTGGATGTGGGTCACCGCCCTGGTGGGCATGGCGAGCAAGTACGCCTCCTGCACATTGGCGTTGAAATACCGCGTATTCCACCCGGACGGCTCGGTTTCCGGCGGCCCCATGTACACTCTCAGCCGTGGCCTGGGCGAGAGACTGGGCATGAGGAAAACCGGCGCGGTGCTGGGATTCCTCTTCTCCCTGTTCACCCTCATCGCCTCCTTCGGCATCGGCAACATGGTGCAGGCCAATTCGGTGGTGGACGGCCTCAGTTTCATCTATCCCCAGGCCGGCGAATTCAAACTGGTGTTGGGTGTGATCCTGGCCATCGCCGTCGGACTGGTCATCATCGGCGGCATCAAGCGCATCGCCAAGGTGGCCTCGCGCATCGTGCCGTTCATGGCCGTGGCCTACTGCCTGGCTGCACTGCTGATCCTGATCCTCAACGTGGACCGGATCCCGGATGCCTTCGCCACCATCATCAACCTGGCCCTGAATCCGGCCGCCGCCGGCGGTGGCGCCATCGGCGCGGCCATCCAATACGGTGTCGCCCGAGGCGTGTTCTCCAACGAATCCGGCCTCGGCTCCGCACCCATGGCCCACGCCGCCGCCCGTACCAACGAGCCGGTGCGCGAGGGCCTGGTGGCGATGATGGGTCCCTTCATCGACACCATCATCATCTGTACCATGACCGCCCTGGTGATCGTCATCATGGGCGCCTGGGGTGATGCCCGCCCGGAGGAGCTGAAGGGTGCCGCCCTGTCCGCCTTCGCCTTCCAGCAGGCCCTCGGCACCTTCGGCGCCTGGGTCGTTGGCTTCAGCCTGGTGTTCTTCGCCTACTCCACCATCATCGCCTGGTCCTACTATGGCGACCGCAGCGCCGAATACCTTTTCGGCGAACGCGCGGTACTGCCCTACCGGGTGATCTACACTGTGCTGGTGGTGATCGGTGCCTGGATACCGCTGAACCTGGTCTGGAATCTGGCCGACATCGCCAATATCTTCATGGCCGCTCCCAACCTGATCAGCCTGATCGTGCTGGCGGGGGTGGTGAAGAGGTTGTCGGACGACTACTTCGAACGCATGCCTGGAAGCAGGTGATGTATTCACGGATGTAACCTGGGGACACGGGCGCGGCCGAAACCGGCCCTGTGCGCCTGTTCTCCCATCTGACCGGTTTTTTGCCAGCCCCCGCCGGGGCACGTCCGCGCCACCCCATCCGGCAGTCTGTTAGATTCCCGCCCCATATAGGCGTTCATACAGGGTTTGATGTAGCCTTTCAGATCATTGACGTTTGCGGAGAAAATCCATGTCAGAAACCATTACCGAATCCGGCCTCAAGTACGAAGACCTGGTCGTGGGCGACGGCGAGGAGGCCACCGGCCGCGGCTGTTTCGTCAAGGTGCACTACACCGGCTGGCTGGAAGACGGCAGCAAATTCGACTCCAGCCTCGACCGCGACGATCCGTTCGGTTTTCCCCTGGCCACCGGCTATGTGATCCCAGGCTGGGACGAGGGCATCACCGGCATGAAAGTAGGCGGTAAGCGCCGCCTGACCATTCCATCGGAACTGGGCTATGGGGCGGCAGGGGCCGGTGGGGTGATCCCGCCCAACGCCACCCTGATCTTTGAGGTGGAACTGCTCGATGTATCCAAGTGAGGCAGAAATCCGTGCCGACGTGCGTCGTGCATTGGATGAGGATATTGGCCGGGGCGACCTGACCGCCCGCCTGATTTCACCCGACACCAGCGCCACCGCCACGGTCATCAGCCGCGAACCGGCGATCCTGTGCGGTGTGGAGTGGTTCGATGGGGTGTTCAGTTCCCTCGATCAGGACATCAGTATCAAATGGCAGGTGGGCGACGGTGACCGGATCGACGAGGGTCAGATCCTTTGCATCCTGGAAGGCCCGGCGCGCCCCATGCTCACCGGAGAACGCACCGCTCTCAATTTCCTGCAAACCCTGTCCGGCACCGCCACGCTGGCGAACCGCTACGCTGAAGCGGTGACCGGCACCGGCGTGAAGGTTCTCGACACGCGCAAGACCCTGCCAGGACTGCGCATGGCGCAGAAATATGCCGTCAGCACCGGCGGCTGCTACAACCACCGCATCGGTTTGTTCGATGCCATCCTCATCAAGGAAAACCACATCGTCTCCGCCGGCTCCATCCACACCGCCGTGGCCGCCGCCCGTAACGTCGCCGCCGGTGTACTGGTGGAAGTGGAAGTGGAGAATCTGGATGAACTGGAAGAGGCGCTGACCGCCAATGTGGACCGCGTGCTGCTGGACAACTTCACCACCGAAAACCTGCGCAAGGCGGTGGAACTGACCGGACACCGTGCCGAATTGGAGGCGTCCGGCAATGTCAATCTGGAGAATATTCGCGAACTGGCGCAGACCGGCGTGGACTACATCTCAGTTGGTGCCCTGACCAAGGACGTTCGCGCCATCGATCTGTCCATGCGCTTTGAGTTGTGGGACTGACCCCCCCATGTCCGGCGCCCCCGCGGTGGCCGCGAACCGGAGCCCACTCTGTGGATTCCGGCGGAACTTTGCCGGTCCGGCCCGGTCCTTCCTGGTACGTACAAGCCAATCGTCAGTCACTCAACAACGGCGGGCACCATGAAGACACGCGGCTATCTGACCCCTTGGCTCCTTTCCCTGCTGCTGCTCGGTTCGTTCACCGCAGCGATGGCCCAGCCGGGACACCACTGGCAACACGCCCCCACGCAACCACGCATCGGGGTTCTGGTGGAAGCCATCCCTCTCGATGAACTGGATTCCCTACAACTGGAATACGGCGTACGCATCGTTCAGGTCGCGCCGGATGGCCCTGCCCATGCCGCCGGACTGCAACCTGGCGACATCATCACACGGGTCGATCGCAGGCCGGTGTACGGGGCAGAGCGGTTGCGCTGGCTGCTCGCCCAGGTGGCCGCCGGTGACGAGGCCATCATCGAATTCGAGCGTGCCGGCAAGACCCACCGCACCAAGGTGAAACCGGCCGGCACAAAACCGCGGGGGCTACAGCAGGACTCCCCACCCGCCTACCTGGGCGTGCAACTGCAAACCCTGACCGACGAACTCCGTGAGGTATTCAGCGCCCCCCAGGGCACGGGCATGCTGGTGGCACAGGTCGGGCAGGACACCCCAGCGGCAAAGGCCGGAATCCAGGTCGGTGACGTGTTGACTGCCATCGCCGGCAAGACCGTGCGCAATATGCGCGACATCCGCCGCATTCTCTCCGCCTACGATCCGGGCGACCGTCTGAACGTGGAACTGATCCGCGACAAGCAGCGAAAAACCCTCACGGTCACCCTGGAAAGCAATCCGGACCTGCCGTCACGGCAAGGCTGGTGGCCTCCGGGCGGCGAATCCATGCCCGACCTGCATCAATGGCGCGAGCACATGGATGAGATGATGGACAGGCTGAAGGATTTCTGGGAGGCACTGCCCAAACCGGACGAAGCGGGCGAAAACTCCTATCTTTGACCCTGAATCCGTGGGCTCATCGGGGCGCATAGCGCAAGCTCTTGATCCGTCTGGCTATATGAAAAATCTCACCAGACCGTGGGGTATGGCTACGATTTTTCATTACGCCATCCGAATCAATATCCCGCACTCTGCATCCCCTCTGAACCCACGGATTCAGGGTTTGACGGCATAATCGCGGCCATGGCCACGATACTCATCATCGGTTCGGTTGCCTGCGATGAGGTGATCCGATTGCACGCCCCCCTGCGGGCCGGCTCCCATAACGGCGGCAGCCCTTGCGAGCTGCGCATCGGCGGAGGGGCCGCGAACACCGCCATGGCACTGGCCCGTGGCGGTGATCTGGCCAGGGTGATCAGTGCCGTCGGCGATGATCCGGAAGGCGCCACCCTCATCACCACACTCGAAGATGCCGGCGTCGATACCAGCCTGATCGATCGCACGGCGAAGGCCAGCACGCGCTCCCTGGTGATGTTGGACCCGGCCGGTGAACGCACCGTCGTCAACCTGACCCGTGCCGTGGTCCCCATCCCCGTTAATCTGGACAAACATCCAGCCGATGCGCTCTATATCCGCAGCGCCGATCCCGCCCTGCGGCCACTCATGGATGAACGTTGCCAGCAGGGACTGGTGGTGGCGCACGTGCCACCATTGGATGAAGGCGCGCTGCCCGCCCAGGTTCTCGTCTGCTCGGCATCCGACCTGGATGCCGACTTTCTCGCCGATCCCTTCGCCGCCGGGCGGCGCATCGCCGGATCACGCCTGCAATGGATCGTGGTCACACGGGGTGCCGATGGCGCCACCGCCTACGGGAAGGAAGGGCGCATCGAGGCCACCGCGCCAAAGCGGAAAGTGATCGACAGCACCGGTGCCGGCGACGTCTTCGCCGCAGGCCTGCTGCATGCCCTGGCGGCGGGAAGGGAAATGGAAGAGGCGCTGCGGACCGCAATCCATTGGGGCTCCGCTTCCGTCACCTATGCGGGTACCGTCCCCCCACGGGACTTTCCCCACCTGTAACGAAAAGCACCGCCTTGAGCGGAGCCTGTTCCCTATTTCCGCACCATGCCTTAGACTCTCTCCATAATTCCTGAGTCATTTACTGCGTCAATACCGTGCCACAGCATCCGGCACCCAAGCCAATGGAGTTCACCATGAACAAATACGCCCTGATCCTCTCCGCCGTCATCCCACTGGTCAACGGAACGGCCATGGCCCAGGAGGACATCGATGCCGAGGCCTATATCCACTACCGCGAGGGCCTGATGGAATCGGCCAAGACCCACA
>CAYPEH010000132.1:0-7885 GCA_964409585.1 uncultured Chromatiales bacterium | reverse complement strand
AAATCTCACCAGACCGTGGGGTATGGCTGCGATTTTTCATTACGCCATTCGAATCAATATCCCGCACTCTGCATCCCCTCTGAACCCACGGATTCAGGTATTTAAGAAAACACTTATAAACCCTTTTCCGGGATAATTCCACAATGGCCTCGCCATTCCGCCGATCAGGGCAGGCCGATTTTTTTGCAGCAGGCAATACCCCGGCACTCCGTGCCGGCCGGGAACGGCTGCCATACCCCTGATGGATCAGCTGAAATCCAGTTTCAGCTTGGCGAGGGAGTGTGGCATGGGGCGGGCTTCATCGGCGAATTCCGGGGCGTGGATGACCTGCTCCGAATAGAGCTGGAACACGACTTCCTGTTTTGCGGGACGTACCCGCAGCAGGCCGAAGTTGGCGCCGGTGTAGAGCATCAGGCGTTCGAACTCATAGCCCTCGCTGGTGGTGCCGTCGTCGGGTACGCCCAGGCTGGTGAGCCAGCCGCTGATGCGGGGCACGTTGTAGGTGATGGCGGAGGAGGTGATCTGATAGATCACGGCCCCGCTGTCCGGGTCGCGGAGTTTGAAGGCGGCGGCCATGTGCACGTCGCCGCTGAGGATGCAGACCTTCAGGCCGCGCGCGGCCGCGCGGAACAGGGCTGCGAGGAAGCGTGCGCGTTCCTCGTTGTGCATGTGGTGTTCCCAGTGATCGCGCATGTCGTCCTGGGAACTCATCAGCTCCGCCAGCCGGGTGTTGTCCGCATTGACCAGTTTGGGGGTGAGGTGGATGACGGGCACGGCCGAGCCGATGAAGACGAAGGGCGTGCTCTTCGGTTTGAGGCTGTCGAGCCAGGCCTCGAAGCGGTGCATCTGATCCTCGCCGAGGATGCGGTGCGCGGGCCGGTTCACGTCGCGGTAGCCGCGGCCGTCGAGGATGTAGTAGGCGGCGGCCCCGCAGCGGAACGGATAATCCCATTGCCGCGGATCGGGCGTCCGCGGATTGTGGCAGTTCTGGTATTCCTCGTAGACCTGGCAGGCGGCATCGTGCATGCGGTCGAGCAGGATGCGGGCATCGTCGTTGCTCAGCCCTTTCTTGTCCTCCGCCTTGAACCAGTTGGGCAGCAAGGCCTCCAGGCTCTCTTCGATTTCCTCCGGGCTGCCCCATTTGTAGGAACCCCAACCGTCCATGATTTCGTGGTCGTCCCACATCATGTAGGTGGGAAAGGAGGAATAGACCCGCCGCAGGGGCAGAAAGCCCCAATAGGCGCGATAGACCTCCCGGTACCAGGCGACCATGGTGTCGCGGTCCGGCAGCAGTTCGCCGCCGTCACGCCGCATGGTCTTCTCCAGGCGCATACGCAGATTGAGATCCTCGTGCCGGATGCCGTCGCTGTAGACCTGATCGCCGAGGGCGGCCACCAGTGATACCTCGTCGCGGTGCCGTGCCAGCACGTTCTCCAGGTATTCCCACATCTCGTCGTTGACCACCCTGGTATGGCCGAACAGGCTCTTTTTGTACGGCATGTGGCAGGTCAGCAGCGCAAAGGAGAAATCCTGATGACCGTTGGGGAAGGTGCGGAAGCTGTGTATGCGCTCCCTGCCCAGCAGGATTTGTGGTCTTCCCTCGCGGTTGCCGTGCAGTGCATAGACATATTGGCAACCGGGGCGCAGGCCGGTGAGATCGAGCACCTTGGTGGTGTCGGCCCGATCCCTGGGTACGATGAAACGGATCAGGCGGCCGCCGTCGGGCAGGGCGCTTTCCTCGGGCAGGGGGTATGGGTCGGCGGAAAACCTCCGTGCGAACCGGTCATCGGCATCGGAATCACGAGGGTAGAGGATCAGTGTGTGCTTGCCGGGACTGCCGGTGCGCAGCCACAGGCGGGCCGATCGGCTGGTGGTGTGGCCGATGATGGCGCCGCATTCCAGGAGCTTGTTGGGCCAGGCATCGGTGTTCGGGGTATGCGTGGTCGTTTCCATTGGTCTCACCCTCCTGTTCCAAGAAGATCTGCGGCATGCCCGCACGCTGTCGCCACCCTATCGGCGGTTGGATGCGCATCTTTATTCGCCAACCTGTTCTGTTGCCTAATAATGTTGAAGAAACCTCGATTCAGAGCGCCCCGGCGCGCAAAATGTCCGCGGGATCCGGAAGGGAGTACCCATTCGTGGGGATGCTGGATCCGCACATCGTGACATTCGATAGGCCTATAAGCCCCTTTTTGTAGCCAAGGCCGGGGCGGAGGAGTATCGTTTCGCACCCATTGACCCGAAGAGGGATTGCCCTATTGTTTCAGTAGGTTAAACCCCGCCGGGAGAATTCAAGAGTGTCCGTGACCGGAGGAATACCAATGACGGATGTAGTCGCAACCAACCAGACCATCGTGGTGGTCGGTGGGGGTATCAGCGGCATGACAGCGGCCATCGAGGCCGCCGAGGCCGGCAAGCAGGTGATTCTGCTTGAAAAGAACCCATCCCTGGGCGGTCGTGTCAGCCAGCTGTACAAATATTTCCCCAAGCTGTGCTTCCCGACCTGCGGTATCGAGATCAATCTCCGCCGCATCAAGGGTAACAAGAATATCAAGGTCATCACCATGGCCGAGGTCAGCGAGATCTCCGGTGGCGCCGGCGACTACACCCTCAAGGTGAAGATTGCCCCACGCTATGTGAACGAGAACTGCACGGCCTGTGGTGACTGTGCCGCCGCAGTCGAGGCCGAGTTCGACGACGAGCACAACTATGGCCTGAAGAAGCGCAAGGGTGCCTATCTGGCTCACCCCATGGCCTTCCCTCAGCGCTACGTGATCGATCCTCGCATCATTGGTACCGCCGACGCTGACAAGGCCAAGGAGGCATGCAAGGCGGGTGCGGTGGATCTGGACATGACCGAGGAAGAGATCGAGCTGAAGGCCGGCGCCGTCGTCTACGCCACCGGCTGGCGCCCCTACGATGCCAACAAGATTCAGCCCTACGGTTACGACCGCATCGCCAACGTCATCACCAGTGTCGAGTTCGAGCGCATGATGGACCCCATGGGGCCCACCGGCGGCAAGATCCTGCGTCCGTCCGACAACGCCGAGGCCAGGAACGTGGCCTTCATCCAGTGCGCCGGTTCCCGTGACCGCAACTATCTGAAGCACTGCTCGCGTATTTGCTGCATGGCTTCCCTGAAGCAGACCACCTACCTGCGCGAGAAGTACGGAGACGACTTCGAGGCCCATGTCTACTACATCGACATTCGCGCCATCGACCGCTTCGAGGACTTCTACAAGAAGGTCCAGGCGGACGAGAAGGTGAAATTCATCAAGTCCAAGGTGGCCTCCATCGTCGAAGACAAGGAGACCGGCAACCCCGTGCTGAAGGGTGTCGACACCGAGGGCTACAAGCGTTACGAGAACAGCCATGACCTGGTGGTCCTGGCCGTCGGCATGGAACCTTCCATCAAGGAAGGCCAGTTCCCCGCCGAGGTCACCATCAATGAGCACGGCTTCATCGAGGCAGACGAGAGCAACGGCGCCATCTTCGCCGCCGGATGCGCCTCCGATGCACTGGACGTGAACCGGGCTGTTCAGAATGCCACCGCCGCCTCCATGCGGGCGATTCAGGTGGTCAACCGCGTTGCTGGATCGGAGGGTTAAGCCGTGTCTGACAACAAACTGGGTGCATACATCTGCACGGGCTGCGGCATCGGCGAGCGCCTGGATGCCGGCCAGCTGGAAATGATCGCCACCCGCGAGGGCAAGGCGCAGGTCTGCAAACAGCATGAACTGCTCTGCTCCGCCGAAGGCGTGAAAATGATTCAGGACGACATCGACAACGAAGGTGTCAACCGCGTCGTCATCATCGCCTGTTCCCGCCGGGCCAAGACCGATGCCTTCAACTTCGAGAGCGTGGCCATGTCCCGCTGCAACCTGCGTGAAGGCGTCATCTGGGTTCGCCCGGACGACGATGAGCACCAGGAGACCACGCAGGAGATGGCCGACGATTACGTCCGCATGGCCTGTGCCGAGGTCAAGTACATGGGTATCCCCGAGGCTTCGGGCGAGCAGGGCCGTACGGCCAATGTGCTGGTGGTCGGCGGTGGCATCAGCGGCATGACCGCCGCCATCGAGGCCTCCAAGGCCGGCTACAAGGCACACATCGTCGAGGCCACCTCGGCCCTGGGCGGCAACGCTGCCGGCCTGTTCAAGCGCATCCCGATCAAGGCCCCCTACGCCGATCCGCAGGATACTGGTGTCGACGCCATGATCGAGGCGGTCAACGCCGACGAGAACATCACCGTTCACCTGAACGCCAAGGTCACCAAGACCTCCGGCGCCCCCGGCCGTTTCTCCGCCGACATCACTACCGAGTCCGGCGAGACCGTCACCGAGAACTTCGGTGCCATCGTGCAGGCCTCCGGCTTTACCCCGTACGATGCCAACAAGCTCGATTACCTGGGCTATGGCAAGTCGCAGCATGTGGTCACCCAGATGGAGCTGGAAGCCATGGCCAAGGCAGCCAATGGCGGTGCCATCAAGCGCGCCGACGGCAAGGAAGTGGAGAGCGTCATCTTCATCCAGTGCGCCGGCCAGCGTTCCGACCGGGAAGGCGAGTTGAGTTACTGCTCCGGCCACTGCTGCCTGACCTCCATCAAGCAGGCCATGTACTTCAAGGACGCCAACCCCGCGGTGGATACCACCGTGATGTTCACCGACCTGCGCACCCCGGGTGCCGGCGGTGAGGACTTCTACCGTTCCGGTCAGAAGAAGGGTGTCACCTTCACCAAGGCCGTCGCCACCGAGGTCGGCGAGGAGGGCGGTCAGGTCGTGGTCAAGCACAAGGACCTGATCCTGGACGAAGAGGCCGTCGCCAAGGCCGACCTGGTGGTGCTGGCCACCGGCATGGTGGCCAACAGCGGTGTCGACGTCGAGAATCTGCTCAAGGTGGAGAGTGCCATGCAGGAAGCGGCCGGCGACGATGCCGCGCTGGCTCCCTTGCAGGAGCAGAAGGAGCAGATCCTCGCCGTGGAATCGGTCCTCAACCTGGATTACCGTCAGGGTCCGGACATTCCGCAGTTGGTGCACGGCATGGCCGATTCGCACTTCATCTGCTTCCCCTACGAGACTCGTCGTACCGGTATCTACGCGGCCGGCCCGGTGCGCCGTCCCATGGACATGTACCAGGCGCAGGAAGATGCCACCGGCGCTGCCATGAAGGCCATCCAGGCCATCGAGAACGCCGCTATCGGTCGTGCAGCCCACCCGCGTTCCGGCGACCTCAGCTTCCCGCGCTTCCGCAAGGAAGGCTGCACGCAGTGTAAGCGCTGCACGGTGGAGTGCCCCTTCGGCGCCATCAATGAAGACGAGGAGCGTTACCCGCAGTTCAACGAGTCGCGTTGCCGCCGCTGCGGTACCTGCATGGGAGCCTGCCCGGTGCGCGTCATCTCCTTCGAGAACTACTCGGTGGAAACCGTCGGCCAGCAGCTCAAGGCCGTGGACATCCCCGACGAGTTCGACGAGAAGCCGCGCTTCCTGGTGCTGGCCTGCGAGAACGACGCCTATCCGGCGCTGGATATGGCCGGCATGACACGCAAGGAGATCAGCCCCTGGGCACGCGTGGTTCCGGTGCGCTGTCTCGGTTCCACTTCCATGGTGTGGATCACCGATGCTCTCAACAGCGGTTATGACGGCATCATCCTGATGGGCTGTCAGAAGGGTGAAAACTACCAGTGTCACTTCGTACGCGGCTCTGAAATGGCCCACGTGCGTATGAGCAAGGTGGACGATACCCTGTCCCAGCTGAACCTGGAGAAGGAGCGGGTGCAGACCTACGAGGTCTCCATCACGGATATCGATCGCATCCCGCAGATCATCAACGACATGGAAAAGCTGATCGAAGAGATCGGCATGAGCCCCTTCAAGTTCTAAGGAGCGACAGACATGAGCGATATGAACACCGCGATGGTCGAGAAGTACCGCTCCAGCTTCCTGCGGGAAGTGGAGGCGAACGTGGAAGAGGGCGAATGGGTCAAGATGTGCATGCAGTGCGGCGTGTGCTCCGGCTCCTGCCCCCTGGGTCCCTATTGGGAGCATCCGCCCCAGGAGATCTTCATGATGATTCGCGCCAACAAGCGCGAGGACGTCCTGACTTCCTCCTCCATGTGGATGTGCACCTCCTGTTACCAGTGCATCGCGCGCTGCCCGCGTGAGCTGCCCATCACCCACATCATGCATGGTCTGGCCCACTACGCGAAGCGTCTCGGCCTGTCTCCCAAGGAGCAGCCCACCGCCAAGTTTGCGCAGAAGTTCTGGGACAACCTGACCACCAAGGGCCGGGTCAACGAGCTCAAACTGGGGTTGGCCCTGTACTTCATGAACGGCTTTGCCGAGGGCATCAAGACCTCGCTGAAGATGAAGGATCTGGGCCTGAACATGGTCAAGACCAAGCGCATGAATCCCATGGAGATCTTGGGTGGCCACGGGATCAAGGATACCGGCGGCCTGCAAAAGATCCTGAAGAAGGCCCGCGAGATCGAAGAGGGCAAGGCCACCAAGGCCTGATCCCAGGAGGCTGACCAATGTCGAAAGAATATATCTTCTATCCCGGCTGCTCTTCCCAGGAAAAGGCGTCGGCGAACAACTACATGGAGTCGATCAACGTCCTCTGCGGACAGCTCGACATCAAGCTCAATGAGATCCCGGACTGGAACTGCTGCGGTGCTTCCATCGGCTACGCTGGTGGCGGTGAGCTGCCCCGCCTGGCCCTCTCGGCCCGCAATCTGGCCTTGGCCGAGCAGGTCGATCCCCAGCAGGACGTGGTGGCCACCTGCGCCGCCTGCTGGCTCGCCACCCGCGAGACCAAGGAGCGCTTGCAGGAAAAGCCCGATCTGATGGAGGAGACCAATCAGGCTCTGGCCGAGGCCGGCCTCAAGTTCGAAGGCAAGCAGAACGTCCGCCACATGGTGGAAGTGCTGATCGAGGACTTCGGCTACGAGGAACTGGGTTCCAAGGTCACCAACCCGCTGGAAGGCATCAAGATTGCCGGTTATGTGGGCTGTCAGACCAACCGCCCCTTTGGCATCGATGGCGAGTCCTTCGAGAACCCCAAGTACCTGGACAAGCTGATCGAGACCCTGGGCGCCGAACCGGTCGAGAACTACGACAAGAAGGCTTCCTGCTGCGGCGGTGCGTTGATCTTCTCCGAGCCGGAGAAGTCCCAGGCGCTGATCAAGGACATCATTGAGGCCGCCTATGACGGCGGTGCCGACATGATCGTCACCCCCTGCCCGGTGTGCCAGATGAACGTCGAGGTCTACCAGGACCAGATCAACGCCACCTACAACACCAAGTTCAAGATGCCGGTGGTCTACTACAGCCAGCTGATGAACGTGGCCTACGGCAGCAGCGCCAAGGAGGCCGCCCTGGACGGGCAGGTCATCCGCGCCACCAAGCTGGAGGAGAAGGCCAAGTAACTGGCTTGCTCGTTTGCTTGAAAAAGCCCCGCCTTGCGCGGGGCTTTTTTTCTCCTGTGTTGGGGTGCCGGAGCGACAAAACAGGCGCTATTTCCTGGCGCGGAACTTCTTGTGGCAGCCCTTGCAGGACTGGCCCACATCACCCAGTGCCTTGCCGACGGCCGCCAAGTCGCCGGATTCCGCCGCCTTGACCAGGGATGCGGTGGCCTGCTGGTTTTTCTTCGCGGCGGCCATGAAGCCTTCTCGGTCCTCCCAGATGTCTTCCTTGGCGCTGGTCTCCCCAAAATCCGAACCCTCGGGGAATGCGGTCGGTATCATCAGGCTCAGTTCATGCAGGTTGCGGGCGTGGCGCACGATGTTTTCCCGGGTGGCCAGCCTGCCCTTGAGGATGTAACCGATGCTCTTGCTGTGGGTCTTGGCCGATTCCATCAGGCCCTCGCGGTAGTGGATATAGGCCTCGGC
>CAYPEH010000131.1:0-7982 GCA_964409585.1 uncultured Chromatiales bacterium | reverse complement strand
TTGAGTCACCGCAACCTGCTCAGTGACGCCCGTGCCGCCCTGGAGCTGGTGCCGGCCCGCGCGCAAGACCGTTTCCTTTCCTTCCTGCCCCTGTCCCACGCCCTGGAACGAACCGCGGGCTACTATCTGCCCATGTTGAGCGGGTCCTGTGTGGCCTATGCCCGCTCCGTCCAGCTCCTGGCGGAGGACATGCCCCAGGTGCAACCGACCGTGCTCATCACCGTCCCCCGCATCTATGAGCGCATCCACCGGTCCATGGACGAGCAGTTGCGGCACAAGGGCGTGCTGGCACGATTCCTGTTCAAACGGGCCGTCGATACCGGCTGGGCCGCCTTCCTGCGAGACCAGGGGGAGGCTGGCTGGCGCCCTTCCCTGCTGTTGCACCCCCTGCTGGATGCCCTCGTCGGCCGCAAACTGCGGGCCCGCTTTGGCGGCCGGATTCGCGTATTGGTCTGCGGCGGCGCACCGCTGTCGACGGATGTGGCCAGGACCTTCATCGCCCTGGGGCTGCCCCTGCTGCAGGGCTATGGACTGACCGAAACGGCCCCGGTGGTGAGTGTCAACCGCCTGGAGGACAACGATCCGGCCAGCGTCGGCCGGGTGTTGCCGGGCGTGGAGATCCGCATCGGCGAGGGGCAGGAGCTGCTGGTGCGGGGGCCCACGGTCATGGCCGGGTACTGGAAGGACGCCGGGGCCACCCGCACCATCCTCGGGCCGGATGGCTGGCTGCATACCGGAGATCAGGCCCAACTACGCAATGGCCGTCTCTACATCACCGGCCGTATCAAGGAAATCATCGTCCTGACCAACGGCGAGAAAGTACCGCCGGCGGACATCGAGACCGCCATCGCCCAGGACCCGCTGTTCGATCAGGTGATGGTGGTCGGTGAGGCACGGCCCTATCTGGCCGCGCTACTGGTGGTGGACGGCCTGCGCTGGAAGGAGCTGGCCGCCGGTCTGGGCCTGACGGCTCGGCAGGCCCTGACCGACGAACGCGCGCGGGTGGAGGTGCGCCGGCGGATTGCGGCGCGTATGGCGGCGTTTCCCGGCTACGCCAACATCCGCCGCATCCACCTGAGCCTGGAGCCCTGGACCATCGAGAACGGGCTCCTGACCCCAACCCTGAAGCTGAGAAGGAAACAGGCCATGGAGCGTTTCAGCACCATCATCGAGGGGCTCCACGCCGGGCGCTGAGGAAGCCGCCACGCGGACCTTTCCAGGCAAGGCCATTTACGCGACACTGTCGCCATGCAAGACACCATCCAGCGCCTGTTATCCCAGATCAACCGCATCATCCTCGGCAAGGAACGCCAGATCCGCCTGGCCCTGGCCTGCATCCTCGCCCGGGGTCATCTGCTCATCGAAGACCTGCCCGGCATGGGCAAGACCACCCTGGCCCATGTCCTGGCCCGTTCCCTGGGCCTGGATTTCCAGCGCATCCAGTTCACCAGCGACCTGCTGCCGGCGGACATCCTGGGCGTATCGGTGTTCGACCGCGAGGACGGGACGTTTCATTTCCATCCCGGCCCGATCTTCTCCCAGGTCATTCTCGCCGACGAGGTCAACCGGGCCACGCCCAAGACCCAGAGCGCCCTGCTGGAGGCCATGGAGGAACGCCAGGTCACGGTGGAGGGCCAGACGCGTCCGCTGCCCGAGCCGTTCTTCGTCATCGCCACCCAGAACCCATTCCACCAGGTGGGCACATTCCCCCTGCCGGAATCCCAGTTGGACCGTTTTCTCATGCGTATCGACCTGGGCTATCCGGATGGGGCGGCGGAACGGGAGCTGCTGCGCGGACGCGACCGCCGGGCCCTGCTCGACGAGTTGCGACCGGTCCTGACGCCGGACGAACTCATGGCCCTGCAAGAGCGCGTACAGGCCATTCATGCCTCCGACGCGCTGATCGATTACGTGCAGTCCCTGGTGGAACACACCCGTCGTTCGCCCGCCTTCACTCTGGGGCTGTCGCCCCGCGCCGGCCTGGCCCTGCTGCACGCGGCCCGTGCCTGGGCCTTGATGAACAACCGCGGCATGGTGCTGCCGGAGGATGTGCAGGCCGTGCTGAGCGCGGTGGTGGGCCACCGCCTGCGCGGTGTCTCCGAGGCCGCCGGCCAGGGTGGCGAGGACCCGGGTATCGCCCTGCGGGAATCGGTAGCGATTCCCTGAGTCCCATCTTCCGATGGCCATCGGTGCCCGCATCGAACAGTGGACACGGCCACGGCCGCTGGGCAAGGGCGGGCGCTTGGGTTATCGCCGCATCTACATCCTGCCCACCCGCGCCGGGCTCGGTTTTGCCCTGGTCCTCTTCATGATGCTGCTGGGCTCCATCAATTACGGCGCCAACCTGGGCTTCCTGCTGACTTTCCTGCTCGCCGGCGTGGGCCTGGTGAGCCTGTTCCACACCGTCCGCAACCTGGCCCGCCTGCGTGTGGCCGGTGGCCGGGTGCAACCCGTCTTCTGTGGCCAGAGCGCCCGCTTTCCGGTCTGCCTCACCCTGCCCAGGGACAGCCACCTGGCCGTGGTGGGGCTGAGCCGGCCAGGGCGGGAGGCCGTATATGGAGAGGCCAGGGCCGGCGACACCCTCTGCCTGGAACTGACTCTGCCCACCCGGCGCCGGGGCCGTCTGTCCTGCCGCTCCGCGACCCTGTTCAGTGAATATCCCCTCGGACTGTTCCGTGCCTGGACGCGGGTGCGGATGGACATGGAATGCCTGGTCTATCCGGCCCCGGCGGCCCATGGGCCGGTACCGCCCAGCACCGCCGGGGGCGGCGGCCAGGGCAGCCGCAACGGCGTCGGTGAGGATGACTTCGCCGGCCTGCGCAATCACCACCCCGGCGATCCCCTGCGGCACGTGGCCTGGAAGGCGGTGGCCAGGGGCCACGACCTGCTGACCAAGGAATTCGCCGGCGAGACCGGGACCCCCCTGTGGCTGGACTGGGACAAGCTGCCGGGGATGGACGGTGAACAGCGTCTGAGCGTGCTCTGCCATTGGGTGCTGGACGCCCACGGCGCCGGGCAGTTGTTCGGACTGCGCCTGCCCGGCCGGACCGTGACGCCGGGACGGGGCGAGGCGCACATGCACGAATGCCTGCGGGCCCTGGCCCTGTTCGGCGATCCGGCCGTGCAGGAGGCGCCATGAACCGACAGCGGCCCTCACCCACCATCCTGCGCTGGCTGCTGGTGATCCAGATCCTGATCATCGCGCCCCACGCCCTGCGGCTGCCGGCCTGGGTTCTGTCGCTGGCGGTCGTCTCACTGCTCTGGTGCGGGTATGCCCATGGCCGCCGTCTCCGCCCGCCGCGCTTCTTCCTGGGTGGACTGGCCTTTGCGGTGGTGGCTGGCCTGTTCCTCCAATTCGGCACGCTCACCGGCCGTGATCCCGGCGTCTCCCTGCTGGTGCTGATGATGGCCTTGAAGCTGCATGAGGTGAACAGTCAACGGGATATCATGGTGGTGGTCCTGATGGACTACTTCCTCGTCATCACCAATTTCCTCTACACCCAATCCCTGCCCTTGGCCTTCTACATGTTCGCCGTGGTGCTGCTGAACACCGCCTTCCTGGCCGCGGTCTACCATCCCGGCCATCAGCGGCTGGATGCCGGCAAGTTCCGCTTGGCCGGCAGCCTGTTGCTGCAGGCCGCGCCCATCACCCTGCTCCTGTTCGTGCTGTTTCCGCGTCTGCCGGGCCCCTTGTGGGGGCTGCCGGACAGCGGCAGCGGCACCATGACCGGCATGAGCGACCGGATGTCACCAGGGGCCTTCGATCGCCTGATCCGCTCCGAAGCGGTGGCCTTTCGCGCCGAGTTCGACGGCCCGGCGCCACCACGCCACAGCCTCTACTGGCGCGGTCCGGTGCTGTGGCACTACGACGGGCTGACCTGGTCACCCGGGCAGGGTACATCCCGACAGGCGCCACGCTGGCAGCAGTTGCGGGCACCGGTGGACTATTCCATCACCCTCGAACCCCACCGGCGCGACTGGCTGTTCGCCCTGGACGTACCGGGAAACACCCCGGATGGAACCTACCTCACCAGCGACTCCCAACTGCGTTTCAACCAGCCGCTGACCGAACGCCGCCACCTGCGGCTGCGTTCCTACCTGGATTACCGCATCGGCATCCGCCTCACCCGCCAGGAATGGTTGCAGGCGCTGCAACTGCCGGAGGGTTACAACCCGCGCACCATCGCCCTGGCCCGCTCCTGGCGCGCGGAGCTGGGCAGCGACGGCGCGGCCCTGATCGACCGGGCCATGGGCTATTTCCGCAACCAGCCGTTCCGCTACACCCTGACACCACCGCTGCTGGGCGACGATGCGGTGGACGAGTTCCTGTTCGACACCCGCGCCGGCTTCTGCGAACACTATGCCGGCGCCCTGACCGTATTGCTGCGCGCCGCCGGGGTCCCTGCACGGGTCGTCACCGGTTATCAGGGCGGGGAAACCAACCCCCTGGGCGGTTACCTGCTGGTGCGCCAGTCCGACGCCCACGCCTGGGTGGAGGCCTGGCTGCCGCAACGGGGCTGGCGGCGGCTGGACCCCACCAGCATGGTGGCCCCGGAGCGAATCGAGGATGGCCTGCAGGCCGCCCTGCCCATGACGGAGGGCGTACCCATCCTCAACCGGCAGACCGGTTCCTGGAGCTATCGGCTGTTCCTCGCCTGGGACGCCATGGAGACCGGCTGGACCCGCTGGGTACTGGGCTACGGCCGCGATGCCCAGAGGCGGTTCCTGCGCGGCCTGGGCCTGGGGGTGGATTCGCCGCTGCAACTGCTGCGCTACCTGGCCATCGGCTTCAGCGTAGTGGTGCTGGCGGTGGGAATATCGATCCTGCTGCACCGGCCCGTGCTGCGGGAGGACCCGGCGCGGAGGATCTTCCGCCGCTTCGAGCGCAGGATGGAAAAGGCGGGACTGCCCAGCCGGCCATGGGAGGGTCCCCTGGACTACGCCGCGCGGATCGGTGCGGCGCGGCCGGAACAGGCCGCAGCGGTCCGCGAGATCTGCCGGCTGTACGCCCGGCTACGCTACGGGGAAAACCCGGCGGCGGAGGATCTGCGCCGCCTGAAGGCCCGGGTGGCGGCGTTCCGGCCCCGGCCATGAGTGGCCGCGACCGTCATCCGGCCGCGGGCTGCTCGACCAATTCCAGGGCATTGCCGTCCGGGTCCCGGCAGAACAGAGCCCTGCGGCCGGAACGGCTCATGGTGTAAGCGATACCGGCCTGTTCCAGGCGGCGGATCAGCGGCGTCAGATCCCTGACCGAGAGGGCCACGTGCCGGTCGCGGCCACCATGGGCGGGACGGCCCTCCACGGGATCCGGGCTGGGCAGTTCCAGCAGGTGGATCTGCCCCCGGCCCGTCCGCAGCCAGGCGCCGGGATAGCCCAGGTCCGGCCGGGCCGGATCGGGTTCCAAACCAAGGACGCCGCAGTAAAAATCCAGCGCCCGGCCGGTATCGGCCACCAGCAGGCTGGCATGGTGCAGTTCGAGGATTTCCGTGACCATGGGGGATAGCAGCCTGTCGGACTCAGGGGGATCGTAGCGAAAAAGTGGGACAGCGAGGATGATTTTTCATGATTTTGAGGAGCATAGTGGGAACTATGTAACGAAAAATCAGGGAAAACCAGACCGCTGTCCCGCTTTTGCAGCCGATTCAGCCTGAGTCCGACAGGCTGCTGGTATAATTTCACCTTTTGCGCACCACCCACCCACGCCATGAACCCGGATATCGCCCGCCTCCAGCCCTACCCGTTCCAGAAGCTGGCTGCCCTCAAGGAGGGAATCACGCCTCCGGCGGGGCTTGAGCACATTGCCCTGTCCATCGGTGAACCACGCCATGAACCACCGGCCTTCGTTGCCCAGGCCGTGACGGAGAACCTCGACCTGCTGTCGGTCTACCCCGGCACCAAGGGCGTGCCGGAACTGCGCGGTGCGATCGCCGACTGGCTGGGGCGGCGTTTCCGGCTGCCGCCCGGCAGCGTGGATGCGGAACACAACGTCCTGCCGGTCAACGGCACCCGCGAGGCCCTGTTCGCCTTTGCCCAGAGCGTGGTGGACCGCTCCGGCGACCCCCTGGTGGCCATGCCCAATCCCTTCTATCAGATCTACGAGGGCGCAGCCCTGCTGGCCGGTGCCGAACCCTGGTTTCTCGATTGCCGGGAGGAGAACGGCTTTCTGCCGGATTTCGATGCCGTGCCCGAGTCGGTCTGGCAACGCTGCCAGCTGATCTATGTCTGTTCCCCCGGCAATCCCACCGGCGCAGTATTGGGACGGGACAGCCTCCGCACCCTGATCGGACTGGCCGACCGCCACGACTTCATCATCGCCGCCGACGAGTGCTATTCGGAGATCTATCTGGACGAGGCCGATCCGCCGGTGGGCCTGCTGCAAGTGTGCGCGGAGATGGGCAGGGATGATTTCCACCGCTGCGTGGTCTTTCACAGCCTGTCCAAGCGCTCCAACGTACCCGGTCTGCGCTCCGGCTTCGTCGCCGGTGATGCCCAGGTGCTGGAGCGTTTTTTCCTCTACCGCACCTACCACGGCTGCGCCATGCCTCCCTTCACCCAGCAGGCCAGCATCCAGGCCTGGAGCGACGAGGCCCATGTGCGGGCCAACCGGGAGCTGTACCGCCGCAAATTCGACGCGGTGCTGGAGATCCTGGGCCCGGTGCTGGAAGTGCGGCGCCCGCAGGCCGGTTTCTACCTTTGGGCCAAGACACCCATCGCCGATGACGAGTTCGCGCGCGGGCTGTTTGCCGCCAGGAATGTTACCGTCCTGCCTGGCAGCTACCTGTCGCGCACCACCGATGGTGGCAATCCCGGCCGGAACCGGGTTCGCATGGCCCTGGTAGCCCCCCATGAGCAATGCCTGGAGGCGGCCGGTCGCATTCGTGACCACATAGAGAATCTACTTTAATAAACGCATACAACTTTCTGTTTTATAAGAGCCTAAGAATGGAGAATTCCATGAGCGACCTGCAAAACATCATCACCGATGCCTTTGAAAACCGCGCCGACATCACCCCCCGCAGCGTGGATACTCACGTCAAGGACGCCGTGCTCGAAGCCATCGATCTGCTGGACTCCGGACGGGCGCGCGTGGCGGAAAAGAAGGACGGTCAGTGGGTGGTCAACGAGTGGCTGAAAAAGGCCGTGCTGCTGTACTTCCGTATCGAGGACAACCAGTTCATCAAGGGTGGGTTCACCAACTACTGGGACAAGGTGCCGTCCAAGTTCGCCGACTACAATTCACGCGACTTCCGCGAGGGTGGCGCCCGCGTGGTACCGCCGGCCACCGCCCGCAGGGGCAGCTATATCGCCTCCGGCACCGTGCTGATGCCCTCCTATGTGAACATCGGCGCCTATGTGGATTCCGGCACCATGGTGGATACCTGGGCCACGGTCGGCTCCTGCGCGCAGATCGGCAAGAATGTGCACCTGTCCGGCGGCGTCGGCATCGGCGGCGTGCTGGAGCCCCTCCAGGCGGCCCCCACCATCATCGAGGACAACTGCTTCATCGGCGCCCGTTCAGAGATCGTCGAAGGCGTTATCGTCGAGGAAGGCTCGGTGATCTCCATGGGTGTCTACATTGGCCAGTCCACCAAGATCTTCAACCGCGAGACCGGCGAGATCAGCTATGGCCGCATCCCCGCCGGTTCCGTGGTGGTTTCCGGCAGCCTGCCCTCCAAGGACGGCAGCTACAGTCTGTACTGCGCGGTGATCGTCAAGACGGTGGACGAGAAGACCCGCTCCAAGGTGGGGATCAACGAACTGCTGCGCGACATCTGATGACCATCACCCTCTACGGCATCCCCAACTGCGACACCATAAAGAAAGCCCGCAAGTGGCTGACGGATCATGGCGTCGACTACGAGTTCCACGATTACAAGAAGAAGGGCGTGGACGAGGCCCGGTTGCGCGCCTGGGTGAAGGAACTGGGCTGGGAGCCTGTCGGACTCAGGCTGAATCGGCTGCAAAAGCGGGACAGCGGTCTG
>CAYPEH010000130.1:0-8002 GCA_964409585.1 uncultured Chromatiales bacterium | reverse complement strand
TGGCTGCGATTTTTCATTACGCCATTCGAATCAATATCCCGCACTCTGCATCCCCCCTGAACCCACGGATTCAGGCTCATGGCCAGCGTTCCTCCAGCGGCACGTAATCCCGCCGGGCCGGCCCGCAATAGATCTGCCGCGGGCGGGCGATGCGGTGCTGCGGGTCGCCGATCATCTCCATCCAGTGGGCCACCCAGCCCACCGTGCGGGCGATGGCGAACATCACCGTGAACATGTTGGTGGGGATGCCCAGGGAACGGTAGATGATGCCTGAGTAGAAATCCACGTTGGGGTAGAGTTTCCGCTCGACGAAGTAGTCGTCCTCCAGGGCGATCTCCTCCAGTTTCAGCGCCAGCTCGAACAGCGGGTCATTGTGGTCGCCCAGGGCATCCAGCAGGTCGTGGCAGGCCTTGCGGATGATCTTGGCGCGCGGGTCGTAGTTTTTGTAGACGCGATGGCCGAAGCCCATCAGGCGGAACGGGTCGTTCTTGTCCTTGGCCCGTTCCACGTATTTGGTGACGTTGCCGACGTCCCCCATCTCCTCCAGCATGTCCAGCACCGCCTCGTTGGCGCCGCCGTGGGCCGGGCCCCAGAGGGAGGCGATGCCGGCGGCGATGCAGGCGAAGGGGTTGGCGCCGGAACTGCCGGCCAAACGCACGGTGGAGGTGGAGGCGTTCTGCTCGTGATCGGCATGCAGGATCATCAACAGGTCGATGGCGCGTTCGGCCACCGGGTCCACCTCGTAGTCCTCGCAGGGAGTGGAGAACATCATGTGCAGCAGGTTGCCCGCGTAGCTGAGGCGGTTGCGCGGGTACATGATGGGCTCGCCCAGGTTGTGCTTGTGACAGGCGGCGGCGATGGTCGGCACCTTGGCGATCAGGCGGTGGGCCGCGATCTCGCGGTGGCGCGGATTGGTGATGTCGGTGGAGTCGTGATAGAAGGCCGACAGCGAACCCACCGTACCCACCATGACCGCCATCGGGTGGGCGTCGTGATGAAAGCCGTCGAAGAACTTGCGCAGGCTTTCATTGAACATGGTGTGGTGGATGATGATGTCCTCGAACTCCGTCAGTTGCGCGGCGGTTGGCAGATCGCCGTACAGCAGCAAGTAGCAGGTTTCGAGGAAGCTGCCGTGTTCGGCCAGCTGTTCGATGGGATAACCCCGGTAGAGCAGTTCACCCCGGTCACCGTCGATGTAGGTGATGTTGCTGTGGCAGCTGGCGGTGGAGACGAAGCCCGGATCGTGGGTGAAATAGCCGAACTCACCATAGAGTGCGGCGATATCGATGGCGGGGGGGCCATGGGTGCCCCGCAGCACCGGCATCTCGATCTGCTTGCCGGTCTTGTTGTCGCGAATCGTGACCGTGTCGTGGGTGGTCATGATGGTTCTCCAGTCGTTTGGGAAACTCTGGTCAAGTCGCTATGCGCCTCGATCAGAGTCCCCTTCCAGGGGGTTGTCTATTGGGGGAAGGATGCAAGTCGATGGCTTACGGGGGGCCATGGGCGCATCCCTTCCCCCAAACCCCCTTCCCCCGGTACTTGTTCAGAGGTGCCTTTGGCACAGGGTTCATGCGACCTGGTCGAGGACGTCACGGGTCTGACTCACGGAGTGGCTGAACATTTCCTGTTCCTCGTCGTTCAGTTCCAGCTCGACGATCTGTTCCAGGCCGCCCTTGCCCAGCACGGCCGGTACGCCGATGGCCAGATTCTCCTCGCCATACTCACCATCGAGAATGGCCACGCAGGGCAGGATGCGCTTGCGGTCGTGGACGATGGCGCTGACCATCTCCAGGATTGCCGCCGCCGGTGCATCATAGGCCGAGCTGTTCTTGCGCAGGGCGAGGATCTCGGCGCCGCCCATGCGGGTGCGTTCGACGATGCGGTCGATGGACTCTGTTTCCAGGAACACCTCCACCGGGATTCCCGAGATGGTGGTGTA
The DNA here is from genome assembly GCA_964409585.1 of uncultured Chromatiales bacterium. Lineage (GTDB taxonomy): Bacteria > Pseudomonadota > Gammaproteobacteria > JACKNK01 > CAYPEH01 > CAYPEH01. The sequence goes on along the minus strand of CAYPEH010000130.1, from coordinate 6,063 downwards.
GCGCACCATCGGCACCATGGCGTCACCATGGCCGCCCAGCACCATGGTGTTGATGTCCTTGACCGAAAAGCCTGTCTCCAGGGCGATGAAGGCGGCCATGCGCGCCGAGTCCAGCACGCCGGCCTGGCCAAACACCCGCTGGCGGTGCCAGCCCGTCAGCCTCCAGGTATGGTAGGTGAGCACGTCCACCGGATTGCTCACCATCAGGATCATGGCCTGGGGGGCGTGTTTCAGGATATCGCCAACGATGGATTCGATAACCTTCAGGTTGGTGTCTAAAACATCCGAGCGCGACATGCCGGGCTTGCGCGCGATACCGGCGGTGATGATCACCAGTTCCGCCCCCTCGATCTCCGCGGTGTTGGTGGTGCCCCTGAGACGGGTGTCGCAGGAAAACAATGGCGCCGATGACTGGATATCCAGGGCGGTGCCGGCGGCGGCGCCCTCGCGTATATCGACCAGAACCACTTCCCGGCACAGTTCGTCGCGCGCCAGCAGGTGGGCGGTGGATTCCCCTACCCGTCCGGCGCCGATGATGGCGATACGGTTCATGTTGCGTCTCCCCTTGATCAGGTGGCTTGTGGATGCGGGAGACCGGCTGGCCCCCGCCTTTCTTGTTATAGACCCTGAAGGAGGGATGCGTTTGTTCATGGTGGCCACGGCAGGCGGATGACAATGCATGGGCTTCGGCCTGTCACGGCCCTGGCCCAGGAACCGCGATCCACACCATGAAGAAGGGAAGCACTCGCGTTCCCGTCAGCCATTGATTTTCATCCTTCCCCCGATAGGCAATCCCCCGAAGATGGGCTCAGGGCGGGTTCTGCCGGGTGAGGTCTCCACCCGTGCCGGTTTCCCCGCCTTCCCGGCCCAGCCAGCGCAGCTGGGCGCCCGGTTTCAGACCCATCCGCTGGCGCGTCCCGGCCGGCAGTTCCAGCACCCAGGCGGAGGGTCTGTCACTGCGGTAGCGGGGGCAGTTGGCGCTGGCGCAGGGTGGTACCGCATCGTGGTACGCAGCCAGGCGGCCGTGGCGGTCGAAGAACAAGATGTCCAGCGGGAAGCGCATGTTCTTCATCCAGAAGCCGATGGAGCGTGGTGGCTGGTAGATGAACAGCATGCCGCCATCGGTGGGTGGCTGCTTCCGATGCATCAGGCCGCGTGCCTTCTCATCCGCCGTTTCGGCCAGTTCCACCGCTAAGCGCTGTTCTCCCAGTTCGATCCAGGCCCGGCCGGTGGCCGGGGCCAGGGTGGGCATCAGGGCCAGCGCCAGGACTGCGAGCCATGGTTTCATGCGGTGGCCTCACGACCGTCGTCGGCGTCGCTGCCCAGTTCCCGGCGGATCTTTTCCGTCGAGGTCAGGCCGATGTCCGCGAACAGGGTGAACAGCGCCGGCACCACGAACAGCACCAGCAGGGTGGAGGCGAGCAGGCCGAAGACGATGCTGGCGGCCAGCGGGATCAGTATCTGGGCCTGGAGGCTGCGTTCGGCCAGCAGTGGCAACAGGCCGGCGATGGTGGTCACCGAGGTCAGCAGCACGGCACGGAAGCGCTCGCGGCTGGCCTGGCGGGCCGCCTCGGATACTTCCAGACCGTCGCGCACCCGCAGCTTGAGGAATTCCACCAGCAGGATGGAGTCGTTGACGACGATGCCCGAGAGCGAGATGAAGCCCATGATGGAGGGCATGGACAGGTCCAGGCCCATGAGCCAATGGCCCCATACCACGCCGATGAAGGCCAGGGGTATGGCGGCCATCACCGCCAGCGGTTCCAGGTAGGAACGGAACTGGAAACTGAGTAGCAGGAACACGCCGAACAGGCCGAGGGCGAAACCTCGCACCATGGAGCGGCCGGTGGCGGCACTCTCCGCCGCCTGGCCTTCCTGCCCCACGCGGATCGATGGGAATCGTTTTCGCAGTTCGGGCAGGAAACGCCGTTCGGTGTCGGCGATGATCTCGGCGGCGTTGGCCACACGGTCGTCGATGTCACCCTGCACGGTCACCGTGCGCAGGCCATCGATACGGTGGATGCGGGCATAGCCGCGCTGCTCACGGATTTCCGCCACGGTCTCCAGTGGCACGGCGTCGCCGGCGCGGGTGAGGATGCGGAACCCGGCCAGATCGCCGAGGCTGTCGCGGTCGGCCGGGGTCAGGCGCAGGTCGATGTCGTAGGATTCCTCACCGGCCTGCACCTCGCTGGCGGTGATACCGTGGAAGGCGTCGCGCAACTGGTTGGCGATGGTGGCGGCATCCAGATTCAGGGTGGTGGCGCCCTCGCGCAGTTTCAGGGTGATCTCCGGCTTGCCCGGCCGCAGGTCGTCGCTGAGGTCCATGACCCCGCGGTAGGATGCCAGCCAGCCTTGCAGGGCCTGGGAGGCGGCCTTCAACTCATCCAGGTCGGGGCCGGTGAGGCGGATATCGATGGGCAGGCCGCCAGGGCCGATGACCGGCTCCTTGAAGTTGAGGGCGATGACGTCGGGGATGTCCCCGGACAATTGCCGCCAACGGTCCACGTAGTCGTCCATGCTGCCGACCCGTTCCTCGGCAGTGAGCAGGTCGGCGCTGATGGTGACCACGTGGGGGCCGTTCTCGAAGGCGTCCGGATTGTAGTTGTAGCGGACGTTGTAGGCCTGCAGCAGGGTTTTGCCCTCCGGTTGTACGAATTCCCGGTCCACCTGCTTCAGTGCCTCGACGATGCGCCCGGCGACCGCTTCGGTACGGGCCAGCGGCGTGCCCTGGGGCAACAGCACGCGGGCCTGCATGACGTTGCCTTCGATGTCGGGGAAGGCGCGGAATTTGACCACGCCGCCGGCCAGCATGGACGCGGTGAGCAGGAACAGCATCAGCACCGTGCCGATGAACAGATGGCGGTTGCGGCTGCTCACATCCACCGCCCGGCCCACGACCTGGTCGCGCAGCCAGTCCAGGCGCTGTTCCAATCTCTGGCGGAAACGGCTGGTGCGGTCCTGCTCGTGATGGGACAGCGCGTGCGCCAGGTGGCGGGGGAGGATCAGGAAGGCCTCGATCAGGCTCACCGACAGGACCAGGATCAGCACCACTGGCAGGACCTGGAGCACCTTGCCCATATCGCCGGCGAGAAAGGCCAGTGGGCCGAACACGGCCACCGTGGTGAGGAAGGAGGCGCGGACGCCGGGCAGTACCTGGGTGACTCCGTCGATGGCCGCGTTCCATGCGTTCTTGCCCTGGCGCAGGTGGCTGGCGATGTTCTCCGAAATGACGATGGCATCGTCCATCAGCAGGCCGAGGGCGATGAGCAGGGCGACCATGGTGATCATGTTGATGGACATGCCCGCCAGGCCCATGAAGAAGAGCCCGCCGAGGAAGGCCACCGGCAGGCCCATGGCCACCCAGAAGGCGAAGCGCAGGCGGAAGAACATCCACATGGTCAGGAAGACCAGGATCAGTCCCTGCCAGCCATTGACCAGCAGCATGTTGAGGCGGTCGCGGACCACGGACGAATGGTCCTGGGTGAGGGTGTATTCCACGCCGGGCGGCGCATGCCGGCGTTCCTCGTCGAGAAAGGCATTGACTGCGTCGATCACCACCAGGGCGTCTTCCGCCTTGGTTTTGTTGATCATCAGCTGGGCGGCGCGGCGGCCATTGAATTCGATGCGCTCCTCTTCGTCCTCGAAGAGGTCCGTGATGGTGGCGATGTCACCCAGGCGGACCTCGCCGCCGCTGCCGCCGCCGACCACCACCAGCCGTTCCAGCTCACGCACGCTGCGCCGCTCGTCGGTGAAGCGCAGCAACAGTTCGCGTTCGCGGCTCTCGATGCTGCCGGTGGGCAGGTCCACGCTCTGGCGGGCGATGATGTCCGCCAGGGAGGTCATGCTGAGCCCATAGGCCAGCAGGGCGTGGCGCGACACCTCTACCCTCAACTGATGGTCGGAGAAGCCCTGCAATTCCACCTGGGAGACCTGTGGCAGGGCACGCAGGCGGTCGCGCACCCCCTCGGCATAGGTCTTCAGATCCCGTTCCGACATGGGGCCGGTGATGGCGATGGCCACCACCTGGTCGTTGCGGTTGAGCTGCTGGATGACCGGTGGTTCGGTCTGTTCCGGGAAATCGTCGATGGCTTCCACCCCGGTCTTCACATCGTCCAGGAAACGGGCGAAGTCGCCGCCCTCGATCATTTCCGCCACGGCGATCGCAATGCTCTCGCGGGCTTCGCAACTGATCTCGTCCATGTCGCTGATCCCATCGAGGGCGTCCTCGATGCGCTGGCAGACCGCCTGCTCCACGTCCGCTGCCGCCGCGCCCGGATAGGGCACGCGCACCTCCACTTTATGGGCGCTGAAGTCGGGCAGGGTCTCGCGCTTGAGGTTGGGCAGGGACACCAGGCCGATGGTGATCAGTGCCATCATCAGCAGGTTGGCGGCGGTGGGGTGATGGATGAAGTAACGGATCATGGCTGTGCACCGCCGGTGGCCACACGGACCGTGTTCGCCGCCGCCTCATCCATGGTCGGTACCAGCTTCATTCCTTCCACCGCCGGGCTGAGGTCGGATACCACGACCCGCTCCCCGGTGTTCAGTCCCGAGGTGATCACCGCGTATTCGGCCTCGACCATCTCCGTTTCCACCGGCCGGATCTCCAGTCGGTCGTCCTTGCCAGCCACGTAGACGGTATTCCCGTGCAGGGCATTGCGCGGAATCACCAGCCGGTCTGTTCTGGCGATACCGCGCAGTTCCACCTCGGTGAACAGGCCCTTGACCAGCGGCGGACGAATGCCGGGGATGATGTTGCCGTAGGGATCGTCCACATGGACGATGACACCGACCGTGCGGGTGGCCGGGTCCAGAGTGTCGCCGATGCCCACGAATTTGGCCTCCCAGACGACGTCGCCGCCGTCACCGCGCAGCCATACCCGCGCCTGCAACGGCAGGGCGCGTTTGATCTCTTCGCTGGACATGTGCGCGGCGTCCACGCGCTGGCCCGAGCGCAGCAGGGTGCGCATCCGGGCCAGCGGAACCTGGGCCTCGATCTCGGCCTTGTCGATGGAATCGGCCTTCACCAGCAGGTTCCCCTGGCGCACGTACTGGGCCTCTTCCACTCTGGCCTCGGCCAGCCGGCCACGGAAGGGCATGTGGATGACGGTGCGTTCCAGGTCACGCTCGGCGGCGGCCAGGCGCGCCTGTTCACGGGCCAGTTGCGCCTGCAGGCGGGCGCGCTCGGTGGGCAGCAGGTTGAGGGTGCTCTGCTGGCTCTGTACCGCCTGGCGTTGGGAGAGCAGGTTGCGTTGCTCCTGTTCGAAGTCCGATGCGCTGAGCGTGCCCTTCTGCACCAGGGTCCGCTTGCGCCGCACCTCGGCCTCGCGCAGCTTGAGCTTGTCCTGTTCGATCTTCAGCGAGGCGCGGGCATTGGCCTCTTTGGTCTCCAGTTCCGCCAGCTGCACCTCCAGGGAGCGGATGTCGGCGCGGGTCTGGGCCACGGCCAGCTCATAGTCGGTGGGGTCGATGCGCAGCAGTACCTCGCCGGCGGGGATCAGGGCGCCCTTGATCAGGTCCGGATGGACCTCGATCACCCGCCCGCTGACTTCGGCCACGCCCTCCCAGGTCCTGTCCGGCTGCACCCGGCCGTAGCCGATGACCCTGGGCACCACGGTGAGGCGTTCGGCGGCTACCACGCGCACGGCACGGGACATCTCCACCGATCCGGTCTGCTGTGGCCCGCTCTTGTTTTTCGCCATGAACATCAGCACGGCGGCGCCGGCCAGGACCGGGGCGAGGAACAGCAGGGTGTGTTTGAGTTTTGGCATGGGCTGGGGCCTGTGGTGTTGGGTACGTCTATGGACGTCTGTCTGATTTATTGGTCCGGCGACCCGATGTTTGCACATTCAGCCCGCCTGAGCCCGCCTGCGGCAAGGCATCGAAACGCCGCCGCAGTCATTCTGCGGCCAGTTTCGATAACGCCGGCGCGGGCGGGCTCAGGCTGGCCGCTCATTCAGGATATACCGGTTCGGAGCTTCAGGCAGGCGCCAGCTCTTTGTTGCGGCGCTTGCCAAGGGAACGACCCTTGCCTGCGCGCCGCGCCTCGATCTGACGCCTGCC
>CAYPEH010000129.1:0-8176 GCA_964409585.1 uncultured Chromatiales bacterium | reverse complement strand
GGGGCGCCTGCGCGGGGTGGGGGACAATGAGGTGGATTCAAGGAGGTGCAAGAAACCCAATTGGTTTGAGGGGGGGGGGGAGGGTGTCTTTTTTGGGCCCCCCCCGAAACAGGCTGGGGTGTGGGGGGGAGGGGGGGTCAGGGAAGCTCTGAATAAGTATCGGGGGATGGGGGCTTGGGGGAAGGGGTGCAGCCGCGTTTCCGCAAGCCATTGATTTTCATCCTTCCCCCGATAGGCAATCCTCCGGAAGGGGGCTCTGATCAAGGCGTGTAGCGACTTGATCAGAGTTTCCCTAGCGGCATTCCCCCACCGAGCCAGGCCGGCAGCGGCGCCGGTCGGTCCAGCTGGCATTGCCCACCTGGGCGCCCTGCAACAGGTGGGTGCGCAGATCGGCGCCCCCTAGGTCGGCACCGCGCAGATCCGCGTTGGTGAAATCCGTCCCCACCAGGTAGCAGTCGCGCAAGCGCGCGGTACGCAGATCGGCACCGTTCAGCACGGTCTCCTCCATGGATGCGCCGGTCATGTTGGCACCATGCAGATTGGCACCGCTCAGGTTGGCCCCGTCCAGGATGGCCTTTTCCAGGTTGGCGCCGCTCAGGTCGGCTCTGCTCAGATCCGCCCCGCTCAGGTCGCTGTCATAGAGGTGGGCGCCCGTCAGTCTCGTTCCGGTCAGCTTCGACCGGTTCAGTTTGCTGCGGTCCATGCGGGCGTCGGCCATGTCGGCCCCACTCAGGTTGGCCTGTTGCAATTTGGCGCCCACCAGCCGTACTCCACGCATGCGTGCCTTTTCCAGGTGCGCCTCGCGCAGATCCGCGCGCCCTAGGTCGGCGTTTTCCAGGCGTGCGCCGCGCAGATCGGCGCCGGCCAGTATGCTGCCGGTGAGCACCGCGCCCCGCAGTCGTGCATCCCGCAGGTCGGCGCCGGTCTTGTCGCAACCGGTCCAGTTGACACGCGGAGCGGCGGGGTCGTCGCAGGCGGCCTGGGCCGGGTGTGGAAGCGCCAGCATGATGCCCAGCAGTGGCGACATCAGCCGGATAAAAGTCCTGATCACGGTTTTCTCTCCCATAAACCCGGCGGATTCACCCATATATTTAGTTGAATGGCGATGCGGCAGCATGCCCCGCATAATCGTGCGACTATTTGGTAAGAACATCACGAAGGAGTCGAAACCATGCGCATCATTCTATTGGGCGGCCCAGGTGCCGGCAAAGGCACCCAAGCCAACTACATCAAGGAACGATACAACATTCCTCAGATTTCCACCGGCGACATGCTGCGCGCCCACGTCAAGGCGGGCACCGAACTGGGTGTGGCGGCGAAGAAGATCATGGATGAGGGCGGGCTCGTCTCCGATGACATCATCATGGGTATGGTGAAAGAGCGCATCAGCCAGGACGATTGCAAGAATGGCTACCTGTTCGATGGTTTTCCCCGCACCATCCCTCAGGCCGATGCCCTGAAGGATGCCGGCGTGGCCGTGGATGCCGTGGTCGAAATCGATGTGCCCGATGAAGAGATCATCAAGCGCATGTCAGGCCGCCGTGTGCACCTGGCTTCCGGCCGTACCTACCACATCGTCTACAACCCCCCCAAGGTGGAGGGCAAGGACGATGTGACCGGCGAGGATCTGATCCAGCGCGACGATGACCGGGAAGAGACCGTCAAGGCCCGCCTGAAGGTCTACCATGAACAGACCGAGCCCCTGATCGAGTACTACACCGCCTACTCCCGGAGCGGCGAGGCCAATGCGCCCAAGTACGTGAAGATCAACGGGATCGGTGGTGTCGAAGAGATCCGCGACCAGATCTTTGCCGCCCTGGGCTGACGGAAAGGATGCCGGGACGGTGGCGGGGTGCGTCCCGCCACCGTCCGCTCAGACCGTCGCGACCCCGGAGCGGATCGCCAGACGGACCAGTTCGGCAGCGCCCCGCAGGCCTAGTTTCTTCATGATATTGGTGTGATGCACCCCGGCGGTCTTGGGGCTGATGGACAGGTCGGATGCGATCTGTATTACCGTGCGCCTTTCGGCCAGCAACTGGAAGATCTGGAATTCGCGGGGTGAGAGGATGTCCACCGGCTCCACGGACTGATTCTTCCGTTGGGCGAGCGATTGGTTGCTGGTGGCATCCAGATAGGTCTCGCCGCGTGCCACGGTACGGATGGCCTCCACCATTTTTTCCGGGGTACCCAATTTGCCGAGAAAGCCGGCGGCACCAGCCTCCAGCGTGCGGTGCAGCATGATGTCACTGTCGTGTATGGTGAAAATCAGGACCCGGGCACGGGAATCCCTGGCAAGGATGCGCCGCAGCGATTCCAGGCCTCCTATGCCGGGCATGGACAGGTCCAGGACGACCACATCCGGTTTCAGTTTGTCATATTGCGACAGGGCTTCCTCTCCGCTGGATGCTTCTCCGGCGACCGTGATTCCATCCGCTTCCTCCAGCAGCAGGCGGTAGCCCGCGCGTACCACAGGATGGTCGTCCACCAGCATTACCCGCACAGAGTTCTCTTCCTGGTTCATCATCTCATCGTCGATCATTGCACACGCGGTGTCTGACATATCGGTATCGTAACCTTATGAATTTGTTACCTGAATGCAGGGGGTGTCGTTATGGTTTCTGTGGGCGGCAAATGACTGGCAGACACAGCCGTTTATTTCTTATGTAGTCGATCACAACCCTCGCCCAGGTACACAGGTGTTGGTTGCCAAATGTGCTGCTATGTCTGTTGCGCATGCCCAAGTTCAATAAGGGGATGCCAACAGCAATTATTGGGCCAACTGTTTTTCTTTACAGTATATATTGATTCAACCAGTTTTGTTACAGGGGTAGTGTGTAGTGTGTGGATTCGTAACGTAACACATGTGTAGTTAGGAAACAGCACTTTGCAAGTTGCGAATCACGGTCCTGTCCAAGGAGCACATTGGGGATGGGTTGCAAAATCACCAAAGGGCATCATTGACCCGGCCGCTCAATATGTCGTGTTCAGGATCTCAGGGATGTTCTTGAACAAGGCATGGCAGTTCCTTGGCAAGAGCCGCAACGCCGTGTAAGGGTATTCCTGAGGTCTCTAACTAACGGATTTTTTATATTGGTCCGGCGACCAATAACGAAGGCCGCCACGGGTGGGCCCGCAACGGCTGAATACGACATATTGGGTGGCCGGGTTAATTGACGATGGCGCACAAACACTCCATGAAGGCGACGGCTCCGGTATGTGTCTGGCTGGGAGAGGCCCTGGCTGCCTATGGTTTCGGGGAGGGGCATCCCTTCAGCACCCGCCGTCACCAGGCGTTTGCCGATGGACTGAAGGCGCGGGGGTTGATGCCGAAGGTCTGCATTCGAGAGCCGGTGGAGGCCACTGCTTCGGCCATCGAGCGGTTCCATACCCACGAATATGTCGAGATGGTGAAGGCCGCATCGGCGCGGGGCGTGGGCTTTCTCGATTACGGCGACACGCCTGCCTTCCCCGGCGTCTATTCCGCCGCAGCCAGCGTGGTGGGCAGTGTGCTGGATGCGGTCGCGAGGATCATGACGGGGGAATGCCGTCGCGGGTTTGTTCCCATCGCCGGGCTGCACCATGCGCGCAGGGAAAAGGCGGCCGGGTTTTGCGTCTTCAATGATTGTGGTGTCGCCATCGAGACCCTGCGGCGGGAATACGGCCTGGAACGCATCGCCTATGTGGATATCGACGCCCACCATGGGGACGGCGTGTTCTATGCCTTCGATGACCAGCCCTGGCTCTGTTTCGCCGACATCCACGAGGATGGCCGTTACCTGTACCCCGGCAGTGGGGGCGTGGAGGAGACGGGGCGTGGAGAGGCCGTTGGCACCAAGCTCAATGTGCCCATGTCGCCGGGTTCCGGGGACGAGGCCTTTTTCACCGTGTGGGAGGAGGTCGAGTCCTTCGTCGAAGCGGCCGATCCACAGTTCATTCTGTTGCAGTGTGGCGCCGACAGTCTCGATGCCGATCCCATCGCGCACCTGCGTTATTCGGAACGGACCCATGTCCACGCCGCCCGGCGCCTGAGTGCATTGGCTGACCGCCGTTGCGACGGGCGGTTGTTGGCGCTTGGTGGTGGTGGATACGATCTCGCCAATCTGGCCGCGGCCTGGACCGGTGTGGTGGAGGCATTGGGGAAGACCTGAAGCGCTGGCAGTCTGTCGAACTCAGGCTGAATCCATAGCCCAAGCCATGGATGAGGAAGGAGATACTGGCTGAGGGCGGCCAGAGCGGTACGAGGGCGCGCCCAGCCAGGTCCGGTTGCCTTTCGTTGCCTGCTTATATATGACGATATTGGAATGCGATCAGTAGCCGCCCCATTTTTTTCGGCGGCCGGGTGCAACATTGGGGCTGCCCTGGCCTGTCGAATTCGCGCCGTTATGCACATGTACGGGAAATGGGGTATTCTTACGCGCTTTTTTACGCCCGCCCGTGGCGGGTTGAAACCGGGCCAGACAGGGTTGCAACTATGTTCACGAAAGACATGCGCATCGAGGGGTACGACGACGAGCTGATGGAGGCCATCCGCGGCGAGGAGCGCCGCCAGGAGGAGCACATCGAGCTGATCGCTTCGGAAAACTATACCAGTCCGAGGGTGATGCAGGCGCAGGGTTCGGTACTGACCAACAAGTACGCCGAGGGCTATCCCGGCAAGCGCTACTACGGTGGCTGCGAGTACGTGGACAAGGCCGAGCAACTGGCCATCGACCGGGCCAAGGAACTGTTCGGCGCCGATTACGCCAACGTCCAGCCCCATTCCGGTTCCCAGGCCAACGCCGCCGTCTACATGGCCCTGTGTCAGCCCGGGGACACCATCATGGGTATGAGCCTGGCACACGGCGGCCACCTGACCCACGGCGCCAAGCCCAACTTTTCCGGCAAGCTATACAACGCCGTGCAGTACGGCCTGGACCCGGATACCGGTGAGATCGATTACGAGGAAGTGGAGCGGCTGGCCCGCGAGCACCAGCCGAAGATGATCGTTGCCGGTTTCTCCGCCTATTCCCAGGTGGTGGACTGGCAGCGCTTCCGTGATATTGCCGACGAAGTGGGCGCCTACCTGTTCGTGGACATGGCGCATGTGGCCGGCCTGATCGCCACCGGTGTCTATCCCAGCCCGGTGCAGATCGCCGATGTCACCACCACCACCACCCACAAGACCCTGCGTGGCCCGCGCGGTGGTCTGATCCTGGCCAAGTCCAACCCCGAGATCGAGAAAAAACTCAACTCGCTGGTATTCCCCGGTATCCAGGGCGGGCCGCTGATGCACGTCATCGCCGCCAAGGCGGTGGCCTTCAAGGAAGCCATGAGCGAGGAGTTCAAGGTCTACCAGCGGCAGGTAGTGGCCAATGCCAAAGCCATGGCCAGGGTGTTCATCGAACGTGGCTACGATGTGGTTTCCGGTGGCACCGAGAACCACCTGTTCCTGGTCAGCTTCATTCAGGCTGGCCTCACCGGCAAGGACGTGGATGCCTGGCTGGGCGCCGCCAACATCACCATCAACAAGAATGCCGTGCCCAATGACCCGCAATCGCCATTCGTTACCTCCGGTATCCGTGTCGGCACGCCGGCCCTGACCACCCGTGGTTTCGACGAAGCCGAGGCCGCCGAACTGGCTGGTTGGATGTGCGACGTCATCGACAGCCGCGGTGACCAGGCGGTGATCGCCGAGGTCAAGGCCAAGGTGCTGGACATCTGCGCCCGCAAGCCTGTCTACGCCTGATCCGGTCCCCGATCCATGCGTTGCCCTTTCTGTGGAGCCCAGGACACCCGCGTGATCGACTCGCGCCTGGCCAGCGAGGGCGACCAGGTGCGGCGGCGGCGTGAATGCACGGATTGTGGCGAGCGCTTCACCACCTATGAGTCGGCCGAGCTGGTGTTGCCGCCGATCATCAAGGGCGATGGCCGCCGTGAGCCGTTCAACGAGGAAAAGCTCCGTACCGGCATGTGCCGTGCCCTGGAAAAACGTCCGGTGGCCACCGGTGATGTGGAAGCGGCCATCAATCGCATCAAACGCAGGCTGCGTGCCGCCGGCGAACGGGAAGTACAGTCCAGCCGTCTGGGCGAGTGGGTGATGAACGAACTGCGCGATATGGATCAGGTCGCCTATGTCCGCTTCGCCTCGGTCTATCGCAGTTTTCAGGACGTGAACGCCTTCCGCGAGGAAATCGAGCGATTGGAGAAGGTGCCCAGCCCTGAACTGAAAAAGCAGCAATTCGATCTGCTGCCGGACGATGACGAGTGACCGGCCCGCCCGGTGAGCGGACATTCCATGAGCGACGATCTGAAATACATGGCCCGCGCCCTGCATCTGGCGGAACGCGGGTTGTACACCACCGACCCCAATCCGCGGGTGGGCTGCGTGATCGTGCGCGACGGTGAAGTGGTCGGTGAGGGCTGGCACGAGCGTGCCGGCGAACCCCATGCCGAGATCCTGGCCCTGCGCCAGGCGGGCGGGCGCGCCCGTGGCGCCGACGTCTATGTGACCCTGGAACCCTGTAGCCACCATGGCCGGACGCCGCCCTGTGCCGATGCCCTGGTGGAGGCCGGTGTGGCCCGCGTGGTGGCGGCCATGGTCGATCCCAATCCCAAGGTGTCCGGGTGTGGCCTCGGGCGCCTGCGGGAGGCGGGCATCGAGACCGTCAGCGGTGTGCTGGAGGCGCAGGCACGCAAGCTCAATCCCGGCTTCATCAAGCGCATGGAGACGGGCCGCCCGCTGGTGCGCTGCAAACTGGCCATGAGCCTGGATGGACGTACCGCCATGGCCAGCGGCGAGAGCAAATGGATTACCTCGGATCAGGCACGCCAGGACGTGCACCGCATGCGGGCACGGAGTTCGGCCATCATCACCGGCGTAGGCACGGTGTTGAGCGACGATCCATCCCTCAACGTCCGCTTGCCGGAACTCGAGGGCGAGGTCCGCCACCCCATCCGGGTCGTGCTGGACCCTTATCTGAGTACCCCGCCAACGGCGAAAATGCTCAAACTCCCCGGTCGTACCCTGATCTTCACCGCCACCGACGAGGCGGGGGCGGCCGAGCCCCTGCTGGAGGCGGGCGCCGAGGTGGTGGTGCTGAACCGGGGTGCCGACCGTATCGATCTGCCGTTGATGCTGGACAATCTGACCACCTTCGAGGTCAACGAGGTGATGCTGGAGACCGGGGCCACCCTGGCCGGCGCCATGCTCCGTGCCGGGCTCATCGACGAACTGGTAGTCTATATGGCGCCGCATATCATGGGTGACTCCGCCCGCGGCCTGTTCCACCTGCCCGGCCTGGATGAGATGAAACAGCGCATTTCCCTGCATATCACCGACGTGCGTGCCGTGGGTCCCGATTGGCGCATCACGGCGCTTCCCGTACGCGCAACCGGCGACTGATGTTTACCGGAATCATCGAGGCCATAGGCGAGGTGGCGGCCCTGGAAGCGCGGGGCGGCGACCTGCGCATTCGCATCCGCAGCGGTGCGCTCGATCTGTCCGACGTGAAACCGGGCGACAGCATTGCCACCAGTGGCGTCTGTCTGACGGTGGTGGATCTTCCCGGCGACGGCTATTGGGCGGACGTGTCCGGCGAGACCCTGGCCCGTTCCACCCTGGGTATGCTGGCCGTGGGCGATGCGGTCAACCTGGAAAAGGCCCTGACGCCCACCACCCGCCTGGGCGGCCACCTGGTCAGCGGGCATGTGGACGGGGTCGGTACCATCCGCGGGATGCGGGACGATGGGCGCTCACTGCGCGTGAGCATCGAGGCGCCCGCGGATCTGGCCAGGTACATCGCCGCCAAGGGTTCCATTTGCGTGGACGGCATCAGCCTCACGGTCAACGAGGTGAAAGGCGCACGCTTCGAACTCAACATCGTGCCCCACACCCGGCGGGGGACCACCATCGATGAATTTACGGTGGGCCGCCGGGTGAACCTGGAAGTGGACCTGATCGCCCGCTATCTGGAGCGGATGATGCTGGGGGAGCGCGCCGCCGATCCCAACAGCGGTGGAATCACCGAGGCGTTTCTGGCGGAACATGGGTTTATGCGGTGAGTAGTCAGGAGACAGTAGACAGGGGGGGGATGAGCCCCCGCTTCTTCCCCATATCCTGTCTACTTATTGGTCCGGCGACCAAATGTTTACACATTCAGAGCTTCAGGCAGGCGTCAGATCGAGGCGCGGTGCGCAG
>CAYPEH010000128.1:0-8177 GCA_964409585.1 uncultured Chromatiales bacterium | reverse complement strand
AACGGGCCGACAAGGCCCTCTACAAGGCAAAGGAAAACGGCCGCAACCGGGTCGAAGTGGGTTAAGAGCCTGTCGGACTTGGCAGGGTGTTGAAATTCGCTCAGGCGAGTGCGAGACCAGGCGAAAACCGGCGAAAAAGCGCAGTTTATGCGCAATAAATGAGCGTTTTGAGCCGGTTTTCAACACCGTATCGTGCCGCATGAGTGGAACTTCAACGCCCTGTTAGGATGAATCGGCTGCAAAAGCGGGACAGACAGCAGCCATGGCAATCCGGTTTGGGCCGGCAGCGCTCCTTGCCATGCCGGACCAGCAAGGCATGGTATTCGTTGAACAGGGGCACATCGGCCCCGAGCGCCCGCTCAAATCCCAGTCGCATGGCCTCATAGGATTCATCTCCGGCCACCAACCCCAGGCGCGAAAAGATCCGCCGTGTGTAGGCGTCGATCACGAACACCGGCCGTTCGAAAGCATATAACAGCATATCGTCGGCGGTCTCCGGCCCGACACCGTTGACCGACAACAGGCCAACGCGCAGGGCATCGGTCGGCCAACCGCTCAGGCTCTCGAAACCGCCCTGTTGCCGGTACCAGGCGCAGAAATTGCGCAGGCGCTTCGCCTTGATATTGAAGTAGCCCGACGGGCGCAACCATTCGGCCAGCTGCCCCTCCCCGACAGCGAGCAGGGCATCGGCGGACAACGCGCCGGCGCCGGTCAGATTGGCAATGGCCCGTTCCACATTGGACCAGGCGGTGTTCTGGGTCAGGATCGCTCCGACCATGATCTCGAAGGGGTTGTCCCCCGGCCACCAGTGCTGGGGACCATAGGCCCGAAGGAGGGATGCGTACACCTCACGCAGCCGCTCCCCTGGAAGCGGCAGGACGGTCATCGGCGGCGTGACCGCGGTTTGCCTGCCCGCGCCCGCCCTTTCCACGGGCCCGGCCTGGCACCGGCCCGGCGGGGCTTGCCCTTGGGCTGGGGCTTGAGGCCGACACTGGCGGCGAGGGCATCGACCTCGGTCTGATCCAGCTCATCCCAGCGTCCATACGGCAATCCACGGCGCAGGCTGACGATGCCATAGCGGATGCGCTGCAAGCGGCTGACACGCAACCCCTGGGACTCCCACAGGCGCCGAACCTCGCGGTTGCGCCCCTCCCGCAGCAGTACGTGGTACCAGTGGTTGAGACCGGTGCCGCCGCTGTCCCGGATGCCGTCGAAGGCGGCGGGGCCGTCCTCCAGTTCCACCCCCTTGCGCAGACGATCGAGAATCCGTGCATCCACTTCACCGAACACGCGCACGGCGTATTCGCGTTCGATTTCACGGGATGGATGCATCAGCCGGTTGGCCAGCTCACCGTCGGTGGTAAGCAGGATCAGGCCACTGGTGTTGACATCGAGACGGCCGACCGCGATCCAGCGCCCCACGGCCAGGCGTGGCAGACGGTCGAAGATGGTCGGACGGCCCTGTGGATCGGAACGGGTGCAGACCTCGCCTTCCGGCTTGTTGTAAGCCAGCACCCGGCGGCGCACCCTGGGCAGCTTCGACAACAGGATGGGGCGCCCGTCCATGCGGATGGTGTCGGTCTCTTCCACCCGGTCACCCAGCCTGGCGGTCCTGCCATTGATGCTGATGCGGCCTTCCTCGATCCTGCGTTCGATCTCCCGGCGGGAACCGAATCCGGCCTGGGCCAACACCTTCTGCAGGCGTTCAGCGCTCAACGCAGACCCTCCGGGATATCGAGTTCGGGGACCTCGGGAAGCTCCTCCTCCAGTACATCCCCTTCCTCCACAGGCACGAAGTCATCGACGATGTCCGCCACCATGGGTTGCTCCGGGGAAGGGTCCTCCTGTGATTCCACCAAATCCAGCGCCAGACTGGCCTGTCCATCCTCCTCTTCCGGAAACTCCAGTTCCAGCTCGGGATGGATCTCGTCCAGATCCCGCAGTTCCGACAGGGTCGGCAGCTCGTCCAGGCTCTTCAGACCGAAGTAGTCGAGAAATTCCCGGGTCGTTCCATACATGGCCGGCCGACCCGGCACGTCGCGATGGCCCACGACCCGGACCCAGCCGCGTTCCAGCAAAGTCTTGACGATATTGCTGCTGACGCTGACACCACGCACGTCCTCGATCTCACCGCGGGTGATGGGCTGGCGGTAGGCGATCAGGGCCAGGGTTTCCAGCAGGGCGCGGGAATAACGCGCGGGTTTTTCCTCCCACAGGCGGGTGATCCAGGGGGACAGTTCCTGTTTCACCTGCAGGCGGTAGCCGCTGGCCACCTCGGTCAATTCCACCGCCCGGCCTTCGAGATCGGCCCGCAGACTGTCGATGACCCGCTTCAGCAGCCCACGGTCGGGCCGCTCCGTCTCCGGAAACAGGTCGCGGATATGATCCAGGCTCAGGGGACGACCGGCGGCCAGCAGGGCCCCTTCGACGATGTTCTTCAGGTGTTGTTCGTCCATCGTTTCGGCTCCGCTCACGCCTTCACCACCGCGGCAGCCGCGCGCACATGGATCGGGCCATAGGGTTCGGCCTGGATCAGTTCGATCAGGGATTCCTTCACCAGTTCAAGAATGGCCAGGAAGCTCACCACCGCTCCCATGCGCCCCTCCTCGAAACGGAACAACTCGGTAAAAGCGGTGTGCCGGTCGGCGGAAAGACGCGAGAGGATTTCCGACATGCGTTCACGGGTGGACAGGGCCTCGGCCTGGACGTGATGGCTGGTGAACATCTCCGCCCGCTTCATCACATCGCGGAAGGCCAGCAGCAGTTCCTTCAGATCCACGTCCGGTTGCAGCTTCACCACCTGATGGCCGGAGGATTCCAGGGCGGCGGGGAACACGTCACGCCCCACCTGGGGCAGTTCATCCAGATCCTCCGCGGCCTTCTTGAAACGCTCGTATTCCTGCAAACGCCGCACCAGTTCAGCACGCGGGTCCTGCTCCTCCTCCTCGCTGTCCTCGTGCCGTGGCAACAGCATGCGCGACTTGATCTCGGCCAGCATGGCCGCCATGACCAGGTATTCGGCCGCCAGCTCCAACCGCAGTTCCTGCATCAGGTCGATGTATTCCATGTACTGCCGGGTGATGGCGGCGATGGGGATGTCCAGCACGTCCAGGTTCTGCCGGCGGATGAGGTAGAGCAGCAGATCCAGCGGTCCCTCGAAGGCCTCCAGGAATACCTCCAGCGCATCCGGCGGGATGTACAGGTCCTGGGGCAGCTCCGAAACCGGCTCGCCCTGGATCAGGGCGATGGGCATCTCCTCCTGCCTGGGATGCTCCACGGCCGGATGCATATGGGTTTCGGTTTCGCCGCTCATGTTGTGCGCCTAACAGCCTGTCGGACTCGGGGGGATCGTAGCGAAAAAGTGGGACAGCGAGGATGATTTTTCATGATTTTGAGGAGCATAGTGGGAACTATGTGACGAAAAATCAGGGAAAATCAGACCGCTGTCCCGCTTTTGCAGCCGATCCAGCCCGAGTCCGACAGGCTGCTAACCTCAGCGATAGGAAAGGCCCATGGCCTGCCGCACCTCCGCCATGGTCTCGCGTGCCACGTCACGTGCCTTCTCGCAGCCCTCGGCGACGATGTTCCGCACGATGCCGGGATCCCGGGTGAACTCCGCGGCGCGTTCCTGGATGGGCTTGAGTTCATTCAATACGCTTTCGATCACCGGGCCCTTGCAGTCCAGACAACCGATGCCGGCGCTCTTGCAGCCCTCCTGCACCCATTGGCGGGTGTCCTCGTCGGAATAGACCTCGTGGAACTGATACACGGGGCACTTGGCCGGATCGCCGGGATCGGTGCGGCGCACGCGGGCCGGATCGGTGGGCATGGTGCGCAACTTCCGCTCCACCTCCTTGGGATCATCCCTCAATGCGATGGTATTGCCATAGGACTTGGACATCTTCTGTCCGTCCAGGCCCGGCATCTTCGGCGTCGGCGTCAGAATCGCCCCCGGCTCCGGCAGGATCACGCGCCCGCCCCCTTCCAGGTAGCCGTACAGGCGCTCGCGGTCACCAATGCTGATGTTCTGCTGGTCCTCCAGCAGGGCGCGGGCCACTTCCAGCGACTCCTGATCACCCTCCTCCTGGAATTTTTTCCGCAGCCGGGTATAGAGCTTGGAAGCCTTCTTGCCCATTTTCTTCACCGCCGCCTCGGCCTTCTCCTCGAAACCGGGCTCACGGCCAAAGAGGAAATTGAAGCGCCGCGCCACCTCACGGGTCAGTTCCACATGCACCACCTGGTCCTCGCCCACCGGCACCTGACCGGCCTTGTAGACGAGAATGTCCGCGCTCTGCAGCAGCGGATAGCCGAGGAAACCGTAGGTGGACAGGTCCTTTTCCTTCAGCTTCTCCTGCTGGTCCTTGTAGGTGGGCACCCGCTCCAGCCAGCTCAACGGCGTGATCATGGACAGCAGCAAGTGGAGTT
This sequence comes from uncultured Chromatiales bacterium, assembly GCA_964409585.1. Classification (GTDB taxonomy): domain Bacteria; phylum Pseudomonadota; class Gammaproteobacteria; order JACKNK01; family CAYPEH01; genus CAYPEH01. The sequence continues at coordinate 3,752 of CAYPEH010000128.1, read as the reverse complement.
CGGCATGTTCCGGCACCTGCGACTGGATGAAGATCTGCGCCGAGGACGGGCTGACACCCGCCGCCAGCCAGTCCACCACCATGTCCCACACGCTGGCCTCGATCACCGAAGGATCATCGTAATGGGTGGTCAGGGCGTGCCAGTCGGCAACGAAGAAGAAACAATCGTACTCGTGCTGCAGTTTGATCCAGTTCTTCAGCACACCGTGATAATGGCCCAAATGCAGCCGCCCGGTGGGACGCATGCCGGAAAGTACCCGCTGTTTCTGCGATTCGAGGGTGTTCATGACTGGTTTCGAGGGTCCTCAGGTGATGAGTTGCAGGATTTGCATGAAGGTCTGGGGCGACAGACCGGCCATGGGTGAAAGGATCATGGAGACAATGCCGATGATGGGCCAGAGCACCTGCCCCAACAGGCCGCTGACCAGCAAGCCCACCAGGATGAACAGACCATAGGGCTCGATGAGGTCCAGCACGGCCGACCAGCGGTTCGGCAACAGCCCGCTGAGCACCCTCCCCCCATCCAGGGGCGGGATCGGCAGCAGATTCAGGCTCATCAGAACAATGTTGATAAAGATGCCGGCCACACCGGCCAACAGCATGGGAAAGCCCAACCAGACCCACTGCGGCGGGAGCAGGATACCGATGCGGGTGATCATCACCCAGAACAGGGCCATGAGCAGATTGGCCATGGGCCCGGCCAGGGCGACGATGGCCATGTCGCGTTTGGGATGACGCAGGTTGCCCCAGACCACGGGTACCGGCTTGGCCCAACCGAAGATGGCACCACCCAGCAGGATCATGGCGCCGGGAACCAGCAGGGTACCCACGGGATCGATGTGCTTGATGGGATTGAGGGTCAGGCGGCCCATCATCCAGGCGGTGGGATCACCCAACTGCTTTGCCACCCAGCCATGGGCCACCTCGTGCACGGTGATGGCGAACAACACGGGCAGCACCCAGACCGCCACTCGCTGTATCAGACTCAGTTCTTCCATCGGGGGATTATACCGGGAGAGGGGATTATTAACCCGGCCACCTGATATGCCGGGGATTCAGCCGCGCTGTGCGCGTTCGCGGCAAGGCGTCGAAACGCCGCTGTAGCACTCCTACAGCCCGTTTCGACAACGCAGTCCGCAGACACGCACAGCGCGGCCTGTCATAAAAAAACAACCCGTTAGGAGCTTCAGGCATGTCCCCTCTCTGCGTTGCGCACCTTGGCAAGGGAACAACCCTTGCCTGCGGCGCGCGCCTTGATACGGAACCTGCCTGAAGCTCTGAACCCGACATATCAGGTGGCCGGGTTAATGTACCTGGAATGGGGACACATCCCCGCAACCGACCCGCATCACCTCCGGCACGGAGCCGGTCATGTCCACCACCGTGGTCGGCTCCAGGCCACAATAGCCACCATCGATGATCAGATCCACCTCGTGTTCCAGCATCTGCCGCATCTCGTAGGGATCGGTCAGCGGCATATCGTCCCCGGGCAGGATCAGGGTGGAACTCATCAGGGGTTCACCGAGCGAATCCAGCAGTGCCTGGGTGATGACGTTATCCGGCAGCCGGATGCCGATGGTCTTCTTCTTCGGGTGTTGCAGGCGCCGCGGAACCTCGTGGGTGGCCTTGAGGATGAAGGTATAGGGACCCGGGGTAAGGCCCTTGACCAGGCGATAGGCGGTATTGTCGACCTTGGCATAGGCGCTGATCTGGGACAGATTGCTGCATACCAAGGTGAAATTGTGCCGGCTGTCCACCCGGCGGATGCGGCGGATGCGCTCCATGGCGCCCTTGTCACCGATCAGGCAACCGAAAGCGTAACAGGAGTCCGTCGGATAGACGATCACGCCGCCGTCGCGAATGATGTCCACCGCCTGGGAGATCAGACGCAACTGCGGGTTTTGGGGATGGATCTGGAAAAACTGGCTCATGCCGCACTGCCCGCCGTTTGCACCCTGTCCGGCCAGCGGGGGTGCCGCCAGACCGGTTCGACTTCCCCGGACATGCGTGGCAACCGGCCCAACTCGATCCAGGGGTTTTCCGGACCGTGGTAGTCGGAACCGCAGGAGGCGTACAGGCCGTTGTCCCTGGCCACACGGGTGAAATGCTGCACCTGAGCGGGCGAATGGCTGCCCGAGATCACCTCGATGCCACTGCCGCCACAGGCGCTGAACTCCGCCAACAGGCGGCGCATGCGCGTGGCCGATACCTTGTAGCGGCCGGGATGGGCGATGACCGCCACCCCACCGGCGCCACGAATCCATCCCACCGCATCCTCCAGACTCGCCCACTGCCCCGGCACATGGCCGGGCCTGCCCTGGGACAGCCAGCGTTTGATGGCCTCGCCGACGCTCCGGGCATGGCCGCCGTTGACCAGGAAACGGGCGAAGTGGGTGCGGCTCAGGGCCGGTCCCGAGGCCAGGGCCCTGGCCCCCTCCAGGGCGTCCGGGATGCGGTGTCTGGCCAGGCGGCGGCCCATCTCCGCGGCACGCCAGTCACGGAACCGGCGCAAACCGGACAGACCGTCCTGCAAGCGGGTATCGCGCCGGTCGACACCCAGGCCGAGCACATGGATGGTGCGCTTTTCCCAGGTCACCGAAACCTCCACCCCCGGTATCAAAACGATACCCGCGCGTCCGGCCTCCGCCTCCGCCTCGGCGATTCCATCGGTGGTGTCGTGGTCGGTGAGGGCAAGCACGTCCACACCGCAACCGGCCGCGCGCACCACCAATTCCGCCGGTGTCAGCGTGCCGTCGGAGGCGGTGGAATGGCTGTGCAGATCGTGGCGGAGCATCGCGGTTCAGGTAAAGAACAGCTTCGCGGCGTAGCCGTCACGCTTGACGATGCTGCCCTTGTAGATCTCCTCGAAATCCGGCACCACCGATTTTTGCACCGCCTCCAGGGCCAGCAGATGGTCGCTCCAGGCCGCCACGTTGGGGAACTCCTCCCGGTCATAGACGACATGCAGGCCGTTGAGGATCTCCAGGCGCATGAACAGCGGGGCGAAGGCGAAATCCACCAGCGCCGGTTCGTCGCCATTGAAGAACTTCCTGCCCTCCAGCATGTCCTCCAGCCAGTCCAGCTTCTCGCGCAGGGCGTTGTTGGCCTTGTGATAGGCGCCGTGGTCGGCGGCGGTGACCATGCCGAAATGGTCCATCAGGCAGGCCGAGGCGAACTCGGTCCAGGCACGATTGAGGGCGCGTTGCAGCGGATCCTCCGGTTGCAGGGAACCGGGGGTGGATTCGTCGATGAACTCGTTGATCACAGCCGATTCGAACAACACGTGCTCATCGTCCACCTTCAGCACCGGCACCTTGCCGAAGGGGGATATGTCGTGGAACCAGGCGGGCGGATCGGACAGATCGATGTAGGTGATGTCGTAGTCGATACCCTTGGTGAGCAGGGTGATGACCGAACGCTGTACGAACGGGCACAGTTTGAAGCTGATAAGTTCAAGTTTCATCGCGGGAAATCCATCCAACGGAGACAAGGCGGGCAATGGTATAGGGAAACGGCCGGGGGCTAAACCCCGGAACGTGTGGTGGCGCTGCTCAGGACGGTCCTAGTAAGATTCATACCTGAAACCGTGGGTTCAGAGGGGATGCAGAGTGCAGGACATTGATTCGAATGGCGTAATGAAAAATCGCAGCCCTACCCCACGGTCTGGCGGGATTTTTCATATAGGAGCCTGTCGGACCCGGGGGGATCGTAGCGAAAAAGTGGGACAGCGAGGATGATTTTTCATGATTTTGA
>CAYPEH010000127.1:0-8220 GCA_964409585.1 uncultured Chromatiales bacterium | reverse complement strand
GTGAACGCGCACAGCGCGGCTGAACATGGCCTATTAGGGTGCCGGGTTAATAACCTGACCGACATTATCTCACCCGGCATGAAGTGAATACCCACTGCCGCTCCCTCACCCCCTGCGCCGCTTCCCCCGGCCGACGGGGCTGCCGGGGTGGATGCCATGCAGCGGCTTCCTGTTCTTTTTGCCGGAGCGTGGTTTCGGCTCCGCCTTTCTCCCGCCCGCGCGGCGTTTTCCGGCTGCCGCCTGGCCTGCGCCCACGGCCCGCCCGCCGGTCCCCGCCGGTTGCCAGGACGGCACCAGGTGGCGCTTGCCGTTGCCGATCAGGTCGGCGCGGCCCATGCGTTTCAGGGCCTCGCGCAGGAGCGGCCAGTTCTGCGGGTCGTGGTAGCGCAGCAGGGCCTTGTGCAGCCGCCGCTGGCGGCCGCCGCGTGGCACCGACAGGGGCCTGCCGCCACGGCGCAGGCGCCGAAGGGGAGTATGGCCGCTGTGGTACATGGCCGTGGCCAGGGCCATGGGGGTGGGCAGGAAGGCCTGCACCTGGTCCGGGCGGAAGCCGTTGCGTTTCAGCCACAGGGCCAGCTTGAGCATGTCCTCGTCGCGGGTGCCCGGATGGGCGGCGATGAAATAGGGGATCAGGTACTGTTCCTTGCCGGCCTGCGCCGAATAGCGGTCGAACAGTTCCTTGAACCGCTCGTAGCTGCCGATGCCGGGTTTCATCATGTGCGACAGGGGACCTTCCTCGGTGTGTTCCGGTGCGATCTTCAGGTAGCCGCCGACGTGGTGGGTGACCAGTTCGCGGACGTAGGCCGGATCACGCACCGCCAGGTCGTAACGCAGGCCGGAGGCGATGAACACACGCTTCACCCCCGGTATCTCCCTCGCCTTGCGGTACAACCGCGTCAGCGGCCCGTGGTCGGTGCCCATGTTCTTGCAGATGTCGGGGTAGACACAGGACAGGCGGCGGCAGGCGGACTCCACCACAGGGTCCTTGCAGCGCAGGCGGTACATGTTGGCGGTGGGCCCGCCCAGGTCGGAAATGATGCCGGTGAATCCCGGCACCTCGTCGCGCACCGTCTCGATTTCCCGCAGGATGGACTCCTCCGAGCGGTTCTGGATGATGCGGCCTTCGTGTTCGGTGATGGAGCAGAAGGTGCAACCACCGAAGCATCCACGCATGATGGTGATGGAGAAACGGATCATCTCGTAGGCGGGCAGCCGGGCGTCGCCGTAGGAAGGGTGGGGCCTGCGCGTGTAGGGCAGTTCATAGACGCGATCCATCTCGCGGGTGGTCAGCGGAATCGGCGGCGGGTTGATCCACACGTCGCGCCGGCCATGGCGCTGCACCAGGGCGCGCGCGTTGCCCGGATTGGATTCCAGGTGCAACACCCGCGAGGCATGGGCGTAGAGTACGGGGTCGGCTTTCACTTGCTCGTAGGAGGGCAGGCGCACGACGGTGTGTTCCCGGTCTCCGTGGCGGGGACGGCGGTGGAAGGTGATGGGGACCGTCCCTTGCGCCGACGGGGTGCGCGGGTCTTCCCCGTAGGGATTGGCGGGGGGCGCCGGCGGGCCCGGCGGTTCCAGGTCGGTGGAGTCGATTTCGATCCATTCCTCCCCCACCCGGCGGTCCAGCACCGCGGTGCCGCGAAGATCGACGATCTCGCCGATGGGCTCACCACGCGCCAGACGGTGGGCGATCTCCACCACCGCCCTCTCGCCGTTGCCGTACACCAGCAGATCGGCCTTGGAGTCCAGCAGCACCGAGCGCCGCACCTTGTCGGACCAGTAGTCGTAGTGGGCCACCCGCCGGAGGCTGGCCTCGATGCCGCCGATCACCAGCGGCACATCGCGGTAGGCCTCGCGGCAGCGCTGCGCATAGACCAGCACGGAGCGGTCCGGCCGGCGGCCGCCCTCGCCGCCCGGCGTGTAGGCATCATCGGAACGGATGCGCCGGTCGGCAGTGTAGCGGTTGACCATGGAATCCATGTTGCCGGCGGTGACACCGAAAAACAGGGTCGGCCGGCCCAGCCGGCGGAAGTCTTCGGCGCTGCGCCAGTCCGGCTGTGAAATGATGCCGACGCGGAAACCATGGGCCTCCAGCAGGCGGCCGATCAGGGCCATCCCGAAACTGGGGTGATCCACGTAGGCATCGCCGGTGATCAGGATGATGTCGCAGGCGTCCCAGCCGAGATCGTCCATCTCCCGCCGGGACATGGGCAACACCGGCGCCGGGGTCAGACGATGGGCCCAGTACGGGCGATGGGAAAACAGGTCGGGGGCGGTTTGCACGGTAAGGGGCTGCCAGAACGGTGAATGGGCGTATTGTACGCCCGCGCGGCCGCGCCTGCGCCCGCCGTCCCCCTGGAGGCTCAGCCGTGAGCCAGATCGTTGAGCATGGCCAGTTCCCGGTCGGTGAATCCCGCCTTGATGCGGGCGGAGCGGTTGAAGGGCCCTTTCACGTGCCCTTTCATGAAGCGGCCGATGAGGTCGCGGAAGGTGCCTTCCGCCTGCAGCTCCTCCTTTGCGCAGGCGTGGCGGAACCACAGGCTGCCCGCGGCCACGTGGGCGATCTCATCCTGGGCGATGACGTCCAGCACCCGCGCCGTCTCCTCGTCCCCCGCCTCGCGCAGTTTTTCGGCGATGCCGGGCACCACGTCCAGACTGCGTGCCTCCAGCACGCGGGGAACCAGCGCCATGCGCGTCTTGACGTCCGCCGCGGTCTTCTCCGCCATGTCCCAGAGCCCGTTGTGGGCGTCGAAATCGCCATATTCGCGGCCCATGGCTCGCAGGCGCTCGCGCAACATCTCGAAGTGGCGGGCCTCGTCGTCGGCCACCTTGATCCAGTCGTCGTAAAAACGCCGGGGCAGGCCACGGAAGCGGTAGACCGCATCCCAGGCCAGGTTGATGGCATTGAATTCGATATGGGTCAGGGCATGCACCAGGGCGGCCCGGCCACGCTCGCTGCCGGCATTGCGCTTGGGCACATCGCCGGGGGAAACCAGGGTGGGTTTTTCCGGCCGTCCGGGTTGTCCGATGGGGTCCGGGTAGAGATCGTCCGGGTCGGCCTCCAACGCGCCGTCCCTCCAGTCGGCTATCGCCTCGTGGGTCAGACGGACCTTTTCGTCCGGGTCAGTGGCAAGGATGCACGCGCGCGCGCGCTCAAACAGGCTGTCCATCTTCCGAGAACCCTCAGTGTATTCAGCCGGTTGCCGGCCATCCGGCACCGGCCGTTTCGTTATCGCGTCAATGCAGGGTACGCCTGTCCGGGAAGATTGCCAAAGACAAGACGCCCCCAGGAGACCGCCGGATTATGGACGAAGCGGCTGCAAAAGTGGGAGAGCGAGGACAGATTCTCGCTTCGATCCCCCATGATCCGGCGGTTCTCCGGGGCAAGCATATAACAGCCGTGCCTGCGTGGGTGCACGGTTTTTCCTGTAAACCCCGCCTCAGGCCGCCTGGTAGCCCAGCATCAGATCCATCACATTGGTACCGGTGGGACCGGTGACGATGAGATCACCGGAGGCTTCGAGAAAATTTCCCGCATCCGCGGCACGCAGGGATTCATCGGCGGAAAAGCCCTGGATCTCTCCCCGCTCCACGGTGCCGCCGTCCACCAGGGCACCGGCATCCTCGCCGGGGCCATCGGTACCGTCCGTGGCGCTGGACAGGAACCAGACATCCTCCCGCCCGGCGATCTCCATCGCGGCCGCCAGGGCCAGGCTCTGGTTGCGCCCGCCCCGCCCCGGTTCCGGGGGCAGGCACACGGTCGTCTCCCCGCCCCAGACGTGCAGCACCCCCGGTTCGCCGAGTGTCATCGCCGCAAGCCGCCGTCCGGCTTGCAGGGCATCGCCGGTCACCAGATCCCCATGCAGGCGCACACGAAAACCATCCCGCTGCGCGGCGGCAGCGGCGGCCTTCCTGGCATGCTCCAGGGTGGCGACCAGATGCACCTCGACGGTTTCGAACATGGGATCGTCGGAAGATGGCGGCGCGGGCGCGCGGGTCACCATCTCTCCCAGCCAGTCCGGCAGATCGGGCATCACACCCGGCACATCGGGAACCAGCAATCCCGACCCAATGGTGGCGGGATCATCACCGGGCACATCGGAAATGAGCAGAACCCGTGCGCCGCGGCCATGGAGGTGGGCCGCCAGGCGCCCCCCCTTGATCATGGAAAGAGACTTGCGCACCCGGTTCATGGCATCGATGTCGAGGCCACTGGCCAGCAGCCACCGATTGGCCCGTTCCAGCTCATCCAACCCGAGCCCCCCGGCCAGCGCCTCCACCAGGGCGGATGCGCCACCGGAGATGAGCACCAGGAACCTGGCATCCGGCGGAGCCTCCCCCATGAATGCCAACAAGGCACGACCGGCCGCCAGACTCATCTCATCCGGCCAGGGGTGACCGGACTCCAGGCACTGGGCCCATTCCAGGCCCGGTTCCAGGTGACCGTACTTGGTGATGACCAGGGCCCCTTGGATCTGTTCACCCAGCACATCCCGCGCCCCCAGAGCCATGGATGCGGCGGCCTTGCCCACGGCGATCAGTTCAACCGGCCCGTCCATGGGATGGGAACGGAGGTGTGAGGCGACGCAGCCCCGGCCGCCGACCGCCCGCAGGGCTTGCTCGAAGATGGAGAGGAGACGATTCCTGATGGAACGGCCGGGCAATGCTCACCCCTTGCCCGCCGCGCCGCTCCTGGCCTGGATCGCGCGACCAGCCACCGGCCGCATGCGTTCGGCCAGGCGTGTAGGTTGCAGACCCATGCGGTGCTCATAGATGACGGTATAGGCAAACACCCGCTTGACGTAGTCACGGGTCTCTTTGAAACGGATCAGCTCCACCCAGATGTCGGCGGGCATGGTCTTGTCTTCCGGCAGCCAGGAACGCACGCGGTAGATGCCGGCATTGTAGGCCGCAGTGGCCAGCACGGGGTTCTCATCCAGGTCATCCAGCACCTTGCGCAGGTAGAACACACCGTAGCGGATATTGGTATCCGGCTTCAGCAACTGCCGGGAACCACGCCAGCGGGTCTTCATCTGACGGGCGATCAGACGGCCGGTCCTGGGCATGATCTGCATCAGCCCCACCGCCCCCGCCGGCGAGCGCGCATCTTCCCAGAAGGCGCTCTCCTGACGCACCACCCCGTAAACCCAGGCGGGATCGATATTGCGCTTTTTCGCCTGCCTGGTGACACGGCTCTTGTGCGCCAGGGGGAAACGGATGGAAAGATCATCATAGGCCTCGGCCTGGCCCAGGGTGAGAATGGCGCGGTCATGCCAGTTCCACTGGTGGGCCAGCTTGGCGGCGGCCTTGAGCTGATTGGTGTCCAGCTTCCGGGCCAGGTGGCGCCATTCCCTGCGCGCATCCACCTTGTAACCCAGCATGAACAGTTCACGGGCACGCTGCGCACTGGGCATGGCCTCCACCTCGGCCAGCTCCCGCCCGCCGACCCGCACCGGCTCGTCATTCAACTGATAGGGCACACCGATACGATCCGCGGCAAGAAAACCATAGTAGCTGCGCGAGGTGCTCAACCCCGCATACAGCTTGCCCGCCTCGTGCTGGTAGCCGGTGGCCTCCAGGGCGCGTGCGCGCCAGTAGCGCCAGGCATCCTCATCGCTCTGCTTCCAGTCCAGGTAGCCCAGCCAGGCAAGAACCGACTTCCATTTGCCATTGGCCAGGGCCGCCCGCAACGCCCACTCGGCCACGGTGTCATCCACCTGATCGGCGGGCAGTGCCGCCAGGTATACGCTGGCCTCCGGACGCAGCTCACGGGCCAGGGCCAGGCCGATGGCGCGTTGCACGGCACCGACCTGTTTGTCGCTGAAGGACAGACGGTTCCGGTACTTTTCCCAGGCGGCCATGGCCTTGTCCACATCCTTGCGCGCCCAGCGCCTGATCCCGTGCACCACGATCTCGCGGGCATGGGCACTGTCCCTGTTCAGCTTGCGGTATTTGCCCAGCTTGTGCGGTTTCCGGTGCACCTGGTACCAGATTTCCACCCAATCCCTGTCCGCCGCATCGAGGAAACGGCCCAGATAGCGCGCCAGGGAAGCATTTCCCCGTTCCATGGCCAGGCGTACGCGGGCCCAGACCAGGGCCTCGGTCAGGGCACCGGATTCACGCCAGAACTTGAATACGCGGTCACAGGCGGATGGCTGGGATTTGCCCACCAGCCACAGATCTTCCACGCCCCGCAGAGCCTCCTCCCTGCGGCCCAGCCGGTACAGCGAATCACGGTAGCGGCATTCCCGGGTGGCATCGCCGTTGTCCCGGTAGAGCTTGACGTAGCTTCGCCAGCGGCCGCGACGATACTGCGCACTCAGCCATTGGGCGCGGAAGCGTTCAGCCAGCGGGGTATCGGCGTATCGATCGAGAAAGCGCTGCGCTTCGTCCGGTTTGACGGTGGCGATACGCCGGGTGAGTTCCCAATAGACCAGATAGGGATAGAGGGGATAATCCACCAGCTTGCGTGACAGACGGCGGAATTCGCCGATGCGCTTTTTGTCCAGGGCCTTCCTGGCCTGCTGAAACAGGCTGCGCTGCTGTTCCAGCCCGGATGTCTTGCCAACCGCCACGGACTGCGGCAGCCAGAGAAAGGACAACAGTGTGGCCAGAAATAGACCGGCCCACCGGATAGGGATTCCCTGGCGCGCCGCCGTGGGGATGCTCGTGGCAGGAAGGCCGCCTTGGGCGACACCCGTTGAGCCCGCTTTATTCAGGATGGTGGCCGGAGCCCATGGCAAGCGAATGAAAGTCATGACGAATCATCGGTAACGGCATTTCACCCCAAGGGTGGGGGGCTTCGGCCTGTCAAGGAACCTCTGAATAAGTCTGGGGCGATGAGATCGCCGCTTCCGGCGGCGAGGTCGCGCTTCATGATTTGTGCAGAGGTTCCTTAAAGCTTCCTGTAAGGTTAGGCAGGCACCAGCTTGTTTTCAATAGATTTTTCAAAACAGGCCAGTCACCCGCCAGAAACCTCCCACCGAAATCCTGCCGGTGGCTTGAGCACCGAGGACGTAAGGCAAGCCCTTAGGCAAGGCGGCAAGCCGGTTTCGGCGCAGGCGTAGCGGCGCTGCGCCGGGCGCGAAACCGGTGCGGCCAACGCCGCACAAGGGCCTGATTCGGCGGCTGACTCATCCGCCGGGAGCGGATGGGGACGCACGCAGTGCGGCCCGCAGGGCGGAGCACAGGAGGCGCGGCGCAATGCCAAACCACTTGCGGGATTCAGGTCCCAATCGCATCGAAAAAAGGCTAAGCTTCCCCACCATCAGAATCGCCGGCCGATGACAGTAGGGGGTTCCCCCCGTGTTTCGATGACCAACATCGGGCAACCTACAGGCTTCCAGACCCTCACCTCATGAACGATCACGCTCCAGCCCTCACCGAAGCAGACTGGCTGGCCCAATTCCCCCAACTTCAGAGCCTCGACGATCCCGCCTGGCTGGAGGTCCTGAAGCATGCCCAGCCAATGACGGTGCCGGCGGGAACGGTGGTGTTCCACGAGGGAGACCAATGCAACAACTACCTGTTGGTGCTCGACGGCTCGGTGCGGGTGCAGAAGGTTTCCATGAGCGGCCGCGAGATCATCCTGTACCGGGTCGAGTCCGGTGATTCCTGCGTCCTCACCACATCCTGCCTGCTGGCGGGAGACCTCTACCCGGCCGAAGGCATCGCCGAAACCGAGGTCAAGGCCGTAGCGATTCCGGTACAGATCTTCCGCAAGGGGATGGCCGAATCGGAGGGATTCCGCCAGTTCGTCCTTTCCGCCTATGGCCAACGCATATCGAATCTCATCGTGCTGGTGGAAGAAGTGGCCTTCGGCCGCGTCGACGTGCGTCTGGCCCAGTGCCTGCTGCGTCACGCCAGACATGGGACCACCATCCAGGCCACCCACCAGGACCTGGCCGCGGAACTCGGCAGCGCCCGGGAGGTGATCAGCCGCCAGTTGAAGGAATTCGAACGCAACGGCTGGGTGGCCCTGCACCGCGGCCGTCTGGATGTGCTGGACAGCCAGGCTCTGCGCGAACTGGCCAGCAGCCTGTCGGACCCGACAAGCGGCAGCGTGTGATTTAGTTACGGATACCGGGCCCTCGTTGTGGTCAGATACTATCCTATTAACCCGGCGCCCTAATAGGTCATGTTCAGAGCCTCAGGCATCTCCCCTGTCAAGGCGCGCGCCGCAGGCAATGGTGGTTCCCTTGGCAAGGCGCGCAACGCCGA
>CAYPEH010000126.1:0-8257 GCA_964409585.1 uncultured Chromatiales bacterium | reverse complement strand
AAAATCAGACCGCTGTCCCGCTTTTGCAGCCGATCCAGCCCGAGTCCGACAGGCTCCTAGCCAGGCGGATCAAGAGCCTGCGCTATGCACCCCGATGAACTCACGGATTCAGGTCATACTCATCGCTTGCCACGACTTCCCTGGAGTGCCGCATGAAACCCGAGTGGAAATCCTTTTTGCAGGACGCCGGTGCCGAAATGGCCGCCGACCTGGACATGGTGGAGAGTTTCGGCAACGCCGAACGTGAGCGCCGCATGGCGGTCGGTGGCGAGGTCATCTGCGATCTCTCCCATTACGGCCTGATCAGCGTCCATGGCGAGGACGCACTCATGTTCCTCCAGGGCCAGTTCACCAACGACGTGCGCAAGGTCTCGCCGGAACACAGCCAGATCAGTGGTCACTGCAACGCCAAGGGCCGTCTGCTGGCCAGCTTCCGCCTCTTCATGCGGAACGACACCTATTACCTGCGCCTGCCGCGGGAAATGGTCGAGCCCACCCTCAAACGCCTGCGCATGTACCTGCTGCGCGCCAAGGCAAGCCTGGAAGATGCCTCCGAGGGGCTGGTGGGTATCGGTCTGTCCGGCCCCTCCGCCGACCAGGAGATCGCGAACGCACTGGGTTCCGCACCCACTGAAGTGGACCATGTCATCCAGAGCGAAGGAATCACCATCATCCGCCTGCCAGGGACCTGCGCCCGTTTCGAAATCTGGGGCGAACTGGAGCCCATGCAGAATCTCTGGAACCAACTCAATGTCCGCGCGGCACCGGTGGGTGCCGGTCCATGGGCATTGCTGAACATCCTCGCGGGCATTCCCTGCATCCATCCTGAGACCGCCGAAGCCTTTGTTCCCCAGCAGCTGAACATGCAGCTGATCAACGGTGTCTCCTTCACCAAGGGCTGTTACACCGGCCAGGAAGTGGTGGCACGCACCCAATACCTGGGCAAGATCAAGCGGCGCATGTACCTCGCCCGGGTGGAAACCGACCATGCCCCCCAGACGGGTGACGAGCTGTTCGCCAGCCACTCCAAGAGTGGCCAGGGCCCCGGACGGATCGTAAACGTCCAGAGGCACCCGGACGGTGACTACGCGCTGCTGGCGGTGATGGACGTGGCCACCGTGGAAGGCGGCGATGTGCATATCGGGAACGAGAATGGCCCGGTGCTGACCCTGGAGGAATTGCCCTATTCCTTCGAGGAAGAGGAACAAAGCGGTTCCTGAGGCAAACGGCCGTTGCGACACGGGAGGGATCCCGGCGGCAACGGCCGGTCCATGGGACAGATCGAAACACCGCTTGATCCGGTCTTCAGGGAAACTCTGATCAAGGCGCTGCGCGCCTCGATCAGAGTCCCCTTGCGGGGGGATTGCCTATGGGGGGAAGGATGAAAATCCATGGCTTGCGGGAGCGTTGATACACCCCTTCCCCCAAACCCCCATCCCCCGGCACTTGTTCAGAGGTTCCTCAGGACAATTCCGCTTGCAAACGTCGTTTGCATATCCTCCCCGTCGGTTACAGCCACCACGAACCGCCACACCACCGGCCACCGCCCTCGAGCCATCCCTCATCCGCCAATTCCGTTGGCATCACACCATCCTTTTCTCGGTGCGTTATTTTCTTATTTTTCAACAGGTTGATAATGCATCCCTGGTGGCATGCTTCCTGCCCCAATGGCTGCGCCACGGCCCCGCATGGACCCTGTGGTGATGTTCCCGATCGCTATTGGAGGAAAACCCCATGGTCAGATACATTCCCCTGACTGCCATGCTGCCCCTGTTGCTGGCGGTACTGAGTCCACCGTCCCTCGCTTCGTTCGTCTACGACATCACGGAATTCGAGCAGGACAACGGTGCCAGCACCTTCAACGACACCTTCAGCGACGGCCTGGAGCCTCCCTCCGGGCCGTATTCGGGCAGCGACTATGGCGTTCTGGGCGTGTATGCCGGCGACGCGGAAACGGGCGGCACCCTGGAACTGAACAGCACGGGCGCCGTTCCCGAAGGGGAGAACCGCTCCATCGGAGCACGGGTGCAAAACAGCACCTACTTCTTCAGTTCCGGAGGAGGCGGCCATGTCCTGGGCCGTTTCGAGATCAATGCGGGCTTTTCCCCCAACAGTTTCTTCGGCCTGGGCATCATAAACATGGCGGCGGACGGCAGTGATCCGGCGGTGGATGACGAGGCATTGATCTCGCTGTTCACCGATGAATTCGGTAACAAAATCATCAGCTGGGGCGATGAAAGCGGTGATCAGCACGAAGACGTGACCGCCTCCCTCGGCAGCAGCACACAAGTAAGCCTGCAACTGGTCCTGAACGGTTCCAACCAGGTGACTGCCCTGTTCGACTGGGGCTCCGATGGCATCATCGACATCACCAAATCGAATTTCACCACCCTGAGTTTCTATGCGGGTGACGCCTACACCGGCGGTTTCATCGCCGGTGAACCGATGCCGGTCCCCGCCACCGCGGTACTGACCCTGACCGGCCTGCTCGGGGTGGCGGGCTGGCGCCGCCGGGCGTTCACGGCCCGGCAACGTCCCGCCATTGCCGCCAGGCCAGCAGACCGACCAGTAACGCCACCGGCAACAGGAACCACTCCTTGGCCGGCTGAGGCAGACGAACTTGAAAACCGGTAATGCTGCGGGCCAGCCCGGGCTCGAGACCGGCCTGCTCCGCCGGACTCATGAAGCCGATATCACGAATCAGCAGACGGGAACCGGCCGGCTCGGTGACAAACCCCAGATTGCTCAACCGCTCAGCGGGCGGCCCCGGCGGCAGCGGCAGGGAGAGGGTCCGCTGCCGCAGTGCCCCGCTGTCGTCCTCCACTTCCACCATCAGTCGCAGGCGCTCGCCCTCGCCCATGGCCGCCACCGTCTGGCCCAGTTCCACCGCCGGGCGCAGTTCATAGGCCGGGAAGGCCATGTCGCGCCAGAAATCCGGGCGGAACAGGGAAAAGGCCGCCACCAGCAGCAACACCCCTTCCCATGGGCGGTTGCGGCGGATGAACCAACCCTGGGTGGCGGAGGCGAACAGCAGCATGGCCCCAAGGGCCGTGACGAAAACCCAGAGGAAGTGCATCACGCTGTCCACACCAATCAGCAACAGCTCGGTATTGAAGACGAACATGAACGGCAACAGCGCCGTGCGAATGTCATAGAGGAAGGACTGCACACCGGTACGGATGGGGTCGGCCCCGGAGATGCCGGAGGCGGCATAGGCGGCCAGGCCCACCGGCGGCGTGTCATCGGCAAGGATGCCGAAATAGAAGACGAACATGTGCACCGCCAGCAGCGGAATCTCCAGCCCATGGGAGGCGGACAACTGCACGATCACCGGCGCCATCAGGGTGGATACGACGATGTAATTGGCGGTGGTGGGCAGGCCCATGCCTAGGATCATGCACACCAGGGCCGTGAGCAGGAGCATGAGCAGGACCGAGCCCAGGGACAGTACCTCGATCAGTTCTCCCAGTACCTGCCCGATGCCGGTGAGACTGACGGTGCCGACGACGATGCCGGCGGTGGCGGTGGCCACGCCGATGCCCACCATGTTGCGCGCGCCCTCGGCCAGAGCGGCGATGAGATCGGTCAGGCCCCGCCGCAGACCGGCCGCCACATCCTCCCGCCTCATCCAGGCGCGCAGGGCATGCTGGCTGACCAGGATCACCGCCATCAGCAACACCGCGTAGAACACCGAGGTGGCCGGTGACAGGCGCAGTTCCATGAGGCACCACACCAGCACAGCGATGGGCAGCAGAAAGTGCTGGCCGCCACGCAGAGCCTCGGCGGGGCGCGGCAGGTGTTTCAGATCGACGGGGAGGCGGGTGATATCGGCCGAATCCCGCTCCATGCGCAGCAGGACCAGATAGACGATCACGATCAACAGCCCCCCCGCGTAGACCGCGGCGTCGCCAAGGATGAAGTCCAGGCCCTGCATCAGCAGGATCAGCAGTTGCACGAACACCACCAGGCCGGCGAGTGTCAGCCCCCAACCCAGCAAACGGCGTCTCATGGGCGGCCGATCCACGCGCACATGTCCCTTCATGCCCGCCTTGAGGGCCTCCAGGTGCACCAGGTACATGAGCGTGATGTAGCTGAGCAGCGCGGGCAGGAAGGCATGCCGGATCACCTCCAGGTAGGACAGGTTGAGGTATTCCATCATCAGGAAGGCCGCCGCGCCCATCACCGGCGGCATGATCTGGCCGTTGGTGGAGGCCGCCACCTCGATGGCGCCCGCCTTGTACGCGGGGAATCCGACCTTCTTCATCAAGGGGATGGTGAACGTGCCGGTGGTGACCACATTGGCGATGGAGGAACCGGAGATCATGCCGGTAAGCCCGGAGGCCAGCACACCGGCCTTGGCCGGACCACCGCGCATGTGGCCCACCAGGGAAAAGGCCACGCGGATGAAATAGTTCCCTCCCCCGGCCCGTTCGAGCATGCTGCCGAACAACACGAACAGAAATACGAAACCGGCCGACACCCCCACCGCAACACCGAACACCCCCTCGGTGGACAGCCACTGGTGGGAGGCCATGCGGGACAGTGACACACCCTTGTGCGCCAGCAGATCGGGCAACCAGGGACCGGCGAAGCCATAGGCGAGGAATACGCCGGCGATGATGGTCAGGGGCCAGCCCAAGGCACGGCGGGTGGCCTCCAGCAACAGCAGCACCCCCACGGAGGCGATGATCACGTCCCATGCGCCGGGGTCGCCGGCACGGTCGGACAGCGCCTCGTAGAACAGGAACAGGTAGGCGGCGCAGAAGGCAGCGGTCAGTGCCAGCAACCAGTCCATCCAGGGGATGTGGTGACTGATGGCATGGCGGCGGGGTGGAAAGGCCAGGAAGCTGAGGAAGACGGCAAAGGCCAGATGGATGGAACGGACCTCGGTATCGTTGAATACACCGAAACCGAACGTGAACGGCAGAGGCGAGGCCACCCAGATCTGATACAGTGACCAGGCCACCGCCACCCACAGCAGCAGCAACCTGGGCCAACCTTCCGGTCGACGGCCACCGTATTCAGCGGCCTCGACCGCCTCCACGGCCGCGGCGCTTTCCTTGATCCACGGCTGCGTCACGCGCCCCGATGCCTACATCAACCCCGCTTCACGATAGTAACGCAGGGCACCCGCATGGAACGGTGCCGCATTGCCCTTGAGCATATCGGTCTTGTTCAGATGGGCGAAGGCGGGATGCAGCCTGCGGAAGGTATCCAGGTTCTCGAACACGGCCTTGACCAGCTGGTAGACCACCTCCTCCGGTACATCCGCACGGGTAACCAGGGTCGCCTTCACGCCGAAGGTGGGGGTGGCCTCCGCGCTGCCCCGGTACATGCCGGCGGGAATCGAGGTGATCGCATAGTAGGGAAATTCACTCACCAGGGACTCGACGGCTTCACCGGTCACCGGGACCAGGCGCGCGTCACAGGCGGTGGTGGCTTCCTTGATGGAGGCATTGGGATGACCCACCGTATAGACCATGGCGTCGATCTTGTTGTCACAGAGGGCGCGCGCCTGCTCGGTGGCCTTGAGTTCGGAGGCGAGTTTGAAATCCGCCTTCGTCCAGCCGAGACGCTCCATCAGCACTTCCATGGTGCCGCGCTGGCCGGACCCCGGATTGCCGATGTTGACGCGCTTGCCCTTGAGATCGGTGAAAACGGCCACGCCGCTGTCACTGCGCGCAACGACGGTGAAGGGTTCGCCATGGATGGAGAAAACGGCCCGCAGCGCCTTGTTGGCGCCCTTGCCGGCGAACTTGGAGCTGCCATGATAGGCATGGTACTGCCAATCGGACTGCACCACGCCGAACTCCAGGTCCCCATTGGCAATGGCGTTCAGATTGAAGATGGACCCGCCGGTGGATTCCACCGAACAGCGCACGCCATGTTGCCTGCGGCCCCGGTTGACCAAGCGGCAGATGGCGCCGCCAGTGGGATAGTAGACCCCGGTCAGGCCACCAGTGCCGATGCTGACGAAGGTATCGGCGGCCACGGCCGAAGCACCGGCCAGGACAGCCGCGGCCGTGGCCGCGGCGAGCAGGAATCGTTTCAACATGGGCCCCCCGCTTACAGGTTTTCCTCGAATATCCGGATATCCGCCGCCTGCCGCAGGCTGCCGATCAGGGCGTCGACGATCATGATGTTACGGTTACGGCGCATCACTTCCTCGAGACGCTGGCGGTTCTCCTCGCTCAGGGCATCCAGCTTGCCGTCACGAACGCCCTTGATCATCAGCACCGCATAATCGCCACTCGCCAGCGCGGTCCCCGCCAATGCCGGTTTCTCCTCGCTGCCCTTGGCCGCGCGGAAAGCGGCCGTGAGGATGGCCGGATCGTGCCCCCTTGCCATGCGCGCAATCCAGCCCACCCGTTTCAATTGCTCACCGAATGCCTCGGCAAGAACCTGGGAGGCATCGCCCGCGCGGGCCTTGGCAAGCAGCTCCTTGCCTTTTTCCTCCACCTGCCGGCTGGCTTTTTCCCGTTTCACCATGCCATCGACCTGGGCACGCACCTCGGCCAGCGGTTTCATCGCCGCCGGCTGGTGTTCCTTCACCCGCAATACCAACAGGTGACCGCTGTCCAACTCCAGCGGCTCACTGTTGTTGCCCCTTTGCAGCACGTCCTCGCTGAAGGCAGCCTGGACCACCTTGGGCGATTCCGCCACCCCGGTTCCGCCCATGCGGGTGAAGGAATCGGTGCTCTTGATTTCCAGGCCCAGTGCCTGCGCAGCCGTCTCCAGGGTGTCGGGGTGTTCATAGGTCAGGTCCGCCAGCACCTCGCCGCGATCATAGAACAGGTTTTCCGCCTGATTGCGGCGATACTCCGATTCCAGTTCGGCACGCGCCTCCTCGAAGGACTTCTGCTCGCCCGCCTCGATGGCCGTCACCTTGATCAAATGGATGCCGAAGGCGGTTTCCACCGGTTCGCTGATCTCGCCCTCGGCCAGGGAGAACAGCGCCTGATCGAAGGCCTCATCCATCATGCCGCGGTTGACGAAACCCAGGTCACCCCCCTGAGCGGCGGACCCCTTGTCCGCGGAGTGGGTCTTTGCCAGCTCCTCGAAGGACTCACCATCCTTCAGACGCTGGAGCAGATCGTTGACCTGGGCAAGCGCCTGGGCGCGTCCATTTTCACCCGGCGGAATCTCCACCAGGATGTGGGAAGCGCGACGCCGGTCCTCCTTCCGCAGGCGTTCACGCTGATCCTCATACAGATCACGCAACGCCTGTTCGTCCACACTCACTTCCTTGGCCAGATCCGCCAGCTTCAATTCCACGTATTCGATGCTGACCCGCTCCGGGATCTGGAATGCATCCGGATGGCCATCGTAGTAGGCCTGCGCCTCCTCGTCGCTGACTTCCAGCGAGGGCACCAGTTCATCGGCATAGAGGATGCCGTAGACCAGATCACGTTCCTGAAACTCCAGAGCGGCGATACGCTCCAGTTCCGCGGGCAGCACGAAAGCACTGGATTCGATTCCGTTACGCATCTGCGCCACGGCGATACCCTGTCTGAGATCCGCTTCGAACTGGGCCTTGCTCTGGCCCAGGCTGCGCAGGCGCGCCTCATACATCAGCGGTGAGAAGTGCTTGTCCTGCTGGAATTCAGGCCGGCTGCGGATCGCCTGCAACAGTTGCTCGTCACCGACCCGGTAGCCGGCCTCGTGCACCGCCTCGGCCATCAACTGACGGTCGATGATGGAATCGAGCACGCTCCGCTTGAGCACATCCTCATCCATCAGGCCATTGGCGGCACCACCCAGCAGCGCCGACATGCGCCGGCGTTGCACCTGGTAGATGTTGCGGAAGGTATAGGCCGGTATCTCGGTACCATTGACCTCCGCCACATTGAGACGGCTGTCGGTATCGAAATAGGAGTTGATTCCCCACAGCGCGAAAGGGATGGTGATGAGGATGACGATGGTCCAAGCGATCCAACCGGTTGCCCGGTCGCGTATGGCCAGCAACATAACAGTGCCTTCCTAATGTCGATTCTGATCTGGTGACGTAACCACACCGAGGCGTTTTTCGCCACCCCCAATATCGCACCGGGCATGCGGCATGCCCAGGCCGCCGCCCCCCCGGCAGGTCTGCCCGGACGGAGACTATACCGGGGCGGCTACCAGCTGTCGCAGGCGGGCGATCCACCGGTACGGTTCCGGGATGGAAAGCAAAAAGGCGCCCGGTGGGCGCCTTTTTGCTCTGTTGGCGGAGTGGACGGGACTCGAACCCGCGACCCCCGGCGTGACAGGCCGGTAT
>CAYPEH010000125.1:0-8280 GCA_964409585.1 uncultured Chromatiales bacterium | reverse complement strand
AGTAGGACATCTGCCCCCAGGGCAGCAGATAGCCCATGAAGGCCTCGGCCATCAGCGCCACGTACACCAGCATGCCGAAGATCCAGGTCAGCTCGCGCGGCTTGCGGTAGGAGCCGTAGAGCAGGGCACGGAACATGTGCAGATAGACGGCGATGAAGAAGAACGATGCGCCGGTGGAATGGGTGTAGCGGATCAGCCAGCCCCAGTTCACGTCACGCATGATGTACTCGACCGAGTAGAAGGCCAGGCTGGCGTCGGTCTTGTAGTTCATGGTCAGCCAGATACCGGTGACGATCTGGATGATCAGCACCAGCAGGGCGATGGAACCAAAGTAGTACCAGAAATTGAAGTTCTTCGGCGCATAGTACTTGGCCATGTGGTCGTTCCACAGGCCCAGCAGGGGGAAGCGGGCGTCGATCCAGCCCAGAACGCCGGTGGCTTCGGTCTCGTTGAGACCTTCGGAATCAATCTTACGGTGACCCATTACGCAGCTCCTTGATCTTCACCGATCTTGATCACGGTCTCGCTCACATAGCGATGGGGCGGGACCGCAAGGTTCTTCGGAGCCGGCACGCCGGAGAACACACGGCCGGCCAGGTCGAAGCGGGAACCATGGCAGGGGCAGAAATACCCGCCTTTCCAGTTGGGACCCAGATCATCGGGGGCAATTTCGGGACGATAGGTGGGAGAGCAGCCCAGGTGGGTGCAGATACCGATGACCACCATGTACTGCGGCTTGATGGATCGGGTGGGATTCTTCGCGTATTCCGGCTGCTGCGGCATCTCGGAATTCGGGTCCAGCAGCATATCGTCCAGGGTCGGCAGATCCTTCAGGTTCTGCTCGGTCCGGTTGATGATCCACACCGGCTTGCCGCGCCACTCGACGGTCATCATCTGACCAGGCTCAAGCTTGCTGATGTCCGCCTCCACCGGCGCGCCGGCGGCCTTGGCCCGCTCGGACGGCTGCATGGAGGAGATGAACGGAACGAGTGCATACGCCACACCAATGCCGCCGACCACGGAGGTGGCTGCGGTGAGCATACGACGCCGCCCCAGATCTACGCCTTCTGCTGTCATGAATCTGCTCCCAATAATCTGGCTGAAGGTTGCATGCCGAATGGTTGTGGTTCGAAAAAAAAGCGAGAAGAATGCCCCGCTTTTCCCCCGAACTTATCGGGCTTATCCGGATTAGAATCTCCTAATGCGCTTGAAAGGTCAAGTTCGAATCCACCCTGTTCCGGTGTTTTACTTAGACATTCAAACCCTTACGTAGCCTGTCACACCGGATTTTCGATATCGATGAAACGGTGTTTCAGGCCGAATTCCCCCGCCAGGTGCTCACCCAGTGCCTGCACACCGTAGCGTTCCGTGGCATGGTGGCCCGCGGAATAGAAATGGACCCCGGATTCGCGGGCGATGTGTACGGTCTGCTCGGACACCTCGCCGGTGATGAAGGCATCCAGGCCATGCTCCGCCACCAGGGGAAGTTGGGACTGTGCCGCTCCGCTACACCAGGCCACGGTCCCGATCATGCGTCCGCCTCCGGGTATGTGCAACGGCTCCCGGCCAAGAACCTCATGCAGGTGCCGGCTCATCTGTCCGGGTGTGGCCGGATCGGGCAGGCGCCCGTACTGAACCAGACCAGGACCACCCTCCTCTCCGAGCGAACCCTCCACCAGGAAACCCAGCCGCCTGGCCAGTTGCGCATTGTTACCCAGCTCGGGATGCGCATCCAGGGGCAAATGGTAGGCGATGAGGCTGACATCCGCCTCCAGCAGCGTCTTCAAACGGTGCCGTTTGATACCCACCACTCGCTCATCCTCGCCCTTCCAGAACCAGCCATGATGAACCAGCAGCGCATCGGCGCCCGCCTCGATGGCCGCCTCCAGCAACGCCTGGCTGGCGCTGACACCGGACACCAGTGTGCGGATTTCCGGCCTCCCCTCCACCTGTAATCCATTGGGGCAATAATCGCGGAAGGCGCCGATATCCAGTTTGTCGTTCGTATAGGAAACCAGTTCGCGCAGCGTAACCATGGGAAGCTCTGATCAAATATCGGAGGATGGGGGCCTGGAGGAAGGGGGTATCGACGCTCCCGCAAGCCATTGATATTCATCCTTTCCCCAACAGGCAATCTCTGCAAGGGAAGCTCTGATCGAGGCGCTGCGCGCCTCGATCAGAGCTTCCCATGGAACCATCCTGAACCCGTAGGGGTGTGGTAGGGTAACGGACATGAATACACAAAAACCAGGCAGATTCCTGTTTCGTTACACCATCGTCGGCCTGATCGTGGCCGTGGCCGTCCTCTACCTGTTCCCCGGCCTGCTGCAGCAACAGGCCATCGTCCAGATCACCGAGGCGCCACAAACGGCGGCCACGGCCACCAGCGGCCCGTATTCCTACGCCGACGCGGTGGACCGCGCCGCCCCGGCGGTAGTCAACATCTACACCGCAAAAGTGGTCACCCGGCGCCGTCACCCTCTGCTGGACGACCCGGTCCTGCGCTATTTCTTTGGTCAGGGCAACCAGCGCATACCCCGCCACCGGCTGGAGACCAGCCTCGGCTCCGGCGTTATCGTCAGCCCTTCCGGCTACCTGCTGACCAACAACCACGTCATCGAGGGAGCGGACCAGATCCACGTGGCCCTGCGGGACGGGCGCAGTGCCGAGGCCAGGGTAGTGGGCAGCGACGCCGACACCGACTTGGCGGTGCTGAAGATCGACCTGCCGCAACTGCCCGCCATCACCATGGGCGGTTCGGACAATCTGCGGGTGGGGGACGTCTCCCTGGCCATCGGCAACCCGTTCGGCGTCGGCCAGACAGTGACCCTGGGCATCATCAGCGCCACCGGGCGCAACCGCCTGGGCATCAACACCTTCGAGGACTTCATCCAGACCGACGCCGCCATCAATCCGGGCAACTCCGGTGGCGCGCTGATCAATGCCCGTGGCGAACTGATCGGTATCAACACGGCCATCTACAGCAAGTCCGGCGGCTCCCAGGGCATCGGCTTCGCCATCCCGGTGAACCTGGCCCGGGGGGTGATGGAACAGATCATCGAACACGGCCGGGTGGAACGCGGCTGGCTCGGCATCGAGGTCCAGGACCTGACGCCGGAACTGGCCGAATCCTTCGATCTGGAACACAGCCGTGGCGTGCTGATCACCGGCGTGTTGCGCAACGGACCAGCCTATCGAGCCGGGTTGAGGCCGGGCGACGCCATCCTCGCCATCGACGGTCGGGAAGTGGCCGACAGCGTGGACAGCCTCAACCTGATCGCCCGCCACCTCCCTGGCAGCCGCCTGCATATCGAGGGGGTGCGCAGCGGGGAGCCCTTCCAGGCCGAGGCCACCGTGGGCCGGCGGCCGGACGATATCAACCAGCGATGATCATCGAACGGTAGGCATCCATCAGCCGCCGCGCCTGCCGCTCCAGGCTGAATTCCCTTTTCACCCGGCGGCGCCCGGCCAGGCCCAGCTTGCGGGCCTGTTCCGGATCGGCCAGCAGGTCTTGCAGGCAGACGCGCAGGGCGTCCACGTCGCCGGCATCGTAGAGGCGGCCTTCGGCCCCGTCCTTCACCGCCTCGGGAATGGCGCCCACCCGCGTCGCCACCACCGGCACACCGGCGGCCATGGCCTCCAGCATGGCCATGGGCAGACCTTCATCGTGGGAGGGCAGGCAGAAGACCGCCGCCCGGCGCAGCCAGGCATCCTTCTCCCCGCCCATCTTCGGACCGGGAATCTCGACCTGATCCTCCAGACCCAGTTCCTCGCCGAGGGACTGCAACCATGACTGACGCCCTGCTTCCGCCTCGGCCCCCAGCAGCGCCACCCGCGGCCGCGGTTCACTCAGACCGGCCACGGCCCGCAGCAGATCGTCCTGGCCCTTGCGCCGTTCGTAATTGGCCAGACAGACGATCAGCGGTTCCCTGGGGACAGGCACGGGACGCGCGGGTACCGGCACCCCGTTGGGCACCACCACGATCCTTTCACGGCCGCACCACGGTTCGAGCACCCGCAGCCATTCGTCGCCGAGGACGATCACACGGTTGCAGGCGGAGAAGATCCGGCGCGCCAGCCAGGCCAGGGGGCCGTGCAGCGTGGAAAGAAATTTGTGGAACTCCGCGCCATGGATATGCAGCACGGCATGGCGGCCCAGCATGCGGACCAACAGTACATCCACCCCCTGACGCCAGAAGTTGAACCAACTGCACGTGTGGATGTGTACCACCTGCGGGCGCCAGCCCAGGCAAAGCGCGCCCAGACGCCACAACAGCCTCGACTGCGCCGCCACGCCCTGCCACAGGGCGCGGTCCGGCGGCGTGGTCTTGACGTTGTTCAATACCCGCACCTGACCATGGGCGGCCAGCGCCTCGCGCAGGTTTTCCACGACAGTGGCCATACCCCCGATGGGTGGCGGCAACGGCCCGACCATCAAAATCCTCATCGTTTCCCCTCCACCAGCCCATGATACAGTTCGGCATACGCCTCCAGCATGGCCTCCAGGGAAAAGCGTTGCACCGCCCGCCGCCGGCCGGCGGCTCCCATGGCCGCCCGCCGCGGGGTATCCTCCAGCAGACCGGCGATACCATCCGCCAGGGCGGCATCGTCATCCAGCGCACAGAGCCGGCCGCTGACACCATCCTCCACCAGTTCGGGATTTCCCCCCACCCGATGGGCCACCACGGGCAGGCCCGAGGCCATGGCCTCCTGGATGGCGCAGCTCATACCCTCCAGGCGGCTGGGCAGAACGAACAGGTCGGCACAACGCAGATAATCGGGCACCCGGCTGCTGTTGCCCGGCATCATCACCTGCCGCCGCAGACCCAGATCCGCCACCTGCTCCTCCAGACGCGGGCGCAGGGGGCCCTCCCCCAGCAACAGGAAGCGGACCCGTTCCCCGCGCCGCTCCACCACCCTGGCGGCGGCCCGCAACAAGGCGGCGTGGTTCTTCACCTCTACCAGGCTGGCCACGGTCAGCACCAGTTCCGCATCCACGGGGAGATCCAGTTCCCGCCTCAGGCGCTTCTTCTCCGCCTCGTCCGCCGGCCGGTAACGCTCCGTATCGACCCCGTTGTACAGCACACGAAAGCGTTCTTCCGCCACCCCCACGCGTTCGGAATAACGCCGTGCGGTATCGTGGCTGATGGTCAGCAGGGAATCGCTGAGGCGGGCCAACAGGCGCGAGAGCACGCGCCGCCGCCAGGGGAACCACTGCCCCTCGGCAAAACCATGAAAGGCCCACAACAGATGGCCCGGCCGCCCGGCGAGACGGTGCGCGAGGACGGTGTCCGGCCAGGCATTCCAGTTGCAGGCGTGGATCAGGTCGGGCCGGTATTCGCGCAACAGTCCCGCCAGACGCAGGGGCGCCTTGAGGTCGTGACGCCCCCGGCCGAGCACGGTCACCGGCACATGGGCCGGCAATTCATCGGCCAGTTCACCGCGCAGGTCCAGGCAACAGACCGCCTGTTCGAATTCGGGATGGGGCAGAAGCGAGGCGAGCTGGACGACGATGCGCTCCAGGCCACCCATGCGCAGGCCGTGGAGCACATACAGCACCCGCATGGGCTACAGGGCGGCCCGCAGGGCGTGGAGGAAGGCGTCGTTCTCCTCCGGCCGGCCCACGGTCACCCGCAGGCAATCGGCGAGGGCGGCACCGGCGCCGTTCAGATTCTTGATCAACACCCCGGCCCCCTTGAGGGCATCGAAGATCCCGTCTGCCCGGCCGGCGGGAGCGCGGAAGAGAATGAAGTTGGCCCGGCTGTCGAACACCCGCAGACCGTCCAGCGAACGCAGGGCCTCCAGCAGGCGGCCACGCTCGGCACGGATGGCGGCGGTCTGCGCGTCGAACACATCCTGGTGACGCAGGGCGAATTCGCCGCTGACCTGGGTGAGCACGTTGATGTTGTAGGGCAGGCGGACCTTGTCGAATTCACCGATCCACTGGGGGGCGCCAGCCAGCAGGCCCAGGCGCAGCCCGGCCAGCCCCAGCTTGGATACGGTACGCATCACCACCAGGTTGTCGAATTCGCCCAGGCTGGCCATGAAACTGGCCTCGGCAAACGGTGCATAGGCCTCGTCCACCACCACCAGCCCCGGCGCCTCGGCGATCAGAGCGCGCATGTCGGCCGTATCGAACAGGTTACCGGTGGGGTTGTTGGGATAGGCCAGGAACACCACCGCCGGCTCATGCGCGGCAATGGCGGCGCGCATGGCACGGACATCCAGGGAGAAATCGTCCGCCAGCGGCACGGCAATGAATTCGCGCCCCAGGAAACGGGCGATCATGCGGTACATGACAAAGGTGGGTTCGGGGGCCAGCACCGGGCCGTCCAGGGCCATGATCACCATCTGTATGATCTCGTCGGAACCGTTGCCGAGCAGGATGTCCATGCCCCCGGGGACGTTCATGGCCTCGCGCAGGCGTTCGGTCAGGGCGGGGGCGCCGGGGTGGGGATAGCGATTGAGTTCCACGCCGCGCAATTCGCCAAGCCATTCGTCCACCAGCCCGTCGGGCCAGTGATAGGGGTTCTCCATGGCGTCCAGCTTGACGAGGCCCTCCGCCTCCGGGACATGGTAGGCGGACAAGGCGCGAATCTCCGGACGGACCAGGCGGGCGATTCTGTCTTCGATGCGGCTCATGTTCTCTCCTGCCTCCACCGGCACCGCGTTCACCACGGGACCCGGTGTATCACTATTTCCCCCGCAGGCGGTATTCGGCCGAACGCGCATGGGCCGTCAGGCCTTCGCCACGGGCGAACACCGAGGCCGTCCTGGCCAGGCTGTCGGCGCCGTCCGGCGAGCACATGATCAGGCTGGAACGCTTCTGGAAGTCATAGACCCCCAGGGGCGAGGAGAAACGCGCCGTGCGCGAGGTGGGCAGCACGTGGTTGGGCCCGGCGCAGTAATCGCCCATGGCCTCGGCAGTGTAGCGCCCCATGAAGATGGCGCCGGCGTTGCGGATGCGCGGCACCAGCGCCTGAGGATCGGCCACCGACAACTCCAGGTGCTCGGGGGCGATGTAGTTGGCGACCCGCACCGCCTCGTCCATGTCCCGGACGGTGATGAGGGCGCCCCGGCCCTCCAGGGAGGTGCGGATGATCCCGGCCCGCTCCATGGTGGGCAGCAGCCTTTCGATGCTTTCGGCCACCCGCCCGATATAGGCCGCATCGGGGCAGACCAGAATCGACTGCGCGTCCTCGTCGTGCTCGGCCTGGGAGAACAGGTCCATGGCGATCCAGTCGGGATCGGTCCCGCCGTCACACACTACCAGGATTTCCGAAGGGCCGGCGATCATGTCGATACCGGCGGCGCCGAAGATGGCGCGCTTGGCGGTGGCCACATAGATGTTGCCCGGGCCGACGATCTTGTCCACCGCCGGCACGGTCTCCGTGCCATAGGCCAGAGCAGCCACCGCCTGCGCACCACCGATGGCGAACACCTTGTCCACGCCGGCCACGGCGGCGGCGGCCAGCACCAGGTCGTTGACCTCGCCGTCCGGGGTGGGCACCACCATCACCACCTCGGGCACACCGGCCACCTTGGCGGGCACGGCGTTCATCAACACCGAGGAGGGATAGGCGGCCTTGCCGCCGGGCACGTACAGGCCGACACGATCCAGGGCGGTCACCTGCTGGCCCAACACCGTGCCGTCGGCCTCGGTATAGGTCCAGGACTCCATCTTCTGATGCTCGGCATAGGCGCGGATGCGCGTGGCGGAAACCTCCAGGGCCTCGCGCTGATCAGCGGGGATGGCCTTCAACGCGGCCTGCAAGCGAGCCGGATCCACCGTCAGTTCCGCCATGGAAGACACTTGCATGCGGTCGAAGCGGTTGGTGTACTCCACCAGCGCAGCATCGCCACGGCTGCGCACGGCGGAAATGATCTCGTCGACGGTGGCGGCTACCTGGGCGTCGGAAACGGACTCCCAGGCCAGAATGGCATCCAACTCTTGCCAAAAACCGGCATCGGTGCTGTTTAGACGTTTGATATCGAGCATGGAACTGAACCGAAGAAATGATCACCGCAAAGGTACGCAAAGGCGCGCGAAGGGTCCAGCCACCCGTCGTGCAGGCTCCCGGCGGCGAAACCGTACTTGATTTGGAGTGCTGATCGCGGCTGAAACCACTCCTGCTACCCAGTAAGTTGGGCAAAGCACAACGCGCCCGACATCACCACATCCTGAACAGGGTGCCGGGTTATTAACCCGGCGACATAATAGGTCCTGTTCAGCCGTGCTGTGCGCGTTCACGGCAAGGCGTCGAAACGCCGCTGTAGCAC
>CAYPEH010000124.1:0-8304 GCA_964409585.1 uncultured Chromatiales bacterium | reverse complement strand
TGAACCTGAAACCGTGGGTTCACAGCCTGTCGGACTGAGGATGAAGCGGCTGCAAATGCGGGAGAGCGGTCCATTTTTCCCTGATTTTTCGTTGCGTAGCCCCACTATGCGCCTCAAAATCATGAAAAACTGGCCTCGCTCTCCCACATTTTCGCTTCGCTTCCCCCCAGTCCGACAGGCTGTTCAGGTTGAAAAACCGGTCTGTCTCCACCCCTGGAAAAAATCCCCTCCCCGCAGGGAGGGGCAATCACAGGAGAATTGAGCACGGCCCTCGCCGTGCGACTCACACAACCTTTCCATCACTGGAAAGGAAACCCGAAATCCGCAGGCCCGTATCCGCGCATTCCCTGCGCCGTTTCCAGGCCGCAACCCTCCATTCCGGGAAAAGTTCCCCTCCCCCGGAGAGGAGGGGAAAACCTAGAGGGTCTACTCACACTGTGTGCAGCTTTCGTTGCACATCCCTTCCAGTCCGTATGGGAGGGATCTTGAAGCGGCTGCCGCAGGCAGCACGCCGCAAGGCTTTTGGCGAAAAAGTTCAGGAAACCCGGATCAAGTCGCTGCACGCCCCGATCCGAGTCCCCTGCCGGGGATTGCCTGTTGGGGGAAGGATGAAAATCGATGGCTTCCGGGATCGTTGATATTCCCTTCCCATTCCCACGGCGCTTGTTCAGAGCTTCCTTCATCAGTTGAACTTTTCCGCCCGCTTGATCAGCTTGTCGATGTTCTTCTCGTTCCGGTTCCAGGGCGTGCCGGGGTGGATGCAGCCGGCGGTGCATTTCTCGGCGGCCTTGACCACGTCCTCGAAGGTGCCGGCGGTGGGGTCGATCACCACGGCCTTCTTCTCGTCGTTGTAGGCGAACATCTTCGGATTGATTCCGGTGCACTCGTCGCAGGCGGTGCATTCCGGGGTCTCGATCCACACCGGCTCGAAATCGCCACTGGGTTGGGAGGTGTCGCTGCCGCTGTTGGATGCCACGGCCGTGCCGGCACCATTGCCGCCATTGCCGTTGGAGGAAATGGCGCCCGACAGGGCGGCGGCATTACCGGACGCGGCCAGGCTCAGCAGGGTGGAGGACAGCCGGTTGGCCATCTCCACGCGGGCAGCCTCGACCACGGCGTCCACGTCCACCTTGTCGAGTTCACCGGCCAGGCCCTTGAGCTGGTGCCAGAACTGGCGGCGTTCGCTGCATGCAAGGACCATCTCCTGGGAACACAACACCCGTATCAGCCGGTTCTTGCCGTCCACCGCCCAGATGTAGGGGAAGCGCCCTTCGCGTTCATCGGCGTCCAGGTCCAGGAAATCCGCCAGGGGGATCATGTCCTCGTTCCATGTCTCGGGCGGGGCCTTTTTGAACTGCTTGCGGAAGCGGCCTTCGGTCAGTGCCCAGTCGGCGAAGGTCAGGGGCACTTCCATAGTGGCTTCCTGGCCATCCTCGTCCTGATAGACGATGGTGTAGGTTGGCCAGTCGGTGTCGATGGAGGGATTGCCGGAGATGTCCAGGCACTCCTCGATGGTCTCGCCCGCATCGGGGTCGTAGACCATGTGCGGATAGGCGCGGGATTCCAGGGCCATCCGTGTCTGGCGGTGGGTGGCGTCGTCGGCCACGCCGTGCTCCGGCTGGCAGGTGGCGTAGATGTTGAACAGGGCCGGGCGGCGGCTGTTGAGGCCGTCGATATATCCCTCCAGCAGGTGGGTCATGTTGGCGATGGAACTCTGCAACACGTAGGCGGTGCGGTGGGCCATGGCGATCAGGCCGACTTCCTTGCGGATCTCCTCCTTACCCTTCCAGGCACTGCCGTAGGGGCTCATGTCCGCCACCTGGGAGATGTAGCCGGAGGTGCAGGCCTGGCCGCCGGTGTTGGAATACACCTGGGTGTCCAGCACCAGTACCTTGATGGGCATGCCGGAGGCCAGCGCGCGGGACAGGTTCTGGAAACCGATGTCGTACATGGCGCCGTCGCCGCCGATGGCGACCACTGGCGGGCACAACAGCCATTCCTCGTCGGTGAAGTCCTTCCAGCTGAAACGCTGGAAGAAGGGCTCGTGTTCGGCCGGGTTGTACTTGCCGGCCAGCTCCAGTTCCGCCTGGCGTATGGCCTTGAAGCCTTCGGCCATCTTCACCATGTGGCCCTCGAACAGGCCCATGGCCATGGATGGGCTGTCCTGGAACAGGTGGCTGGCCCAGGGGAAGGGGTAGGGGTTGTAGGGATAGGTGGAGCCCCATACCGAGGTACAGCCGGTGGAGTTGACGATGCCCATGTGGGCGCGGCCGTTGTTGGCCGGCCCTTCCTGGTAGCGCCATTTCAGGTCGCGCAGGGTATTGAGCACGTTGGTGATCCAGCGCAGCCACTGGCGGTCCACCACGGTCTTTTCGTGACCGGCGTCCACGGTGTCGGCCAGATCGGCCAGGGTCAGGTCCCTGTCACTGCCGCTGTTGACGGCCGCCTCGATGGCTTCGGCATCGCTCAGATCGACGCCCTCGGCCAGTTTCAGCTTGATGTGCTTTTCCAGCCGGTCGATCAGATCGTCCAGTTTGGCGACCTGTTTCTTCACCCGTGGCTGCATCAGCGCGGAGACGGTGCCGGTGAACAGGTGGATGGCGGTTTTCTCGCCGCAGCCCAGGCAGGAGCCGTCGCCGCAGACCATGGCGTTGTAGGCGCTCTTGTCCAGCAACAGGGTTTCCAGCGCGCCGATCTTCTCGTCCAGGTCGTCGATGCGGGAGAACTGCTTGGAGGTGGTGGGCAGGTCCAGCCACAGCTCCCACTCGCGGCGCAGGCGCTCGATGGCGGCCTCGTCCTGGGTTTTGGCCACCAGGGCCCCGTCTTCACAGACATCGACGCATTCCATGCAGCCCTTGCAGGTGTAGGGGTTGACGGTGATGGAGAACAGCCCGCCGCTGCCCTTCTGTTTCTTCTCCTTGTTGGACCAGTAGGGCTTGGTCACGGAGAAGCGGAAGTCGCCGATCTGTTCCATGAGCAGGCCGAATTCTTTCTCCAGGGTGCTTTGCTTGCTTTTTGTAGGAGCGGCTTCAGCCGCGATTTCCTGGTCGTTGGCGCCGGCTTCGGCGAAATCGCGGCTAAAGCCGCTCCTACCCGCCGATTCGCTGCCGGTGGCGGCTTTGGCCTCGGCCAGGTGTTCCAACACGGCCTGGTTGAGCAGTTGATTGACGTCGGCGTTTTCGCCGGCGGCATTGAGCAGGTCGCGCAGGCGCTTTTCCACCTTGCGGGTCTCGCGTCGCAGATGCCGGGTGGGGGTGCCTTTCCCTTCTATGCGGAGGATCGCTGTCTCGAACACCTCGGAGATGGTGTTGACCAGGCCGGGAATGGCCGAGTCCGGACACACGGAATAACATTTTCCGCAGGCGGTGCAGTGTTCGGCGATGAATTCCGGATACTCGAAGCGGATCCGGGTCATGTCGCGGAACACGCCGCTGGAGGCGGGCACCAGCGAGACGGCCTGGAAGGGGTCGGCCAGGTTGTCGGAGCCCTTGCCGGTGGCATAGAAATGGCCGGTCTGTTCCCAGAAACGGTGCAGGTCGTACAGCTTGCCTTCGGCGGCGGGCAGCCGCTTGAGCATGACCGGCAGGGGTTCCTCCCTCTTCATCACCGGCTGGTGGGCGGCGCCCACCGTCTTTTCGGTGATCTCATGGATCTCCTCGAAGCCACGGCGCACCACGCGCAGGTTGTCCTCCACCACACGTTTGCCCTTGGCGCCGAACTTGGCCTGCAATTGGGCCTCGATGGCGGCGAACAGCTTCTTCTCGTCCAGGCCTGCCATTTCCATCAGCGGTGAAGCGGCGAAGAAGGCGCCCTGGAAGGCGTTGCCCTGCATGCGCAGTTGCAATTCGGGATTGCTGGCCTCTTCCCGGGCGATCCTGAAACCGTCCAGGTAGAACACGCGGATGGAGTGGTCGACGATCTGCTGCTGCATCCAGCGGGGGAAACTGGCCCACACTTCGGCGGCGGAATCCAGGCTGGACTGGATGATCAGTGTGCCGCCCTTCTTCAGACCGGCCAGTGGGTTGGAGTGGCCATGGACGTTGGGGTCCGGGCTCAGTACCACATCGACATGGTGGTATTCGCAGTTGAGCGGGATCGGCGTCGGCGCGGCCGCCAGATAATAGGTGGTCGGTTGACCCTTTTTCTCCGAGCCGTACTTGGGGTTGGCGCGAATGTCGAAACCCAGCAGTTCGTACAGGGTCATGGCCAGGTTCTTGCCGGTGGTGATGGCGCCCCAGCCGCCCACCGAGTGCATGCGGACGGTGATGGAGTTCTCCGGCATCAGGTTGGGATTCTCGCTGCCGCGCAGGGCCAGATCCTTGACGTCGGGATAGGCCTCCAGCAGCTCCTGTATGTGTACCTCCTGCTTGGGGGTGGCACCTTCACGGATGAAGTCGATCCCCAGGTAGAAGAATTTCCTGTGCCCGCCGTCGGGGAGCATGTTCTCGATGGCGGCGATCATGCCTTCCGGTTGCAGGTCCCTGGAACCCATGCCGTAGGCGCCGGAGTAGAGGCGCGGGACGTCCTTGAAGCTCTTGTAGCTTTCATAGCCGGGGTAGGGCGGTTCGCCTTCCGCCTGGCCGTTCTCGATGCACTTGGAAACGGCGGCACGCACTTCGCGCATCAGAGGCAGATCCTCGGCCAGGGGCTGGTCGGTGCGTTCCAGCACGGCTACGCCTTTTTTGCCCTTCAGGACCCGACCGAGCAGGTCTCCGGGGAAGGGGCGGAACATGGTGATGTCCACCACACCCACTTTCAGTTTCCGGGTCTTTTCCAGGTAGTCGGCCACGGCCCGCGCCTGAACCACCATGGAGCCCATGCCGATGATGAGGTAGTCGGCCTTTTCCGCCTTGTAGCTGCCGATGCGGTGATAGCGGCGGCCGGTGAGTTGGTAGTACTCGTCCATCACCTGGTCGGCGATTTCCGGGATATGGTCATAGAAATAAGGACGCTGGGCCGCCTGGGTCTGCATATAGGCGTCCTGGTTTTGCACCGTGCCGGACTGCATGGGCATGTCCACGTCCCAGATGGCTGGCACGCGGCGGCGCACCGGGCCATAGATCATCTTCTGCGCCTCGGTGGGGCACTCGATCATGTCGTCGGGACGGCCCAGGAATTCCTCGATCAGTTCGCGCTCGGGCACTTGCAGGGGTTCGATCAGGTGGGTGGTGAGGAAACCGTCCTGGGCCACGACGGCGGGGGTCAGGGCCAGTTCGGCGATCTTGCGGCCGATCAGGTTGAGGTCCGCGGCGCCCTGGGCGTTGTTGGCGAATACCTGGAAGAAACCCGTGTCGTCGATGCAGTGGAAATCGTCATGGCCGCAATGCACGTTCAGTGAGGCCTTGGTGATGGCGCGGCAGCCGATATTGAGCACGTAGGGCAGGCGTTTGCCGGCCGCCGCGTAGAGCGACTCGTGCATGAAGGCGATGCCCTGGGCGGAAGAGAAATTGGTCGCGCGCAGGCCGGTCATGGACATGCCGGCGGTGACCGCCGCAGCCGCGTGTTCGGATTCCGGCTCGACGAAGATCAGATTGCGGCCGGAGATGTTGACATGCCCCTTGGCCACTTCCTCCGCCCAATACTCGCCCATCTGCGTGGACGGGGTGATGGGGTAGGCACCGGCGGCATCGGATGCCTCGCGTTCGCAGAGGATGACGGCGGAGTTGCCGTCCATCGCCATGCGAATGCCTGGATACTTTACCGGCCGGTCTGCCTTCCTGGTGAATATCGCCATCTACGGAAACCTCGATCGATCAGTGGGTCATTGCCTGGATATTTCGTCTGCTCATCCCAGAGGGAGCGCCTCTGTCCGGACGATGCGCTTGGCATGCCGGCCCTTCAGAACCCCGGCTGTGTCATCGAGCCAGACGATCGCTCCGGTGGGGCAACGCTCGGTGGCCACCCGGGAGGCCAGTTCGTTTTTCGAGTAGTCGATCACCGCCAGGTTGTCGCGGATCTCGATCAGACCCTCGGGGGAGTCCTTGACGCAGCGTTCGCAATTGGTGCAGGCCACTTCGCAGTCGGCCTCGGCGGCCTCACCATCGGCCAGGCTCTTGCAGGCCACCCACAGACGGTGGCTGACCGGGTGTATGGAGAACAGATCCTTGGGGCAGATTTCGACGCAGTCTCCGCAGGCGGTGCATTTGGCCGCATCCACCTGTGGCAAGCCGTGCCGGTCCATGGTGATGGCGTCGAAGTCGCAGACCGTGGCGCAATCAGCCAGGCCCAGACACCCCCAACTGCATTGCTTGGGGCCGCCGCCGATCAGGCTGGCCGCGCGGCAGGAGTCCAATCCGTCGTAATGGGCGCGCATACGCGCCACATGGGAACCGCCGGCACAGGCAAGGCGGGCCACGCGCCGCTCCACTTCTCCGGTATCGACACCGAGGTAATCGGCGATCTCCTCATTGTTTTCCCTGGAGTTCACGGTGCATTGACCGGGCTTGGCCTCACCGGCGATCAGCGCCTCGGCGAAGGGGCGGCAGCCGGCCGTTCCGCAGGCGCCGCAGTTGCTGGATGGGAGCATTTCCTCGATGTCGTCGATGCGTGGGTCCTCGTGGACCCAGAGCCTGCGGTTGGCGACGGCGAGGGTGAGGGAGAGGACGATGCCCAGGGCGGCCATGAAGCCGCCGGCGATGGCAATGTGCATTAGATCGTTCAGTGCCATGTTCCGCCCCCCATTCAGGGTCTTCTTCAATAACCCCCAGGTATTGCTCGGGATTCTGCCCATGCGGGCAGGCGATGAGCGGAGTCTAGGAAGGCGTTTTATATTTATCTATACAATTCATTCAATAAAAAGAATTAACCGGCCAAATAGTAAGACAATTTGGATTCCACTGCGTGTTTCGTTCCGTTACACATGCGTAAGGGAGGCTCCCTTGCCTTCTGAAAAAAATCAATGAAAACAAAAGATTGGATGATTGCGGGCCCCGTCATCCCGATGGGTGTGTGGTGTGTGAGATCGGGACATTCATCCGAAGCTGATCGGATTATTTGCGTATAAAATTATTTCAATGAAATATATTGTGTGTGTTAATGAAAGGGCAGGAGACAGGGCATGAGTTTAGAAAGGCCGCTCTATTACAAGCAGAACCGTTTGAAGCAGCTCCGTGCGTTTTGCCGCGCGGCGCAGACGGGCAGCATCTCCGAGGCGGCGGAAAGGCTGTTTCTGAGCCAGCCGACGGTGTCGTTGCAGATCCAGGCACTGGAGAGGGAGATGGGTATCGTCCTGTTCGAGCGCCGGGGGCCGCGCATCCAACTGACCCCGCAGGGGGAGGTGCTCTACCAACTGGCGCAGCCGCTGGTGGAGGGTATCGACAAGCTGGACGAAACTTTCTCCGCCCATTTCGGCAAGATGGAATCCGGTGAGCTGAACATCGCGGCCGGTGAGTCCACCATTCTCTATGTTCTTCCCGAACCCTTGCAGCGATTCACCAAGGAATATCCGGGCATCCGTATCAAGTTGCACAACGTGACCGGGCGGGACGGCATGGCCATGCTGCGCGCCGACGAGGCGGATCTGGCGGTGGGGTCCATGCTGGATGTACCCGAGGACATCGAATATCGCCCCAGTCTCTTCTTCGACCCCACGCTGATTACCCCGCTGGATCATCCACTGGCGGAACTGGATGAAGCCACATTGGAAGACATCAGCCCGCATGGCCTGATTCTGCCGCCACGGCACCTGGCAACCTGGCGCGTGGTGGAAATGGTCTTCAATCAGCACGGCCTGCCGTTCCATGTGGCCCTGGAGGCCGGTGGCTGGGAAATCATCAAGAAATACGTGGAATTGGGCATGGGCATTTCCATCGTGACCGATGTCTGTCTTACCGGGGAGGAGAAAATCGCCAGAAAGCCCCTGAAACGGTATTTCCCCCAGCGCTCCTACGGCGTGGTGGTGCGCAAGGGCAAGTTTCTGACTCCCCAGGCACGGCGTTTCATCGAAATGATGGATCCGCAGTTTTTTCACCTGAATCCATGAGTTCATTGGAGTGCATGGCACAAGCCCTGGATTCGTCTGGCTATATGAAAAATCTCACCAGCCCGGTGGGTATGGCTGCGATTTTTCATGACGCCATCCGGATCCATATCTTGCACTCTGCATCCCCTATGAACCCACGGATTCAGGTTTCCAGTGAACGCGATAGGGTTTGCCGGTTCGTTCAGGCGGGCAGGTAAAGCGAACCGGTTTTCTGCCGTTACTAAGGCCAATCCTAAGCAAAGCGAGTTTCAAGAGCCTGTCGGACTCAGGCTGAATCGGCTGCAAAAGCGGGACAACGGTCTGATTTTCCCTGATTTTTCGTC
>CAYPEH010000123.1:0-8352 GCA_964409585.1 uncultured Chromatiales bacterium | reverse complement strand
CCACGGGGGCGCTCGTGGTGGCTGAGGGTGACATAGATTGGTGCCGGGTTAATAGCACTGATCTTCAGCTGCATCGCCGAACAAACCAAGAAAGGCAAAGACATACACCATGAAGGACATGAAGGACATGAAGGACATGAAGGGCGGGAAGGTCAGGACCGGCAAGGCTGAATGCATGGGTCTTCCTTCAGGCTCTTCATGTCCTTCATGGTGAGATTTTTTCTTTACTGACCTTGCCACCAGTACACAGCTGAACATTCGTGCTAACTTTCATGAATCGAGGGAGCACCACCCCAGATCATGGAATATCAGTAACTTGGGTGTATTCCACATTAATCAAGAGAACTGAAGGAGCCCCCCATGAACCTTGAATACGAACAAAAGGACGGCGTTACCGTGGTCCGCCTCAGCGGCCGGCTGGATGCCGCCGGCGCCGGTGAAATCCGTAACCAGTTGCAGGAGCTGGCCGACAACAACGACAGCCTGATACTGCTGAATTTTCATGGGGTCGATTTCATCGACTCCACCGGCCTCGGCCTGGTCGTGTCGATCTACCGCCGTGTACGGGAACACGGCCGCGACCTGGTGGTATGCAGCCTCACGCCCCAAGCCCGCACCCTGTTCGAACTGACCCGTATGCACCGCATCCTCGATATCCACGAAACCGAGGAACTGGCACTGGAAGCCTGTAGGTAGAGACATGATCCACAGAGCCACCAGCGCAGGGCTCGCACTCGCGCTTTCGCTGCTGCACGGATGTGGCAGCAGCTCCCTGGAAGAGATCGAATCGGCCATGGAGCGGGGCCGGAGCGCACTGGAAGCCGGGGATCCGGCACGAGCCGAGGCAGCATTCAACCAAGTCATCCAACTGGACTCCGCGCGCGTGGAGGCGATCTACCTCCGTGGCGTAGCCATGGAACGGCTGGAGCGCTGGCCGGAGGCCTATTCCCACTATGCCCGTGCCGCCA
This sequence comes from uncultured Chromatiales bacterium, assembly GCA_964409585.1. GTDB lineage: Bacteria > Pseudomonadota > Gammaproteobacteria > JACKNK01 > CAYPEH01 > CAYPEH01. The sequence continues at coordinate 7,384 of CAYPEH010000123.1, read as the reverse complement.
CCCTGGCACCGGACAGGCTGGAGTATGGACTGGCCGCCCTGCGCCTGGAGGTCATCGCCGGCCGCTGGGATGCGGCCATCCGCACCCTGGATGAACTGAAACAGCACAAACTGGCCAGCGACAAGGCTGACTACTGGCAGGCGCGCATTGCCGCCGGCCAGGGAGATCTCGAAACCGCAGACCGGTTGTTCAGGCGGCTTTCCGCCGCCACCGGTGCCTCCGCCGAGGTACTGCTGCACGCAGCCAATACGGCCTTCCGCCTCAACCAGACCGCCCGCGCATCCAGTCTGCTCAAACGCTGCCTGAAACTGGACCCGGATTATCTGGAAGCCCGTTTGTTGCAGGCTCAGGTGGCCCTGAAGGAAAAACAGCCGGAGCGCGCTGCCCGCATCCTCCGCGCCATAGTCAGGGACCACCCCGATCATGAGACGGCAGCCTTGATCCTGGGAGCGGTGGAAATGCAACTGGGACGGTTCGATGCCGCCCTGGATGTACATCGCAAGGCGGTGGAACGGTCGCCCAACGACCCCTCGGCCTTGCTGGCCTACGGCGAACTGCTGGCGCAGGCCGGGAAGCGCCAGGAACTGCAAACCCTTGCCAACGGCATTCAGGCTGGCACCCGTAACCTGGAAGGTGCCCGCACCTATCTCAGCGGTCTGGCCGGATTGCTCGGCGACCATCCCGAAACATCGGTTGAGCCACTGCGCAAGGCATCCCTGTTGCTGCCTTCCCGCGTAGGTGTCTGGTTGGCGCTGGGGCAGGCCGAGATGGCCGCCGGCCACCTCGACAAGGCGGCCATCGCCTATCGCAAGGCACTGGAAATGGAGCCGGGCCTGCGCCAGGCCGACCTGCAACTGGCGCGCATCGACCTGCTGCAATTGTCGGTGAAGAAGGCACGCTCCCGCCTGCTGCGGCTGGTGCGCAAGCAACCCGACGATCCACAAGCCGCCATCCTGCTGATACGCGCGGATCTCCTGGAAAACAAGCCGGACCGGGCAATGAGACGGATCGAGACCTGGCTCAAACGGATCGATCCGGTCAAGGGCAAGAAACTACGCACCGCCTTCGAGACCCTGCGTGCCCAGGCCCTGGATGCCAGTGGCGATCATGAAGGGGCCCTGCGTATCTACCAGGCACAGATCCGGCGCAACCCGGATGACCTTCGGATCCGCCTGGAAGCCGCACGCGTGCTCATGCGCCTGGACCGGGGGGATGAAGCCGAAGCCCTGATTGCCGATGCCGCGCGCAAGGGAAACCCCGATGCACTCACCACCATGGGAATCCTGCGCCTGCGCGGCAAGCAGGAAAAAGCTGCGGTGGAGTTTCTCCAACGGGCACTGGAAAAAAATCCCAATTCTTTCAGTGCCAATCTGAATCTGGGCATGCACCTGATGGAAAAGGGGCAGTTGGACCAGGCACGCCGCTACCTGGACAAGGCCCTGGAAATCTCACCCGGTGATCCCCTGGCGAATCAGAGCATGGGAATCATCATGGAAGCGGTGCAGAACTGGCCAAGGGCCCGTGAGTACTATCGCAAGGCATTGTTTGCGGACAAATCCCTGTTGCTGAGCCACACCGGCCTGGCAGAGGTATTGCTGGCCATGGGCGAGCCCAGTGCCGCCCTGCGTTCCGCCAGGGCCGCCTTGCGTCTCGATCCGGCCTCGACCCGTGCGGAACTGGCCGCGGCCACCGCCCAGTTGGCACTGGGCCGCAGCAGCGAGGCCTGGCGGCTGCTCGATTCGGCCGCCAAACATGAACCGGACAACGTCGAGGTCTGGATACAGCGGGGACGGGCAGCCCTGGCCGAAGGCAAACCCGATGCGGCACGGGGCGAATTTCAACGGGCCCTGAAACTGGATGATCACAACGGGGCCGCCCTGGTGGGCCTGGTCGATGTGGAATTGCTTTCGGGAAACCGCGAAAAAGCCATGGGCATCATTGCCCAGCGGCTTGCCAGTGAGCCGGACAACACCTTCCTGCTGCGGCTGCAAGGCACCATTGCCCTGCGCACCGGGCAACCGGCAAAGGCCATCCCTTATTTGCAGAAGGCCATTCAGGCACAACCGGATAACGATGCCACGGCCATGTTGCTGGCCCGGGCGCTATCCTTGACGGGACGCACGGACGAGGCCATTGAATTGCTCTCGGCCACCGAAAAGCTCGGTGGCGCACTCATTCCCCTGCGCATGCTCAAGGCGCAACTCCTGACGGATGCCGGACGAACCGATGAGGCCATCGAGGTCTACCGCGCGGTCCTGGCCGACCTGCCTGACTATGTCCCGGCCCTCAACAATCTGGCCTGGCATCTGCTGCAAAAGGGTGATTCACCCGATGAAGCCGTGAAACTGGCAAGACGTGCCTATGTACAGGAACCGGATTCCAGGGATGTGGCCGACACCCTTGCCACTGCCCTGATGCGTAACGGCAAAGCCAGCGACGCCTTGCGAATCCTGGAGAAGCTGGCCGCTGACAATGGCGGAGACAGGGACCTGAAACTGCGCATCGCAGAGGCCGCTACAGCAGCGGGACAGATTACCAAGGCACGCAGGCTGGTCGATGAGCTGCTCACTCAGCCGGCCGATTGGAAACACAAACCCCGGGTCGAGGCCCTGGCCGCCAAACTGGCGTCGGCAAAATGACATCATGCCTTTGCAAACTGCCAACAAAAGCATGAAGAAGTGTGGCAATAGATCACAAAAAAACCATAACCCATTGATATGTAATCAAATAGCCCCAATAAAAATTCATGGCATGGAGGTTGCTACTTTTAGAGTAAACCGGAAATGAAATATCTACGGTTTCAGAGCCAATTCATGAGACGGGTAGACACCATGAACACCATAATCAGCAATCAGACGAGATCCAACAGACACCTCCGTTTCCTTCGCGGCATCGTCTCTGTGTTCGCCTTACTGGCAACCCAGGGGACCATGGCGGCTGTCACGGAGATCTCCGACATTTTCCCGGTTTTGGCGGAATACCAATCCATTCCGGACAGCACCCGGCTGGGTATCGACCCCGCCAAGCTGACGCTGAGTCACGATGCCGTCGTCACGGTCTATTTCATCAGCGAGGGCGCCGGATACAAAAACACCTTTGGTTGGTACAACGCGGCTGAGGATCCCACCGACTACGACAACCGCAACCTGATCTGGGCCAATGCCTCGGGCACCGGTGACGGCCTGGCCGGTGGAGGCGACCTGGATGTGGGCAGCTCATTCACGCTCGGTAAACTGCCGGCCGGCACCCAGTTGGGTTTCTACCTCAGTGCCAACGGCTACTACACCCAGCAGGCCCTGGATGCGGCCACGTCCGAGACAGTACAACAGGTATATGAGGACCGGCTGACCCAGCGCACGTATTACACCAACGACGCCCTCAACCCCGACGGTATTTCCCACGTGGTGGCGGGCCTGCTGCCGGATCGGGGCCTGCTGGCCATCGGCTGGGAGGATCTCTACGGCGGTGGCGACCGGGATTACAACGACCTGATCGTGGCCATCGACATCGGTGTGGATAATGCCAAGGAAATAGCGGCCGGCGCACCGGAACCCGCCGAATGGGCCCTGTTGTTCGCCGGTTCCATCACTCTGCTGGCAGCTTCACGTTCACGCCGCCGCAAGGTTCAGCGGGAAGATGCAGTACAGGACAGCGATTGAATCGTCACCCACCTGGCGTACAGCGGTCCCCGTCTGGGGGATCGCTGTGCTATGTCTGCTGCTCCATATCCCCAGCCTGCTCTGGCTGTTCGGCTACTGGGCCGACAACCTTGACCATTTCATCGGTGTCATTGCTCCGCTTGTCTCCATCGCCCTCGTCTGGCTCAGGCTGGATGCGCTGAGGGCACTTCCCATCAGCCATGATCCCAGGGGGCTCTGGCTGCTGGTACCGGCGCTGCTGCTGCACCTGACCGCCCTCGGCAGCAGCATGCCATTGCTTTCCGGCCTGGCCCTGCCCATGATGCTGCATGGGCTTTCCCTGTGGGTCTTCGGTCCGGCACGTACCCGTCTGCTGCTGTTTCCCATCTGGTTCCTGCTGTTCGCCTATCCCTTCCTGGATGGTATCGAGATCTACCTGAGCTTTCCCATGCGGCTGGCCTCCACGATGATCGCGCAGGGCCTGTTGATGCCGTTCATGGAACTGAGCCGGGAAGGCGCCAACCTGATCACACCCAACCTGGAAGTAGCCGTGGTGCCGGCCTGCTCGGGACTGAATTACCTCTCCACCCTGCTGCTGATCGGCGTGTTCTATACCTGGATGACCGAAAGCAGCCTGCCCGGACGAATCACTTTGTTGCTGCTGATATGGCCCATCGTACTGGTGGCCAATGGCCTGCGCATCGCCGTGGTGGCCATCCTGGGCAACTGGTTCGGGCGGGATGTGGCACTGGGCTTTTTCCACGATTTTTCGGGAATCAGTGTATTCGTATTTGCCGTGCTGGGACTGGTGCTGGCGGGTATGATGACGCAACGTCTGTTTCCGGACCCGGAAGGACTGGAGACCTCTGCGCGTCCCCGTTCCGATGCCGACCGCAACCACACATAAACCTCCGTTGCCTCTGTTGCTGTCAGCATGGTCGCTGATCGTTCTTCTGTCCTGGGCGGTATTTCCCTGGATAATCAATGCCTGGCTCGACTCACCACTGGACCGGCAAGGTCCCCTGTTTTTCATCCTCGCCCTGATCGCCTCCTCCCGTCTGTCGTTCCGTGAGCAGCCGGCAACGGCCTATTGGTTGCCCATACTCCTCGGCCTGCTGCTGTATCTCGGCGGGATCGCAGCGGACATCAACCTGGCCATGGCGATTGGCCTGGTGCTGATCGTGCATGGCCTGTTGATGCTGTGGGGTTGCAGCTTTCCCCAGGCCCTGGCGGTCAGCGGTCTGCTGCTGCTGTCCCTGCCCACCATCTCGTTTCTACTGGGTAAAATCCTTCAAGACCTTACTGGAACCGGTTACGCTGTGGGGGTGGTGGTGAAATGGCCGCTGGCGCTGGCGTTGTGGATGGCTATGCGGTCGCTTTGGCCGGCTGCCGGGTTGCTGCTGGCGGCACCCTTGATTGCCTGGTTCGCGCAACTGACTACCGTCGGAATCCCCGTACCCGCCACTGCCGGACGTTGGCTCGGCGCCGCACCCTGGGCGTCACTGCTGGCCCTTGCCGCCGGCCTGTCATGGATGTGGTTGACGAAAAACGCCTTCGAAAGAGAGTGCCATGGACCACAAACATTCTAGAAAACTCTGGCTGATCAATGGACTGCTGCTGGTCACCGTTCTCCTGGGCGGCTGGATACTGTACACGCGCAACAGCGAACAGGTGGTCAATCTCCAGGTGGAGCGGATCTCCTACGCACTCGGTAATGATGTTGCCCGGGATGCCCCACTGGATCCGTTCGAAGAACAGTTGTTCGGTACGGGTACGACCATCAAGCGTGAGTACAGCCAGGGCCCGGATACACCCAGTGCCTGGGTATTGGCCGTGCAGACCTTCCAGGACCGCCACGCCCACCATCCCCCTGAATACTGCTATACCGGCTCCGGTTGGCAGGTGATCGAGAGTGGCGAAACGAAATGGAGCCTTCCGGATGGGAACCACCCATCCCGCTTCGTGGTGCAAAGGGAAACGGACGACCATGGCTATGACCGCGAACTGGTCCTGACCTGGTTCACCGATGGCGAACGTTTCACCGGCAGTTATATGGCCCGCACGTTGTGGGACGCCTGGGACCGCATCACCGGCAGACCAAAAAGCTGGGTCATGGTCCGCTTGTCCGCTTCGCTTAAGGAAAATGGTCATGAGGCCGCAAAGGAAGGAGAAGCACGCGTGGAAGCGCGGCTGCAATCCTTCGCCGCAACCTTTCAGCAGGCATTGCACATGACAAGACCGGGGAATAATCCACCCGGCCACTGAAGCCGCCCCTGGCCCATTCAGAGGCATCCCGAGTCGACAGTCATGCGGCCGTTACGGAGATCGAGTGGAACTCAAGCATTACATCTTCCTGGCCATGACGGCGATGTTCATCCCGGTCGCCACCTATATGGGTATCACCTATCGGTGGGCGGAACGCATGCTGGTGGCCGGAACCTTCTTCTCCACCTCCTATCTCATCGATATCAACTTCGTCTCCATGGAGTGGTACCGCGGTGACACCCGCGGCTTCGAGTTCGGTGTCACGGACTGGATGGTGATCTCGCTGATCCTGGTGATGGCCTTCTCCCCCCGTTGGAGAAAGGTGAAGCTGGATCTGTTTCCACCCAATTCCGCCCTGATGGGCATCTATTTTCTGATGGCCGTGATCTCGGCCATCGTCTCCTACGTGCCGGTCTATGCCGGCTTCGGCCTGTTCAAGCTGATCCGTGCCTTCGCGGTGTACTGGGTGGCCTACAACTATCTGCGCAACGAGGAGGACGTGCGCTTCATCCTGTTGATCCTCGCCAGCATCGTCTGCATGGAATTTCTCATCGTCATGAAACAGCGCATGAGCGGCATCTATCGCGCCCCCGGCACCACACCGCACTCCAACACCCTGGCGGTGTACATCGATATGATGAACATGATCTTCTTCGCCTTCATCCTTGGCGAGAAATCCAAGCATTCCCTCATCTACTGGGCCTGCCTAGGCATGGGGGCGCTGATGGTGCTGGCCACCTTCTCCCGTGGCGCCCTGGTGACCATGATCCTGGGACTGGGCCTGGTCACCGTGCTGTCGTTCTACGACCGGCTGAGACCCCACAAGATGCGGGTGATCGGCACCCTGTTCCTCCTGGCCCTGCCGGTGGCGGCCAAGGTGGCACCGGCCATCATCGACCGCTTCCTCAACGCACCCGAGGCCTCCGGCGAGAGCCGCCATCTGGCCAACGATGCGGCCAAGGCCATGGCCAATGCCCATTTCTTCGGCGTCGGCATCAACAACTATTCCCACGTCATCAACAACACCGAATACATGAATTTCATCGAAAAGGAAGTGGACCGCGGCATCGTGCACAACATCTATCTGCTGCACGCCTGCGAGATGGGCTGGATCGGCATGGTGGTATTCATCCTGATGATCGGCAACTTCTTCATTATCGGCTTTCGTCTCATACGAAAACGAAGGGACAACACCGTGTCCTTCATGGCCATAGGTATCGTGGTCGCCATGTTCACACTCTGGTTCCAGTCGATGCTGGAATGGCTGTTCCGCCAGACCTACGTGACCGTGGAATTCTTCATGTTGGCCGGTTTCCTGGCTGCCCTCTCCCGTGTCGATCAGGACATCATCCGGCGCAAGAAAATGGACATGATGCGAATCGCCATGATGATGAAACTCATGAAAGAACAAGCTAAGACAACCCCAGGTAAAGCCGCATTCAGCGGGTCTCAGGGCGTTCAGCCACAAGGCGCGCCGGCGC
>CAYPEH010000122.1:0-8396 GCA_964409585.1 uncultured Chromatiales bacterium | reverse complement strand
TTCCTTCCTCGCCAATGGCCTGGGCCATTGACTCGGTCGGAAATCCGCCTGGGAACGCCCAATCCGGCACGATCATCGCGCCCCCGGATGCAACATTGGGGTTAAGGCATTCAGCCACCGGGCGGCTCAGTCGTCACCCAACACCCGCGCCAACCAGAGCCGCGCCCGGATTCCCCAGCCGGTGGTGAATCCGCTCTCGACGAAGCGGATCCGTCCCCGCGCATCGATGATGAAACTGACCGGCACCCCACGCACCCCGTAGCGTGCCGCCAGGACACCCCGGGGGTCGTTGAGGACCGGAAAATCCAGCTGGCGGCCGCGCATGTAGGCCCGCACTTCCGCGGCCCCACCCGACTGCATGGCAATGGTGATCACCGGCAACTCCGCGGCCAGATCCTCGATCATGTCCTCCTCGGCGCGACATACCGGACACCAACTGGCCCAGAAATGAATCAGGGCCGGTCTGCCCCTGAACTGCCGCAGGGAAAACGGTTCCCCACTCAACGTGACCCCATTCAGTTCCGGCGCCTGGCTCCCGACCACATCCCGGCTGGACCACCATTGCACGGCGGAGACCAGCAGGAAGAACAGCATCACCTCGCCGGTGATCCTGAGCCAGGAAGCAATCTTCCTCTTTTTCTTTTCGCCCGTTTCGTTCAAACCGTCCTCCACTGCCGGGATCGCCGGCCGCCGGGGGTGTACCATGGAGAGACGGAACAATACATTTATCTACCATGACCACCGAACGGATCATCAGGAGATACAGCGCCTACTATTCCGGCTGGTGCGTGGCCTTCGGCGAGCACGAGATCACCTACGAGGAGGACCGTGACCTCAACTGGCTGTTCGGCGAGGCGCAGATCGGCGTCGCCGTCACACCCCGGCTGAGACGTATCCTGCTCAAGGAACTGCTGGGCACCCATAGTGAAGCGCCGCGGGTCACCATCGGTGACGGTTTCCTGCGCATCAACGATTTCGAGTACGCCATGGAACGCGAGGAGGACGTGGAAGGTCTGCGCAGACTCAAGGCCCTGCTGGAGGAAGAGGACGAAATACACATGTTTCTCACCAGCCACTTCTGCTATCCCAAGGGCATGCGTATCATCACCTTCTCGACGAAAAAACCGCTGGTCCTGATCTACAAGGAGATGGAGCCGCTGGAACTGGTACTCGACCCAACGCATCCACCACGATGAACGACACCATTGCCGACTTGCAGTCCCGCCTGGCCTTCCAGGAGCACACACTGGACGAACTGAATCTGGTGGTCGCCCGGCAGCGGGACGAACTGGACCGGTTGCGCAAGGAGGTGGAACTGTTGCGGGATCTGGTCAGGGAACTCAACGCCCCGCCGGTTGGAGACGCCGGCGCGGAACCGCCACCTCCCCATTATTGAGCCCCCTGCCCCGCCCCGGCACGACGAATGTCATTTCGCAGCGGCCGGTATCCTGGTGAAGTACCTGGACGAAAGCACCCCATACCTATCCCAACCCAACCGACCCGCCACTCGTGGAATACTCGCTCGCCGCCGCCTTCCTCATCGGCCTGTTCAGTTCCGTGCACTGTCTCGGCATGTGCGGCAGCATCGCCGGCGCACTGGCCCTGAGCCTGAAACCGGAAGTCCGCGAGGACCGTACCCGGCTGACCCAGTACGTGCTGGCCTACAACTTCGGCCGCATCACCAGTTACACCCTGGCCGGCGCCCTGGTGGGGACCCTGGGCGCCACCCTGGGCGGAACCTTCGGTTCGCAGACCGCCCACGACCTGATCCGCATCCTCGCCGGTGTGGTCATGATCGCCATCGGCCTCTACCTGGCCGGATGGGTTCCCCAGCTCCGCCGCATGGACACCCTCGGCGCCCCCCTGTGGAGACGCCTGGAACCCATCGGCAGGCGCTTGATCCCGGTCAGTTCCCTGCCCTACGCTTTCCTATACGGTGCGGTCTGGGGCTGGCTCCCCTGCGGTCTGGTCTATTACGCCCTGATCTGGACCGTCGCCGCCGGCGGACCGGCCGAAGGCGCTACCTACATGCTGGCCTTCGGCCTGGGAACGGTTCCTGCAGTCGCCTCGGCGGGCCTGGTGACGGGCTGGCTGGCGCGCATGAGCCGCATGCCCCAACTGCGTCAACTGGTCGGCACCCTGGTCATCGCCATGGGTCTGGCCAGCATCCTGTTCGGCAAGAGCCTTGAAATTGAACAACCCCCGGATGTACCGGTAGGCGGTGAGAGTCAAAGCCATGAGCAGCTTCGATAAATACCTTCTGGGTGATTCCCCTGAATTCCGTGAAACGGTCAATGCCGCGCGCGTGGTCGCCCCCACCGATGTGACCGTGCTGATCCTGGGCGAATCGGGTACCGGCAAGGAAGTTCTGGCCAAGGCGCTGCATGCGGAAAGCCCGCGCCGCGACCAACCCTTCGTCGCCGTCAATTGCGCTTCCCTGCCCGAATCACTGGCCGAATCCCTGCTGTTCGGCCACCGCAAGGGCTCCTTCACCGGCGCGGTCAACGATCACAACGGCTACATCCGCGCCGCCAACGGCGGCACCCTGTTCCTCGATGAGGTGGGTGAACTGCCGGCCAACGTGCAGGCCAAGCTGCTGCGCTTCCTCGAATCCAGCGAATGCCTGCCGGTGGGTGAGGTCACCCCGGTCAGGACCGACGTGCGCATCATCGCCGCCACCCACCGCGACTTGCAGGAGGAAGTCCGCGAAGGCCGCTTCCGCGAAGACCTCTACTATCGCCTGTACGTGGTTCCCCTCACCATCCCGCCGCTGCGGGAACGCCGGAGCGACATCACCCCACTGGCACGCCACCTGATCGCCGAACAGGCCCGCAGCCACAACCTGCCGGCCCCGCAGTTTGCCCGCAGTGCGCTGACGGTGATGAAGGAATACCCCTGGCCGGGCAACATCCGCGAACTGCGCAACCTGTGCGAACGCCTGGTGGTCCTGCTGCCCGGCCGCACCATCGAAGCGGAAAACCTGCCCCCGGAAATGCGCAACGGACCGGCGGCGAAGATCACCAACCGGGATATCCAACTGCCCAACGACGGCGTGGTGCTGGACGAACTGGAAGCCAGCCTCATCCGCCAGGCCCTCGACCGCACCGGCGGCAACCGCAGCCGCGCCGCCCGCCTGCTGGGGCTGACCCGCGACACGCTGCTGTACCGCCTGAAGAAATACGCCATCTCCTGACCCCCCGCGAACGGGGTGGGGGGGGAGTTCCCCTCTCCCGCATGCAGGTTGAGCTTTCCCTGGACTCCTGCCTGCACGGGAGTGGCAAACCTGCTCCCACCCCTTCATGCCCGCGAAGGCGGGCATCCAGTACCCCACCGGTGGTTTCGCCTGCCAATGCCCATCATCCCAATCCCAGGATCTCTTCATACAGATCCCTCCATTGGGGGTTGGTTTCTTCTATCAACCGGATCTTCCAAGCCCGATTCCACTTCTTGAGCGCCTTCTCCCTGCGAATGGCGCTTTCCATGCAGACATGTACCTCATACCAAACCAGCCGATGCACTCCATACCGTTTGGTGAATCCCTCAACAACCTCATTTTTGTGCTCCCAGATTCGCTTGGGAAGATTGGAGGTAACCCCCACGTACAGGGTCCCATTCCTTTTGCTGGCGAGGATGTAAACGCTGGGTTGTCTTTCCATGGCCGGTCGGGCTCCCCTGCATGAGCTGAGTATCCATTGGAACTCAAATGTGCAAGGTTTTCACCTGGACTCCCGCCTACGCGGGAGTGACGAAGAGGGGGACGCGGGAGGGACAGAAATGGAACGCGAGAGGCAAACCCGCGCCCACTCCGTCATGCCCGCGAAGGCGGGCATCCAAGTACCCCACCGGCTTCGCCTATCGCCTGGACTCCCGCCTGCGCGGGAGTGACGAAGAGGGGGGTGCAGGAGTAACGAAAAAGGAAGGCTCGGGAGGAATGCCCCCCCCACCACGTCATGCCCGCGCAGGCGGGCATCCAGAACCACACCAGCTTCGCCGCCTATGCCTGGACTCCCGCCTAGTGGTTTGGGCGGATCAGCCCCTCTCCCCTGCACGGGGAGAAGGGATGCTCCGCGGTTCATCGCACCCACGGATGCGACACTGGATCAGAACGCGGCCGACAGCCGGATCCAGGCGGCTCGTCCGGGTTCATTCACCTGCACACCGCTGGCCGCATCGGGCACCGGTTTGTTCAGGTGGTTGGCGTAGACCTTGTCGAACACGTTGTCCATGCCCAGTTTGAGATCGACATTCCGGGTCAGGCTCACCTCGCCGTGCAGATTCAGCACGCCCCAGCCGGGGGTCTTGCCGGCATCGACACCGCTGTCCGTGGCGCTGTTATCCTCCACGCGGTTCTGACGGTCGGCGAATCGGAGCGTCGCGCCCGCCGACCAGCCGGCCGTCTCGTAATCCACGTCCAGGCTGCCTTCCAGGGGCGGTGTCTGGCCGATGGGACGCTGGTCGGTGGTGTTGGTGGCGTGCACGTAGGCCAGCCCCAGACCCACCTGCCAATTGGCCGCCGGCTGCCAGCCGGCCTCCAGTTCGGCGCCATAGAAACGCGCATCCACATTACGATAGATGGTGGCGTTGTCGTTCTGCAGGATGCCGCTCTGACCGTGGGCCCGGTCCTGAAGGATGTAGTTGTCCACATCGTTGTAGTACAGGCTGCCGGTGAAGTCCCAGGCGGCTCCGGCGAACCTTACCCCCAGATCGAGCTGGTGGTGCTCTTCCGGGTCCAGACGCGGATTGCCGGTCCAGGTCAGGGTACGGCTGGTGGTGTTCTTGGCCACGAAGCGTTCGGTGGCGTCGGCGGTGCGCACGGTCCGGCTCAGGCCCATGAACACGGTGCCGGGCGAGTTTTCCAGATCATGCTCGAAACGCAGGAAGCCGCCCACGTTGTTTTCGTCCTGGTCGGAAGCATTGACGCCGTAATAACGCGTGTACAGCGTATTGGCCGTGACGCCGGTGGTGGGGGTGGCGGCGGCCAGGCCGGCCCTGGCGCTGACCCGGTCGTAGCGCAAGCCTGCCTGATAGCGGTTGGCCGCGTCCAGATCCCGCGCCATTTCGGCGAACACACCGGTCTGTTTCAGTTCCACATCCGGCCACATGTAGCCTATGTCCACGCGGGTGGTGTCGTTGTAGCGGGTCGCCAGGCGGTCGTTCTTCTGGTAGTCGAAGCCGATGGTGATCCCGGTGCCCCCGGCGGTGAGGATGTCTGCGACGATGCGCGCGCCGTCGGTATCGGAATCGGCATCGGTACGCATGCGGGTGCCGGTCTGGGTACGCAGGGAGTAGTTGTCCATCACGTGATCCACCCTGGAGCGGTAGATCTCGGCGCGGACCGCTTCGATGATCCCGCCCAGGCCGCCCTTTTCCACTTTCAGGCGCAGGGTGTCGTTATCGGACTGGGGGGAGTCCATCAGGGAGCCGGGGAACAGGGCATCGTCCTCGCGAGTGGCCTCGAAGCCGATTTCCACGCGGGTGTCGGCATCTGGCCGGTAACCGGCGATCAGGCCGCCCCCCCGTTCCTCGAAGGCGCTGCGGACTTCGTCCCCGTTGCCGTCCTGGTAGTTCTGTGCATCCTTGTGGCTGGCCAGCAGCCGTACATAGGCCGTGGTGCTGCCCAGGGTGACATCGGCGGAAAGATCATCGGTGTGGGAGTTGCCTTCGTAACCGGCGCTCACCCGGCCACGGACCTTCTCGCCGGCCTGCAGGGGTTCGGTCACCCGCTCGAACAGCACCGTGCCACCAGAACCGCCGCCACCATACTGGACGGTCTGGCTGCCCTTGATGACCGTGACGCGGTCATAGGTTTCGGTGGTGGCATAGGCGGTGGGCGGGTCCATGCGGTTGGGGCAACCGCCATGGACATAGGCACCGTCCAGCAGGATGTTGAGGCGGTTGTGCTTCTGCCCGCGAATGACCGGGTCGATGCCATGCCCACCCATGCGCACGCCGGAGACACCCGTCACCGAACGCAACAGATCGCCACCATCGGCGGAGATGCCGGCATCGATCTCCCCAATGGCGCCGGATCGGATGCCGGGGCTGACGATGTCGCTGCCCTCGACGGTCAGCTCCGGCAGCATTTGCGCCTCCTCGGAATGGGCGGCGTTCAGTCCCAATGCGAACAGAACGCCCATACTGATTGCTGTTTTCTTCATTCTTCACCCCTGGGTTGGGGAAGCCCGGAACGGACCGGCCACCGGTGCCGTGCCACGGACTTCCGTTTGGAAATGCGGATCAGGGGCCGGGAACCCGGAAATGGATGGCGGGGGATGGGGGCCTGCAGGAAAGGGCGCATTGCCGTTTCCGCAAGCCGTTGATTTTTTATCCTCCCCCCACCGGCACCCCCCCAGGGGGGCCGCATCGGGGCGCCCGGCGGCTTGATCCGGGACTCCTTAGCAAATGCGGGGCCAGAGCCATGTTCTCCTGTCGATTCAATCCCTTGCCGCTTTATCCATGGAAATTACCGCGAATAAAAAATGGTATTTCCCTCACCCGGTGCGGCAAATGACCCACCCAGCAACAAGGCCGGTCTCAACCGGAAAGGTATTCGAGCCACCGCCGGGCCTCGTCGCCCACCGGGGAATCGTCCCCGGCCACCTGCCGCAAATGCGCGATGGCCTGTTCACGGCGGCCCAGGTGATGGAGGGCGACCGCCAGCAGCAACGTTCCCCGTGCCGTGATCCGGTCTTTCCCCTCCGTGGGCATCGCCTCCAGCAGTTCGGCCACCGGCCGCCATTCCTCCCGTTGGGCGTGCATCTGCGCCAGGCGTATCCGGTCCCTGCCGCCGCCGCCCAGGGCGATCACCCGCCGCTGGGCGCGCAGGGCCCGGTCCGGCTCACGCGCCAGCAGCCAGGCATCGGCCAGCAGGCGCCAGTGATCCGGGGTGGAGGGAACGCGCCCCTTCTCCAGCGCCCCGGCCAGCAGCCGGGCCGCCGGCCAGGGTTGTTTCAGGTACAGATAGAGACGGGCCAGGGCGGGCAGATGGCGGTCTTCCAGGATCCCCTGCAAATCCGCCAGCACCCAGGCCGCCAGGGCGTGGGACGGCTTGCCCAGCGCACGGTATAGATCCGCCAGGCCGCGCCAGTAGGCGTAACGGTCCGGCGAGCGGCGAATCAGGCGCCGCAGCACCGGCAAGGCGGCCCCATGGTCCTTGTCTTGCAGATACAGACTCAGCAGGTATTCGAGCCACGGGACGGGCGGCCTTTCCCGCAACCGCACCGCCCGGCGCATGTGGCCGATGGCCTCGGCGAGGCGGCCGCGCCGATGGGCGATCTGCGCCGCCAGCAGGTGAGCCTCCGCCCCGGGGCTGTCCTCCCACAACATCCATTTGCCGATGGCGTAGGCCGCCCCATCCAGGTTGTCCAGCCGCAGCCAGAGCTGGGCCAGGGTATAGATCAGGCCATGGCTCACCTCGAAGGGCAGGTGGCCGCTGTCCACCGCGCGCGCGAAGGCCTCCACGGCGCATTCCTCGTTGCCTTCGCCAAGGCACAGGTAGCCACGGCTGCGGTCCACGAGGGCCGTTTCGAGCCCCCGGCCCCGTACCTCGGCGGCCAGCTCATCCAACCGGCGCCTTGCCTGGGCGTACCGCTCCCCTTCCAGCAGCCCGTTGATCTCCTGCAAGGCCCGATAGGTTCGCGCCGGGATGCCCGGCGCTTCCTGGGGACGGGCCGGCAGGGAGGCGACGAGCAGCAGGAAGGCGATGAACAGCCTCATTGCCCTGGCCCCAATGTCGCACCCGACCGCCGCAATTACATAAGCCATTGGTTTCGTTTGAATATCTGCGCATATTGCCAAGTAGCGAAATGATACCGGCCCCGGCTGGACTCGCCCTCGCACCGTTCTGGCCGCCCCCAGCCGGTATTTCCTTCCTCGCCAATGGCCCGGGCCATTGACTCGGGCGGAAATCCGCCTGGGAACGCCCAGCCCGGCACGATCATCGCGCCCCCGGGTGCGACATTGGGGCGTCCAGACGGAAACGGATGACCTGCCGCGCGCGCCGCACGGCCCCCTCACCCTGCCCCGCTTCCGGTGCGAACCGCCAGCGCCGGATGGCGGCCAGAGCCGCCTTCTCGAACACCCCCGCCGGTTCGGCGGCCACCACCTTCGGCTCCCGCACCTCGCCCTCGGCGCCGATGAGGAACTCCACGGTCACGCTGCCCTCGATGCGCCGCAGCAAGGCGCGGGGCGGGTAGCGTGGCGGCATGCGGAAGACCGGCCGGGCCTGGGTCTCGACGGGCGTCTCCACCGGCGCAGGCAGCCACTGGCCGATGGCGGGGCCAGCAGCCACGCGCAGGGGCAGTTCGATGCGGGTGGCCAATGGAGCCATGGCGGGAAGGCCCGCCTCGACCCGGACCGGCTCCATGGCCGGTGGTGGCGGCGGCGGTTCCTCCTTC
>CAYPEH010000121.1:0-8417 GCA_964409585.1 uncultured Chromatiales bacterium | reverse complement strand
CAGACCGCTGTCCCGCTTTTGCAGCCGATCCAGCCTGAGTCCGACAGGCTCCTAGCCACCTAATATGCTGTCCATCTGTCACATTACCCATAACACTGCCCCGGTCGAGATGAATTTTCTGCATGGCATCGCCAACGGCGTTCTGCGCGCCCTCCTCACCTGGTTCCACAGCCTGCGGGTGGCCATGGGGGACGGCCCCTGGTACAGCAGCGCCCTGACCTGGGCGGTGACCTGCGTGGTGCTTTCCATCGCCGCCTATCACTCCCAATGGCACCCGCTGCTGCCGACCCTGGCCTTCGTCGGCTACATGCTGGCCGGCCTGTTCTTCCTGCTTACCCTGGTGAGGGTCGCCAACCATCACCCCCACACCCTCTACGTCTACGTCCTCGGCCTGTTCATCGCCGCCGTGATTGTCGAAACTGCCGTGCGCAACCTGTTGTAACCCCGGCGGGACAAACGGGGGGCCGGGCCGGTACCATACGCGGCCCCACGGAGTCCGATCCGCGCGATCCCTCGAACCGATCCATGACCGAAACCGATACCCCGCAAACGGAAGCCCCCCCCGTTGACGACAACCCCTGGCCCGGCCTGCCGGGCGCCACCGCGGGCTTTGCCCTGGCCCAGGCGGCCACGGAGCGGGACGCCCCGCTGCTGGTGGTCACCGCCAGCAGCCAGGATGCCTGGCGGCTGGAGAACGAACTGTGCTTTTTCGCCCCCACCGGCCTGCCGGTCTCGGTCTTCCCCGATTGGGAAACCCTGCCCTACGATGCCTTCTCGCCGCTGCCGGAGATCGTCTCCCAGCGCCTCTCCACCCTCTACCGGCTGCCGGAAATGGAACGGGGCATCGTCATCGTGCCGGCCGCCACGCTGATGCAGCGTATCGCCCCGCGCAGTTTCCTCGATGCCCACAGCCTGATGCTGGACGTGGGCGACCGGCTGGAGATCGAGCCCTTCCGCGCGCGCCTGACGGCCGCCGGTTATCAGAGCGTGGATCAGGTCATGGCCCACGGCGAATTCGCCGTGCGCGGCTCGCTCATCGACCTGTTTCCCATGGGCGCGGCCGAGCCCTACCGCATCGACCTGTTCGACGACGAGGTGGAGACCATCCGCACCTTCGACCCCGAGACCCAGCTTTCGGTGGACGAAGTTCCGGCCATCCGCCTGCTGCCGGCCCGCGAGTTCCCCCTCGACCCGGACGCCATCAAGACCTTTCGGCGCGCCTTCCGTAACGCGTTCGAGGGGGATCCCCAGCGCAGCATCATCTACCGGGATGTCAGCAAGGGCCTGACGCCGGGCGGCATCGAGTCCTGGCTGCCGCTGTTCTTCGAGCGGACCGGCACGCTGTTCGACTACCTGCCCGAGGGCATCCGGGTGGCCGTTTCCCCAGGCATGGAGGCCGCGGCGGAGGAGTTCCTGCGGGAGGTGGCCGAGCGCTACGGGGAGCTGCGCTTCGACCCGGAACGGCCGCTGCTGCCCCCGGAACGGCTCTATCTGGACCGGAACGACATGATGGCGGCCCTGTCCTCCTTCCCCAGGGTGGAACCGTCCACCCCGGCTACGGGCGGCACCGTCCCCGACATCCAGTTCAAGGCCCGTGGCAGCCACAAGGCCGACGCCCTGCTGAACTTCATCCACGGTTTCGACGGCCGCGTGCTGCTGACCGCCGAATCCACCGGCCGCCGCGAGGCCCTGCTGGAAACCCTGCGTGAACAGGGGCTGCGGCCCAAGGTGGTGGAGGACTGGAATGCCTTCCTGGCGGACGACGCCCCACTGGCGCTGACCCTGGCCCGGCTGGAACAGGGTCTGGTCATGGAGCGGCCCAGGCTGGCGCTGATCGCGGAGGCCGAACTGTTCGGTGAACGCGCCCGCCAGGAACGCCGCCGGCGGCGCCCGGAACGCGATCCCGCCACCATCATCCGCAACCTGTCCGACCTGCGCCCCGGCAGCCCGGTGGTCCACGAGGACAATGGCATCGGCCGTTATCTCGGCCTTCAGACTCTGGATGTGGGCGGCGTGAAGACCGAATTCCTCGCCCTGGAATACGCCGGCGGCGACAAGCTCTACGTGCCGGTGTCATCCCTGCACCTGATCAGCCGCTACAGCGGCACCCATCCGGAAAGCGCCCCCCTGCACCGTCTCGGCAGCGGGCAATGGGAAAAGGCCAAGAGCAAGGCGGCGCGCAAGGTGCGCGACGTGGCCGCGGAACTGCTCGACCTCTACGCCCGCCGCGCCGCCAAGAGCGGTCACCGCTTCGAGCTGGACGAGGAGGAATACGCCCGTTTCGCCGAGGCATTCCCTTTCGAGGAGACCGAGGATCAGCAGGCCGCCATCGAAGCGGTGGTGAGCGACCTGCTCGACGACCGGCCCGCCGACCGGGTGGTCTGCGGAGACGTCGGTTTCGGCAAGACCGAGGTGGCCATGCGTGCCGCCTTCGTCGCCGCCCAGGCCGGCAAACAGGTGGCTGTACTGGTGCCCACCACCCTGCTGGCCCAGCAGCACTACCAGAACTTCAGCGACCGCTTCGCCGACTGGCCGGTGCGGGTGGAGGTATTGTCCCGTTTCCGCTCGAAGAAACAGGTGAACGCCGTCCTCGACGGCCTGGCCGAAGGCAAGGTGGACATCGTCATCGGCACCCACAAGCTGTTGCAAAAGGATGTGCGCTTCAAGGATCTGGGGCTGGTGATCATCGACGAGGAACAGCGTTTCGGCGTGCGGCAGAAGGAGCAATTGAAGAAACTGCGCGCCGAGGTGGACCTGCTGACCCTCACCGCCACGCCCATACCGCGCACTCTCAACATGTCCATGTCCGGCCTGCGCGACCTGTCCATCATCGCCACCCCGCCCGCCCGCCGGCACCCCATCAAAACCTTCGTCAGCGAGTGGAACCAGGGTCTGGTGCATGAGGCCTGCCTGCGTGAAATCCGCCGCGGAGGCCAGGTCTATTTCCTCCACAACCAGGTGGAGAGCATCGAGCGTTTCGCCCGCCAGATACAGGAACTGGTGCCGGAGGCCACCGTGCGCCACGCCCATGGGCAGATGCGCGAGCGCGAACTGGAACAGGTGATGCTGGATTTCTACCATCGGCGCTTCAACGTGCTGGTGTGCACCACCATCATCGAATCCGGCATCGACATCCCCAATGCCAACACCATTCTCATCGACCGCGCCGACAAGCTGGGCCTGGCCCAGTTGCACCAGTTGCGCGGCCGTGTCGGCCGCTCCCACCACCGTGCCTACGCCTACCTGCTCACGCCGCATACCTCGGCCATGACCGGGGATGCAAAAAAGCGCCTGGAGGCCATCGCCTCCCTGGAGGAGCTGGGCGCCGGTTTCACCCTCGCCACCCACGACCTGGAGATCCGTGGCGCCGGCGAATTGCTGGGCGACGAACAGAGCGGGCAAATCGACGAGATCGGCTTCACCCTGTACACCGAACTGCTGGAACGGGCCGTGACCGCCCTGCGCGAAGGCCGGGAACCGAATCTGGAATCGCCCCTGGAGCACGGGCCGGAGATCGACCTGCGCATCCCCGCCCTGCTGCCGGACGACTATGTGCCGGACGTGCACAACCGGCTGGTGCTATACAAGCGCATCGCCAGCGCAGCCGATGAAAACGAGTTGGAGAACCTGCAGGTGGAGATGATCGACCGCTTTGGCCTGCTGCCCCCCGCCGCCAAACAATTGTTCGCCGTCACCGCCCTCAAGCTCAGGGCCGCGGCTATGGGTATCACCCGGATCGATGCCGGCCCCCAGGGAGGCCGGTTGCTGTTCAATGAACAGCCCCAGGTCGATCCGATGAAGATCATCGGGCTGATTCAGCAGCAACCCCAGCAATACAAACTGGACGGACAGGATAAGTTGCGGTTCACTCTCGATCTGGACAAACCCGAACGACGCCTGCAATTTGTCAACGAGCTGCTCACCCGGATCAAGGCCGACTGATGCCGCACCTACCTCTATTTCGCATCCTCACCACCGCCGCCCTGCTGCTGGCCCTGCCCGCCCATTCCCAGGATGAGCAGGAGCCGCAACGCTGGTACGACGTCGAACTGATCGTGTTCCAGCACCTCAGCGGCAACGGCCTCGCCAGTGAGAAATGGCCCCTGCAACCGGAGCTGCCCGATCTGAGCGGGGCCATCGAACTGGACGATACAGCCCCCGGTACGCCCCCCCTGCCGCAAGACGGGACCGAGGCCGGGGGCGAGGCCGCCCCGAACCCGATTCCGAATACCGCCACCCTGCCCGAGACGCCCGAGACGCCCGAGACGCCCGCCACGGATGCTCCCCCTTTCCAGCGGCTGGGTGATGACGACATGCGGTTACAGGGAGAGGCACTGAAACTGAACCAATCCGCCATCAGCCGGGTTCTCTACCACGGGGCCTGGCGCCAACCGGGCCTGGGGGAGGAAGAGGCCCTGGCAGTACATATTCACGGCGGCCAGCGGTATGTGGTGCTGCCGGAAGCGGACATTCCCCGCAACATCGCCGGTGAGCAGCTGCCACCCAGGGCCGAGCTGGATGAACTTCGCACCATCCAGTTGCCATCGCCCCCCACCGCACTGGAGGCCGGCGTGGAAACCGGCGCGGCCGTGGAAATGGAAACCGGCGCGGCCATGGAGAAGGAAACCGATGCGGCTGTGGCGATAGAGACTGGCATGGCCATGGAGCGGGAAACCGATGCAGGCGCGGAGATGGCGGCCGGCATGGCCGGGGAAACGGAGGCGACGGGAGTGGAAGAAACGCCGCAGTGGGCCCTGTACCAGCCGGGACAGTCACTGGAAGAGCTGGACGGCACCATCAAGGTGGTGCTGAAACGCTACCTGCATGTCTATGCCGACCTGGCCTATCGCCAACTGCTGGACTATCCGCAATATGACGAGGAGCTGAATCTGGTGGGGCAG
Organism: uncultured Chromatiales bacterium; assembly: GCA_964409585.1. Taxonomy (GTDB): domain Bacteria; phylum Pseudomonadota; class Gammaproteobacteria; order JACKNK01; family CAYPEH01; genus CAYPEH01. The sequence continues at coordinate 3,516 of CAYPEH010000121.1, read as the reverse complement.
ACCTCGCGGGTTGCGACCATCACCATGAAACAGCACCGGCGCATGCGCAGCAGGGAATTGCATTATCTGGATCACCCCCTGATCGGCATCCTGGTGTTGATCACCCCTTATGAGCCGGACGAGCCGGCCCCTGCGTTGTAGCCCCAGTATTTCTCACCAAGCCGGCCAGCAGCGTGCGGTGGCTGTCTGATGGCAGGCGCCAAGGTGACATATACTTGGCTTACTGGGGTGGGAAGTCCGGGTAGAGAGATTCGGGGAGGTCCCCGGTTCCGCTGCGCCTGAACCGGCCTGCCCCGACTTGGCAGGCCCCTGCATAAACGAGCAAGGCCATGGCCAATATCCAGCCGGTACAGATCTCCGAATACCAATGGCGCATCGAACCGCATGGTCCCATGCGTGTCCCGGTGATCATCTACGCCGATGCACATCTGATCCAGGACATGGACAGCAAGGTCTTTGAGCAGGCATCCAACGTGGCCGCCCTGCCCGGCATCGTTCAGGCCAGCTACGCCATGCCCGACGCACACTGGGGCTATGGTTTTCCCATCGGTGGCGTGGCTGCCTTCGACGCCGATGAAGGCGGTGTAGTTTCCGCCGGCGGGGTCGGTTTCGACATCTCCTGTGGTGTGCGCACCCTCACCACCGGCCTGAGCCTGGACCAGGTTCGGGCGGTGAAGGAACGGCTGGCGGAGGAACTGTTCCGCGGCATCCCCGCCGGCGTCGGCAGCACCGGGCGCATCCATCTGGACCAGAGTGGAATGGACCGCATGCTCAGCGGTGGCGCCCAGTGGGCGGTGGAATGCGGCTATGGCCGGCCAGAGGACCTGGCCCGGATCGAGGAGCACGGCCGCATGGCCGGTAGCGATCCAGCCCGGGTCTCCGACCATGCCAAGAAACGCCAGCGCAAGGAGATGGGCACCCTCGGTTCCGGGAACCACTACCTGGAACTGCAACATGTGGTCGAGATCCATGACGAACAGGCGGCGGAGGCCTACGGTCTCAAGGCCGGTGATGTGGTGGTTTCCATCCACTGCGGTTCACGCGGCCTGGGCCACCAGATCGGCACCGATTACCTCAGGGAGATGGTGATGACGGCTGCGGACCACGGCATACACCTGCCGGAGCGGGAACTGGCCTGCGCACCATTGGACTCCGACCTGGGGCGCGCCTACCTGGGTGCCATGCGCGCGGGCATCAACTGCGCCCTGGCCAATCGCCAGATCATCACCCACCTGACCCGCGAGGTCTTTGCCAGGGTGTTGCCTGACGCCAGTCTGGATCTGCTCTACGACGTTTCCCACAACACCTGCAAACTGGAGGAACACGAAGTGGACGGAAAAAAACGGCACCTGTTCGTCCACCGCAAGGGGGCCACCCGTGCCTTGGGGCCGGGAGACCGTGCAATACCCGAGCCGTACCGTCATGTGGGCCAGCCCGTGCTGATCGGCGGTTCCATGGGCACCAGTTCCTGGATACTGGCGGGAGAGGCCAGCAGCGAGAAGCGTTCCTTCAGTTCCGCCTGCCACGGCGCTGGGCGGGTCATGAGCCGCCGTCAGGCCACCAAGACCTGGCGTGGCCAGTCCGTGGTGAATGAATTGCAAACCCGCGGCATTCTCATCCGCAGTCCATCCCTGCGCGGAGTGGCCGAAGAGGCGCCCGGGGCATACAAGGATGTGGACGCAGTGGTGGAGGTCTCACAGCGTAGCGGACTGGCACGCAAGGTGGCGAGACTGGAACCGATCCTGTGCATCAAAGGGTGAATGCCATGGCGGATACACGTCAACCGGCCGGCGGAGACGAAGAACTGATGGAATTCGTCTCGCGCCTCACCGAAGCTCTGGCGACCACCCTGGACATCGAAGAGACCCTGCACACTGGCCTCGGCCGTCTGACCGAGATTCTCGATGCCGAGGCCGCATCCATCTTCCTCTATGAAAACGGCCACCAGGAACTGGTCTGCCGCGCCTCGGTCGGCCCCACCGAGATCACCGGCCTGCGCATGCCGGCGGATCAGGGCATTGTCGGTATGGCCGCCTCCTCCGACCACGCACTGATGGTGCGTGATGTGACCAAGGAACCGCATTTCGCCGCCACGGTGGATGAAAAGACCGGTTTCACCACGCGCTCCATTCTCTGCGCCCCCCTGCGGGTGAACGACATCCGCATCGGTGCCGTGGAATTGCTCAACAAGCGCGGGGGAGACGGCCTGTTCGACGACCGTGACCGCTATGTCCTCTCCATGCTCGCATCGGCCGGCTCACTGGCGATACACAATGCCCGCATGGCCGGGCAACTGGTGGAGCAACAGCGTATCCAGCGTGAACTGGAACTGGCGCGCAGCATCCAGAACAGTCTGTTCCCCACCCCACCGTCCGACGACTTTCCCATCACCGGACTGAACCGCTCCGCGCGCGAGGTATCGGGGGATTTTTTCGACTACTACCCGTTGCCGGATGGCCGCATCGGCTTCACCCTGGCCGATGTCTCCGGCAAGGGCATGAACGCGGCCCTGCTGGGAGCCAAGGCGGCCAGCCTGCTGCGTTGCCTGGGCAAGGGCGGCATGGCGCCCGGCGAGTTGCTGGCGAGGGTCAACGAGGAATTGTGCGAGACCGCTTCACACGGCATGTTCGTCACCGCCGTGGCGGGTATCCATGATCCGGTGAAAAAAACAGTCATCCTCGCCAATGCCGGCCACCTGCCTCCCCTGTTGCACGGCACGGATGGCTCCTTCGGTGAATATCCCGCCAGCGCCCCTCCGCTGGGCATCGTGCCCGGCACGGACTATGCGGACGAACAGTTGGATCTGAACGGCGGCTGCCTCTATCTGTACACCGACGGACTTACCGAGGAACCGCTGAGCGATGGCGGGGAACTGGGCATCGACGGCCTCAAACGCCTGATCTCGGCAACGGCGCACATGCCCGTGGAAGGACGCCTGGAGACACTGGCTGCCGCTGCCTATCACACCGATACGCCGCAACGCGACGATGTCACCCTGTTGGTGGTGGAAGCGTGACGGCTGCAACCCTCCTAGGAGCCTGTCGGACTCAGGCTCCTGGCAAACATTGGGTTGCCGGGTCAATTAACGCACCATGACCGTCACCGGCCGGGTCAGCAATGGTGACTTTCCGGCACGATCCTGCTCCCCGCGCATCAAACGCAGAGTGTGTGAACCGGTGGACAACTCGATGTACATCTCCTGGCTGCCATCGGGAAACAACCGGCAACTGGCGTCATCACCCAAACGGGCGTTCTCTTCGGGCACACGCTGCAAATCGATCAGCAGGCACAGCCGCCCCTGGTCCGCGGCCTTGCCCCCCACCCGCACCCATATGGGATTGCTGACCTCGGTCCCGCTCAGCGGCGCAATGAAATGGAGTTCCTCATAGCTCGCCTGCCGGCCACCGGCCTGCACCTGCGCCCATGCCAGCAGGGTCAGTGCGATCACCCATGTGCGCATTTTCATGGTCATTACCCGTACCATACCGCCCCCCTGCCTGTTGTTATTAACCCGGC
>CAYPEH010000120.1:0-8418 GCA_964409585.1 uncultured Chromatiales bacterium | reverse complement strand
TCCGGCGGCATGAAACAGCGCGTGATGATCGCCATCGCCCTGGCCGGCGAGCCGGAACTGCTCATCGCCGACGAGCCCACCACCGCCCTGGATGTGACCATTCAGGCCCAGGTGCTGGACCTGCTGCGGGAACTACAGGAGAAAACCGGCATGGCCATCCTGCTGATCACCCACGATCTCGGCGTGGTGGCGGGGATGGCCGACCGGGTGGCGGTGATGTACGCCGGTCAGGTGGTGGAGCAGGCGGACCGTGATTCCTTCTTCCGTGACGCGAGACACCCCTATAGCTGCAAATTGTTCGACTCCCTGCCCGATGCCGGCAAGCGCGACCGGCCCCTGGCGGTGATGGCCGGTTCGGTGCCCTCGCTGACCCAGGAGTTCCGTGGTTGCCGTTTCGAACCCCGCTGCGACCATGCCTTCGCCGATTGCCGGGAGCGGGAGCCCGGCTGGCACCCGGTCAGCGGGAGCCAAGGCGTGCGTTGTCACCTGGCCGGCCTCCCTTCCGGCGGGGACGATGGCGGGAGGTGCGGGCCGGCAGCCACCCCGGAACGGCGCGCGGCGCAACCGGCGGCCGAAACCGGGGCCGTGGAGCCGGTATCCCAAGGGGGAGCCGGTGGCGAATTGCTGTCGGTGCGTGACCTCAAGGTGCATTTCCCCATCCACAGGGGGGTGCTGCGCCGGGTGGTGGGCCATATCAAGGCGGTGGACGGCCTGTCCCTGGACATTCCCGCCGGCCATACCCTGGCCCTGGTGGGGGAATCCGGTTGCGGCAAGACCACGGCCGGCAAGGGCATCCTGCAACTGGTGCCGCCGACGGGCGGCTCGGTGCGATTCCGTGGCGAGGAACTCACGGCGCTGGACGGGCGGCGGTTGCGCGCCCACCGGGGCGACTTGCAGATTATCTTCCAGGACCCGTATTCCTCCATGAATCCGCGCATGCTGGTGGGGGACATCATCGAAGAGGGAATGCTCTCCATGGGCATCGGTGGCGGGCGCCGCCAGCGCCGCGAGCGGGTCGCGGAGTTGCTGGAGCAGGTGGGCCTGTCGCCCGAGGCGGCGCGGCGCTATCCCCACGAATTCTCCGGCGGCCAGCGCCAGCGCATCTGTATCGCCCGCGCCCTGGCGGTGGAACCGAAACTGATCGTCTGCGACGAACCCACCAGTGCGCTGGATGTCTCCGTCCAGGCGCAAATCCTCAATCTGTTGAAGCGTTTGCAGTCGGAGCTGGGTATTTCCTACCTGTTCATCACCCACAATATCTCGGTGGTGTCCTATCTGGCCGACGAGGTGGCCGTGATGTACCTGGGGCGCATCGTCGAGCAGGGCCGGGTGGATGAGGTCCTGGGCACCCCACGGCATCCCTACACGCGGGCCCTGTTGTCGGCGGTTCCCGTGGCCGATCCGGAGCGTGGGCGTGAAGTCATCCGCCTGGAGGGGGACATGCCGTCCCCGGCGGCCCCGCCGGAGGGGTGTCATTTCCACCCCCGCTGCCCACAGGCGATGGAGGTCTGCGCCGGCCGCTATCCGCCGCAGGCCCGGCACAGCGCGACCCATATGAGCCGTTGTTTCCTTTATGAAGGTGCCGTAATCAGATGAAATTACTCAAATACCTGTTCATCCTGTTGATCCTGGCCCTGCTGGCGGCTCCCTTTGCTCTGGCCCTGATCTCTGTGCAGAGCGAACCGCTGGTGGCCGCTGCGGGGGAACTCACGGCACGGGACATCGAGCGGGCCAGGCGACTCATCGCCGAAAACGATCCGCGCGGCATGCAGCCCGGCGAGATGCGCAGCCTGTCACTGGACGAGGCGGATCTGAACCTGCTGCTCAACTACGCCATTACCCAGGTGGCGGGCGGAGGCGCCAGGCTGGATATGCGGCCGGGCATGCTGGATGTGAGCGTCAGCGTGAAACTGCCGGAAAATCCTTTGGGCCGCTTCGTCAATCTCCACCTCGAACTCTCCCAGGTGGGCCGCCGCTTCATTGTGGACAGCCTGAGCCTGGGAGGGCTGACCATTCCGGGCTGGATGGCCGATCCGGTGGCGCAGTATCTGCACAGGGCCCTGGAGACCGTGCCCGAGTACCGGGCCGCTCTGGAGGCCATCAACGGTATCCGGTTGACCGAGACCCGTGCCCTGCTGGTCTACCAGTGGCGGCCGGAACTGGTGGACCGGATCAAGCAGCGGGGCCGGGACCTGCTCCTGTCCGCCGAGGACCGGGAACGCATGCTGGCCTATGCGCAGCGCCTGGCGGTGGTTTCCAGCGATCCCTACATGGGCCGCACCGTTCCCCTGATCCGGTTCATGGAACCCCTGTTCCAACTGGCGAAGGAGCGCGGCGGAGACCGGGTGGAGGAGAACCGGGCCGTGCTGGCGGTGCTGTCCATGTACATCAGCGGGGTGAACATCCCCAGAATGCTCGGCGTGCCGGAGGGCGTGGTGGAACCGCCCGCGCCACGCCGGCTGACCCTGCGCGGCCGGCATGATTTCGCCCAGCACTTCATCACCTCCGCGGGCATCGCCGCCAGTGGCGGCAGCAAACTGGCCGACGCCGTGGGCTTGTTCAAGGAGATCGACGACTCCCAGGGCGGCAGCGGCTTCAGCTTCAACGACCTGGCCGCCGACCGCGCCGGCGTGCGCTTCGCCGAGGCCGCCCTGAAGAGCGCCGCCACCGCCGCCACCGTTCAGGAGATGATGGCCGCCGGCCCCTGGGAGGATCACATCATCCCCGACATCAGCGACCTGCCCGAGTTCATGCCCGCCGCGCGCTTCCAGCGTGAATACGGTGGCGTGGGCAGCCCCAGGTACCGGCAAGTGGTGGCCGACATCGAGCGGCGGATCTCCTCCTGCGGATTGCACCGGGCCCTGGAGCGGCTCTGACCCGGCCACCGCACGGGAAGGCGGGCGGCGGAGGGCGGAAATGGGGTATGATCCCCGCCGCCCCGGAGGCGGGGCGCCCGTTAATCCTTAACAGCCTGCTAACGGAAGCAATCAGGGCTTCCCTGTACCGGCGGCGTTCTCCCGGACGCCCCCCGCGAATCCATGCAACCGGCCGTCCGACTTCACGACCTGCACAAGACCTATGCCAACGGCACCCAGGCGCTCAAGGGGATCGACCTGGAAGTGCCGGCGGGGGATTTCTTCGCCCTGCTGGGGCCCAACGGCGCTGGCAAGTCCACCGCCATCGGCATCCTCGCCTCCCTGGTGCGCAAGAGCGCCGGCCGGGTGGAAGTGTTCGGTCATGATCTCGACCGCGAGCCCCAGGAGGTGAAACGTTGCATCGGTCTGGTGCCGCAGGATTTCAACTTCAACCAGTGGGAGCCGGTGGAGGAGATCGTGGTCAACCAGGCGGGCTACTACGGCATTCCCCGCCGGCTGGCCTACCGCAAGATGCGGCGGATGCTCAAGCAGCTCGACCTGTGGGAGAAGCGCCGGGCCGAGGCGCGCAGCCTCTCCGGGGGCATGAAGCGGCGGCTGATGATCGCCCGCGCACTGGTTCACGAGCCGCCGCTGATGATCCTCGATGAGCCCACCGCCGGGGTGGATATCGAGGTGCGTCAGAGCATGTGGCAGTTCATGCAGGAGATCAACCGCGCCGGCACCACCATCATCCTCACCACCCATTATCTCGAAGAGGCGGAGAATCTCTGCCGCCGCATCGCCATCATCGACGGCGGGTGCATCGTCGAGAACAGCTCCATGGCGGAGCTGCTGAACCGGCTCCACCGACAGACCTTCCTGCTCACCCTGCGCAAACCGTTGCAGTCGGTGCCGGAAGGGGCGCCGGTGGGCCTCTCGCTGCACGACCAGTGGACCCTGGAGGCGGAGCTGGAGCAGGAACAGAGCCTCAACCGGCTCTTTGCATGGCTCGATACCCAGGGGATCGAAATCCTCTCCATGCGCAACAAGCGCAACCGCCTGGAGCAGTTCTTCATGGACCGGGTGCGGAAGCAGCGGGAGGCAGTGGCATGAGCCGGTTCGGCCGCTACCGGATCGCCTTCCTCACCCTGGTGATCAAGGAGATCCTCCGTTTCAGCCGCATCTGGGTGCAGACCATCCTGCCGCCGGCCATCACCACCGGCCTCTACTTCATCATCTTCGGCAACCTCATCGGCGAACGGATCGGCGAGATGGACGGCTACGGCTACCGCGAGTTCATCGTGCCGGGCCTGATCCTGATGGCGGTGATCGCCAACAGCTACGCCAACGTGGTCTCCAGCTTCTACCAGGCCAAATACCAGCGCCACGTCGAGGAGCTGCTCATCTCGCCGGTGCCCGACTGGATCATCCTCGCCGGCTACGTCACCGGCGGCGTGGCGCGGGGACTGGTGGTGGGGGCGGTGGTCACCGGCGTGTCGCTGTTCTTCGCCGACATCCAGGTATTGCATCCCTGGCTCACCCTGCTGGTGGTGGTGCTCACCGCCGTGCTCTTCTCCCTGGGCGGATTCATCAACGCCGTCTTCGCCAACAGCTTCGACGACATCGCCGTCATCCCCACCTTCGTCCTCACCCCGCTCACCTACCTGGGCGGCGTCTTCTACTCCATCCACCTGCTGCCGGAATTCTGGCGCAACGTATCGCTGGCCAACCCCGTGCTCTACATGATCAACGCCTTCCGTTACGCCATCCTCGGCGTGTCGGACATCCAGCCGGCACCGGCCCTGCTGCTGATCCTGGCCTTCATCGCCGTGCTGGGCGGCGTGGCGCTGTGGCTGCTGAAGAAGGGCGTTGGGATCAAGAGCTGAGGCGCGCCGGGCGGTATCGGGGTTCGCGGGATCGGATCCCGATCTGCACGGATGCGGGTCTCAGTCCGGGTATCGGTCATCGAAATCGCCCCGGCCCCCTGGTTATGCCCTGAGGATGCGGCCAGACCGGTGGTGCTTCGCCATCGAGGATCGACTGATCCAGAGGCAGGACCGGCTCAGGGGGATGCGGTTTTTCGCGGTTCTTCGACCGGTTCCACTCGCAGCACGGTTCCGTCCACGCCGGTGACCCGCACGCGGTGGCCTGCGGGCTGATCCGGTCCCTCGACACGCCACAGGGTGTCGTCCACGCGCACGCGGCCCACGCCGTTTTCGATGGGGGTGTCGAGGATGAGTACGCGGTCCAGGTAGCGTTCGCCCCGGCGGTTGAGCGCCGGTTCGTCGGTGCGGATCGGGCGTTTCCTCAGCAGCAGGCGGGCCAGGGCGATGCTGGCCACCGACAGCAGGGCGAAGAGCAGTAACTGGATCTGCCAGGACAGTTCCGGCGCCAGCCACAGGACGGCGCCGACCGCGGCCGCCGCCACGCCGAGCCAGAGGAAGAATACGCCGGGTGAGGCGATTTCGAGCGCCACCAGTGCCACGGCCAGCACCAGCCAGTGCCAGTAGACGAGGGGGCCCGCTTCGCTCATGTCTCTTTCCCGCGTGCGGCCAGGCTGTCCCTGGCCACTTCGGCGATGCCGGCCAGGGAGCCGATCAGGCTGGACGCCTCCAGCGGCATCATGATGATCTTCTGGTTTTCCGCCGAGGCGATGGCTTGCAGGGCCTCGGTGTATTTCTGCGCGATGAAGTAGTTGATGGCGTTCAGGTCGCCCTGGGCGATGGCCTGGGAGACCTGGGCCGTGGCCCGCGCCTCGGCCTCGGCCAGGCGTTCGCGGGCCTCGGCCTCGCGGAAGGCGGCCTCCTTTTCGCCCTCGGCGGAGAGGATCGCCGCCTGTTTCTCGCCCTCGGCCTTGAGGATCTCGGCCTGCCGCAGGCCCTCGGCCTCCAGGATGCTGGCGCGCTTGTCGCGCTCCGCCTTCATCTGCCGGGCCATGGCCTCGACCAGGTCCTTGGGCGGCGCGATGTCCTTGATCTCGATGCGTGTCACTTTCACGCCCCAGGGGGTGGTTGCCTCGTCCACCACGCTGAGCAGGCGGGAGTTGATGTGGTCGCGCTGGGACAGCAGTTCGTCCAGGTCCATGGAGCCCATCACGGTGCGGATGTTGGTCATGGTGAGGTTGAGGATGGCGCGGTACAGGTCGTTCACCTCGTAGGAGGCCTTGGCGGCGTCCAGGACTTGGAAGAACACCACGCCATCGACCGTCACCATGGCGTTGTCGCGCGTGATGACTTCCTGCGAGGGGACGTCCAGCACCTGTTCCATCATGTTCTGCTTGTGCCCGATCTGGTCGACGACGGGCATGATGAGGTTCAGGCCGGGGCGCAGGGTCCGGGTGTAGCGGCCGAATCGTTCGACGGTGTATTCCATGCCCTGCGGTACGCGTTTGGCGCCGAGCGCCACCAGGACCACGGCCAGGGCGGCCAGGGAGACGATGAAGATGTCCATGTTCATGATCCTCCAGTGTGGCAAAGGGGGGGACCGGCCCCCGTCATCCGGTAGCCTGCATCAACTGCTCTGGCGGGTGATATCCACCTTGACCCGCAGTTTCTGGCCCGGTTTGAGCAATTTGCCCTTGCCCAGGCGGTTCCAGCGGCGCAGGTCGGCGATGCTGACCCGGAAGCGCTGGGAGATGCGGTAGAGGGAATCGCCCCGGCGCACGGTGTAGACCACGGTCTGGACCCTGGCCGGGTTGTGGGTGGCGCGGATGAAGCTGGAGGCTGCCGTGTCCGTTGCGCCGGAGTTTTTGCGGGTCCAGACCACCAGTTTGCGACCGGGGTGCAGGGTGTCGCGGGTGCCCATGGCGTTCCAGCGGGCCAGGGTCTTTACGCCGACGCCGTACTTGCGCGAGATGCTCCACAGGGATTCGCCGCGGCTGACGGTGTGAATCCGCTTGGTGCCCTTGCCCTTGGCGGCGATGGTGCGCCGGGAACGCTGCTCGGCGCTGAGAGTATAGTCCGCCAGCGGGCTGGAGGACTGCGGGATCAGCAGGTGCCGGCCGGCGCGGATGTGGTTGCCGCGCAGGTGGTTGACCTTGCGCAGGACCGCGACGGTGGTGCCGAAACGGCGGGCGATGACACCCAGGCTGTCGCCCCTGCGGATGCGGTAGCGCTGCCAGTGGATGCGCTTCTCGTCCGGCAGGGCGGCCAGTTTTTCGACGAAGCCGCCGATGCGGTCCAGCGGCAGCAACAGGCGATGCGGTCCGTCCGGGGAGGTGGCCCAGCGGTTGAAGGCGGGGTTGAGAGTGTACAGTTCTTCCAGGGTGATGCCGGCCATGTCCGCGGCCAGCGCCAGGTCGATCTGGCCGCCGATGTCCACTTGCGCCACCTTGGGTTCGTTGGCGATGGGGTGCCAGGTCAGTCCATACCGGTTCGGGTGGTCCACCAGTTCGGTGATGGCCAGCAGGCGGGGCACGTAGGCACGGGTTTCCCTGGGCAGGTCCAGGCTCCAGAAATCGGTGGGCCGGCCGCGCCGGCGATTCTTGCGCACGGCGCGGGCCACGGTGCCTTCGCCGGAATTGTAGGCGGCCAGGGCCAGCAGCCAGTCACCGTCGAACTCCTTGTGCAGCTTTTGCAGGTAGTCGAGGGCGGCGTTGGTGGAGGCGATCAGGTCCCGGCGGCCGTCGTACCACCAGTTCTGCTTGAGCCCGTAGAGGCGTCCGGTGGAAGGTATGAACTGCCAGATGCCGGCGGCCCGGCCATGGGAATAGGCGAAGGGCTGGAAGGCGCTTTCCACCACCGGCAACAGGGCGATTTCCAGTGGCATGCCGCGTGATTCCACCTGTTCGACGATGTGGAACAGGATCGGTTCGGCGCGCTGGGCGACGCGGTCCAGGTAGTCCTGATGTTTCTGAAACCAGCCCTGTTCCCTCAGCACCCGCTTGTGTTCGCGGCCGGGCAGGCGGAAGCCGTTGCGGATGCGTTCCCATAGATCGGTGACCGGAACCACTTCCGCCTGTTTCGGGGCATTGTCCTGGTCCTGTTCCGCCTGGGTGGGGGGAGGTGCCGGTTCCGGCGGGGTTGGAGTGGCTGGCGGGGGCGGTGGGGAAGACGCGGTGTCCGGGTGAACGGTTTGCCGGTTACACCCTGCCAGCAGGGCGATGACAATGAGAACCCACCCCGGATGAAATTTGTTGTTTGTTGTCATGGGGCGGGAGAGTAAACAGGACTGCCAGGCTGTTCAAGCACTTGGCGTCAGGAGCCTGTCGGATTTAGCTCCCATGTTGCATTCGGGGGCGCGAGGGCGCGTCCAGCCAGGGCCGGTACCATTTCGCTGTCGGCTACTATACGACGATACCCCAATGGAATCAGTTGCCTGTCAACTTGTTTCGGCGGCTGGGTCAATAAAAACCGGCTCAAAATGCTCATTTTATTCCGTATAAACTGCGCTTTTTCGCCGGTTTTTGCCTTGTCTCGCACTCGCCTGAGCGACAACAACAGCCTTGTTAGGAGCCTGTCGGACTTAGGGGGATCGTAGCGAAAGAGTGGGACAGCGAGGATGATTTTTCATGATTTTGAGGAGCATAGTGGGAACTATGTGACGAAAAATCAGGGAAAATCAG
>CAYPEH010000119.1:0-8493 GCA_964409585.1 uncultured Chromatiales bacterium | reverse complement strand
CACCGACAAGGCGCGTTTCAACATGATCGAACAGCAGATCCGCCCCTGGGGTGTGCTCGACTATCGTGCGCTGGATATCATCGCCGGTACCCCGCGTGAGGACTTCACCCCCGAGGCCTACCGCAACTTGGCCTTTGCGGACATGGAAATTCCCCTCGGCCACGGAGCCGCCATGCTCGAACCCAAGGTGGAGGGCCGTATTCTCCAGGCCCTGGACCTGAGAGAAGATGACAGCGTGCTGGAGATCGGCACCGGCGGCGGTTACCTCACCGCCTGCATGGCCCGCCAGGCCGGCCACGTCACCAGCGTGGACATCGTCGTCGCGTTTACCGATCAGGCCCGCCAGCGTCTCGCCGACCACGGCATCGATAACGTTACCCTGGAAACCGGAGACGCTTCCCAGGGCTGGAACAGCGACCAGCGCTACGATGCCATCGTCATTTCCGGCTCCATGCCGGAATTGCCGGATAGTTACAGGAACCAGCTCAAGGAAGGGGGGCGTCTGTTCGCCGTGCTGGGCGAGGCGCCGGCCATGCAGGCGGTGCTCATACGCCGTACCGGTGCCAGTGAGTGGAGCCGGGAAACCCTGTTCGAGACCGAGCTGAAGCGGCTGGACAACTGTGAACAGCCGCCTGCCTTTGAATTTTGACCGTTCGCCACCGGACGGGCAGGTACAGGAACCCTGAAGGCCGCCCGCAAGGCGGCCCGTCATCACCGCGACAGGCTGATCATCCCATGAAGGCAAGCATTCGTACCTCGCTACTGTCCCTGGCCCTGCTGGCGGGTCCGGCCTCTGCCGACGATCTGATGACAGTATGGAATCTGGCGGCGGAACAGGACCCTGGCCTGCGTGCCGCCCTGGCTGGCCTGCAATCGACCCGTGAGTCCCTGCCCCAGGCCCGGGCCGATCTGCTGCCGACCATTTCGGCCAGTGCCGACAGCACCTACATCACCCGTGGTGGCTACAACAGCAACGGCTATTCCCTCTCGCTGACCCAGCCGGTGATCGACTTCACCCTGCTTCCCACCATGCGCCAGGCCAAGGCCGACATCGCCGCCGGGGACGCCGACTACGAATCCCAGCGCCAGCAGTTGATGGTGGATGTGGCGGCCGCCTATCTGGACGTGCTCGCCGCCCAGGACAGCCTGGAATTCTCCCGCGCCAACAAGAGCGCCATCGCCCGCCAGCTGGAACAGGCCACCAAACGCTATGAGGTCGGCCTGATCGCCATCACCGACGTACATGAGGCACGGGCCCGTCACGACCTGGCGGTGGCCGATGAGATCGCCGCCGAGAACGTTCTTTCCAGCGCCCAGGAGGCCCTGCGCGAGATCACCGGGCGCTATCACGAAGTGCTGTCCACGCTGCGTGACGAAACGCCCCTGATTCCACCGGACCCGCAGGATCTGGACAGCTGGACCGCGGCGGCCCTGGAACAGAACCCGGATATCATCTCCGCTCGCTACAGTTCCGAGAGCGCCCGTGAGGAGATCGCCATTCAGCGGGCCGGCCATATGCCTACCCTGGATCTGGTGGGGAGCCATTCCCGCGTGGACCGGCAGAAGGGCAGCACCGCGGGTATCACCGAGAACGAGTCGGTGGCTCTGCAACTGACCGTGCCCATCTACCAGGGTGGCAAGGTCTCCTCCAAGACCCGCGCGGCCCATCATAGTTTTGCCCAGGCCCAGGAAACCCTGGAAGAGACCCGCCGTTCGGTGCTGAAGAAGACCCGCGATGCCTATCGCGGCGTGCTCAGCGGCATCAGCCGGGTCAAGGCACTCAAGCAGGCACTGGTTTCCAACCAGAGTGCGCTGGAGGCCACCGAGGCTGGTTTCGAGGTGGGCACCCGCACCATCGTCGACGTGCTGGACGCGCAGCGCAACCTGTATGCGGCGGAACGGGACTACAAGCGTGCCCGTTACGACTACCTGCTCAACACCCTGAAACTGAAGCAGGCGGCAGGCACCCTGCGCGTGGACGACCTGCGGGCCATCAACGGCTGGCTGGAATAGTCCACCTCACCGGCCCGGCACCGGGAACCGCGATCCACCAGACTCATGGAAAGAAACACCATGCTCTGTGACAGCAGCCAATCCCAACTCCTGGTCATCGATATCCAGGAACGCCTGGCCGCCGCCATGTCCGCCGGGGATCTGGCGCGGGTCGAACGCAACACCGGTATTCTGCTGGACGCGGCCCGTTTGCTGGATATCCCGGTGCTCCGGACCGAGCAATACGTCAAGGGCCTGGGGCCGACCACCGCAATGGTCATGGAACACATGGACGAGCGGGTCCGGGTGTACGAGAAGACCACCTTCTCCTGTTGTGGTGCCGAGGGCTTCTGCGAGACGGGCATCGACAGCGGGCGCGGGCAGGTCGTCATCGCCGGCATGGAAACCCACGTCTGCGTGTTGCAGACCGCGTTCGAACTCCAGGCCCGTGGCCACCGGGTATTCGTCGTGGAAGACGCCGTCTGTTCCCGGCATGAGGACAACCGGCGCAATGCCATCGAGCGCATGCGCCAGGGCGGCATCGTCGTCACCAACACCGAATCGGTCTGCTTCGAGTGGTTGCGGGATGCCAGACACGAGCATTTCAAAGCCGTATCCCGGCTGGTCAAATGATCCACGCTGATTCGATCATGAGCGTGTGCCGGCAGTCTGCCCCCCGCCTGGCCGGTCCCTGCTGATGGACACCGTCGCCCTGGACCGCCGGCACGTCTGGCACCCCTTCACCCAGGAACAGACCGCGGCGGACCCGGTGGAAATCGTCTCCGGCAGCGGCTCCGTCCTGAAGACGGCGGACGGTGGTGAATATCTCGACCTGATCTCCTCCTGGTGGGTCAATCTGCATGGCCACGGCCACCCGGCCATCGCCGGAGCCATCGCCGAACAGGCCCGGCGGCTGGAGCAGGTGATCTTCGCCGGTTTCACCCACCGCCCGGCGGTGGAACTGGCCACACGCCTGAGTGGCCTGCTGCCGGGCGACCTGCAACGGGTGTTCTTCTCCGACGATGGTTCCACGGCGGTGGAGGTGGCGCTGAAGATCGCCACCCAGTATTGGCTCAACCAGGGGGAGTCCCGCACCCGTTTCCTCGCCTTCGAGGGTGGTTATCACGGCGATACCGCCGGGGCCATGTCCGCCGGTCGCGCCTCCGGCTTCTTCGACGCCTTCCAGTCCATGACCTTCCAGGTGGACAGCCTGCCCTTCCCGGCCACCTGGGACGGCGACCCGGAGGTGGAGGAAAAGGAACAGGCGGCGCTGGCGGCGCTGGATGCCTACCTGGAACGGTACCCGGAGGAAACGGCCGCGCTCATCGTCGAGCCTCTGGTGCAGGGTGCCTCCGGCATGCGCATGTGCCGCCCCGGATTCCTCCGTGCCATGGCGGAGCGGCTGCGGGAAGCGGGCGTGCTGCTGATCTTCGATGAGATCATGACCGGTTTCGGGCGCACCGGCGAACTGTTCGCCAGCCTCAAGATCGGCGTCACTCCCGACCTGATCTGCCTGTCCAAGGGGCTCACGGGCGGTTTCATGCCCCTGGCCGTCACCGTCTGCCGCGAGGGGATCTATCAGGCATTCCTCGCCGAGGACTTCGACCATGCTCTCGCCCACGGCCACTCCTTCACTGCCAACCCGCTCGGCTGCGCCGCCGCCCTGGCCTCCCTCGACCTGACCCTGCATCCGCGCACCACGGAGCGTATCGCCGCCATCGAGGCCCTGCACCGGCAGCGCCTGGCCGATCTGGCCGGCCATCCCCGTGTCCGGGAGCCACGGGTGACCGGCACCATCGCCGCCCTGACCCTGCCAGCCGAAGCGTCAGGCTACACTTCGGAACTCGGTCCGCGGCTCAAGGCGTTCTTCATGGATCGGGGCCTGTTGCTGCGGCCGCTGGGTAATGTCGTCTATCTGTTGCCTCCCTATTGCACCAGCGACGAACAGCTGCACCGGGGCTGGGACGCCGTCGGCGAGGCTCTGGAGAAACTCTGATCAAGGCGCCACGCGCCTTGATCAGAGTCCCCTTGCAGGGGATTGTCTATTGGGGGAAGGATGCCAATCAATGGCTTACGGGAAGCACGGGTGCACCCCTTCCCCCCACCCCCCTTCCTCCGGTACTTGTTCAGAGGTTCCATAGGAGTCTGAATCCCCCGCCGGGCGCCCCCGTGACGCACCGATCGGGTGCGGCGGGACCGCGCCGTGCCCCCAAGCTGTGCGGGACGGGCCCGTCCCGGCGCCCGCGCGCGCCACCGCATCCGGGAAAAACTCCAACAGAATATAAGCAGTTACCTCTATTTGCGCCGTGCCGGCGGCCTGTTGGCACTTCCCTTGCTGTAACAGCGCACGATCCATGCGCTTTGCAACATTTTGTAGGGAGGAACCAACCCGATGAACACCATCCTGACACGGACATTCGCGGCACTGGCCACGCTGGCGTGGCTGATCCTGCCGCCGTCCGTCCATGCCAGCACGCCCACCGGCGAGGCACCCGCCGGGGAGGCGCCGGTCAAGATCTCCATGGGCCTGAAACATCTCAGCAAGGAGAGCGCCACCTGCGCCTCCTGCCACAAGGAGAAGACCCCCGGCATCTACGACCAGTGGGGGCATTCCAAACACTTCGGCGCCAACGTGGGTTGCTACGAGTGCCACAAGGCTGACAAGGGCGACAAGGACGCCATCCTGCACAAGGACTTCGTGATCTCGGTGATCGTCTCGCCGAAGGATTGCGCCCAGTGTCATGAGAAGGAGGTGGCGGAGTTCGACAAGTCCCACCATGCCAGCGCCGGCAACATCCTCGGTTCGCTGGACAACGTCCTGGCCGAGGTGGTGGAGGGCGCCCCCCTGTTGCAGGGCAGCTCCCCGGTGACCACCGTCGGCTGCGCCGGTTGTCACGGCTCCATCGTGCGGGTCAACCCGGACGGCTCGCTCAACTCCGCCGGCTGGCCCAACACCGGCATCGGCCGCATCAACCCGGATGGTTCCAAGGGTTCCTGCTCCGCCTGTCACCTGCGCCACGAGTTCGATTCCGAACAGGCCCGCCACCCCGACAACTGCGGCCGCTGCCACCTGGGCCCCGATCACCCGCAGAAAGAGATCTATGAGGAGTCCGCCCACGGTGTCGCCTTCCGCGCCCACGAGGACGAGATGAACATGGATTCGGCCAAGTGGGTGGTGGGCGAGGACTACACCGCCGCCCCCACCTGCGCCACCTGCCACATGTCCGCCACCCCGGACCTGCCCATCACCCACGATATCGGTGACCGCATCTCCTGGAACCTGCGCGCGCCCATCTCCACCAAGATCGACGCCAAGGCCATCGCCCAGGGCAAGCAGGTCAAGCCCTGGCTGGAGCGGCGCAAGGACATGAAGAACGTCTGCCTGAATTGCCACAGCGCCAGCACGGTGGAGAACCACTTCGAGCAGCTCGACCGCTTCGTGGAGCTGTACAACGAGAAGTTCGCCAAGCCCGGCAAGGCGCTGGTGACGTCGATGCTGAAGAACGGCCTGCTCGACAAGACCAAGTTCAACGAGGACGTGGAGTGGACCTGGTTCTATCTCTGGCACCACGAGGGGCGCCGTGCCCGTCATGGCGCCGCCATGTTCTCCCCCGACTACGCCCACTGGCAGGGGATGTTCGAGATGGCCAAGCGTTTCTACATCGAGATGGTGCCGCAGATCCGCGAGCGTATCCGCCGGGCCCGGGCCGATGGCAATGCCAAGGGCGCCGACGAGGTGGAGAAGCTGCTCAACGCCACCCTGGACTCCGAATTGCACCGCTGGTTCCTGGGCAAGGAACCGCCCAAGTTCTGGCGGCCCACCGATGATGACAACCACGGCTTCATGCTGAAACAGAGCGCAAAACAGTAACCGCGCCGACTCCTTTCGCCCGCCCGCATCCCCTTGCGGGCGGGCGGGAGGGCTTGCCGGAGGCCCAGCCATGGCCCTGCGGCAAGCCCTTCGCCCCAACGCGATACAGAGACGACCCATGCTCCGCAACCGCCTCATTCCACTGCTGTTCCTGCTGTTTGTCTTCCCCCTGCGGGCCGAGCCGCTCACCAATCAACAGTGCCAGGAGTGCCATGGCCAGAAAGGCTACAGCGTCCCCCTGGGCGGGCACGGCGAGACGGAGCGGCGTCCGCTGTACGTGGATGGTGGCTCCCTGCGGGAGAGCGTGCACGGGGAACTCGCCTGCACCGATTGCCATGCCGATGTGAAGAAACTGCCTCACCGCAAGGATGGCCTGGAGGCGGTGGATTGCGTCACCTGCCACCAGAGCCTGGGCGGCGGCCGCTGGGCCCCCGGCAGCCGGGCCGCCTGGCTCGCCCCGGAACCGCCGGCGATCGTCGTCCACACCCGCGACTACACTCTTTCGGCCCACGCCGACGACAGTGTGGCGAACAACGCCGACTGCGCCACCTGCCACACCGCCCATTATGTGTTCCCGTCCGACGACAGCCGTGCCAGCACCCACCGGCTCAAATCGCCGCGGATGTGCGGCTCCTGCCACGAGGAGGAACTGGAGCAATACCGCATGTCCATGCACGGCGCGGCCCTCAAGACCCCCTGGAAGGGGGATTCGGCCACCTGTTCCGACTGCCACTCCTCCCACCGCATATCCGACATGAAAAAGACCCCGGCCCACCGGCTGGTGACGGAAAACTGCGGCGAATGCCACCAGGCCGAACTGGATGGCTACATGGCCAGCCCCCACGGCCAGCTGGCCTGGCATGGCAACGAGGAAGCACCCAAGTGCGTGGATTGCCACGACGGCCACGAAATCACCCACGTCAGCGACATACGTTCGCCCGTCAATCCGGCCAACCGGGTCGAGACCTGCCGGAAATGCCACGAATCGGCCAACGAACAGTTCGCCAAATACGATCCCCATGCCACCACCAGCGACTTCGGCAAATATCCCGGCATGTGGCTCCTGGGCAAGGGCATGGGGGCGCTCATCATCCTTGTCATCCTGTTCTTCTACCTGCACTCGGTGCTCTGGTTCTGGCGCGAGAAGAAAGAACGCCCGGTGATCTACCGCCACAGCGATTCGCGCAGCTATCCGGTGCGGGTGAAGCCGGAGAAAAAGCGCAGCGGCATCCACTTCCAGCGCTTTCCCTGGTACTGGCGCGTCAACCACTGGCTGCTCGCCCTGTCCCTCATGTCGCTGGTCTTTACCGGCATGGTGGTCATGTATCCCAACACCGCCTGGGCCATGGCCGTCGTCCCGGCCCTGGGCGGGCCGGAGATCCTCGGCACCATCCACCACTGGGTCGGCGTCGTCTTCCTGCTCACCATCTTCGGTCATGCCGCCGTGGTGCTGGTCCGTGTGCTGCGGGACAAGGACTTCGACTGGTTCGGTCCCGATTCGCTGCTGCCGCGCAAGAAGGACTGGGAGGACATGAAGGCCCAGTTCCGCTGGTACTTCGGCAAGGGACCGCAACCGCGCTTCGACCGCTGGACCTACTGGGAAAAATTCGACTACTGGGCAGTCTACTGGGGCGCCCTGGTGATCGGCCTGTCCGGCATCCTGCTCTGGCTCGCCGAATCGGTCGGCCAGGTGCTGCCGGGCTGGATCTTCAACCTGGCCACCGTCGCCCACGGCCTGGAGGCATTCCTGGCGGTGATGACCCTGTTCGTGGTGCACTTTTTCAACAACCACTTCCGGCCCGCCAAATTCCCGCTGGATACGGTCATGTTCACCGGTTCCTGGGATCTGGAAGAGCTGAAGGAAGAACGCCCGGAAGAGTACCAGCGGCTGAAGGCCACGGGCGAACTGGAAAAGCGTCTGGTGGCCCCGCCCTCCAGGGCCTGGGACCGCCTGTCCCACATCCTGGGCTTCAGCCTGCTCGGCATCGGCCTGATTCTGCTGGTGCTGGTGGTCAACGGTTTCTTCACCCAGGGATTGTACTGATCCCGCGGAACCGTCCCGGTTCCCGTCACGAAAACCGGCGGCATCCAGTCATGTACGGCTGGGTGCCCGCCGGCGCATCCGCGCGGCTTCGGCGCGGGCTCCCATCATCCATCGGCCATCTGTTCCTCACCATCCGGCAGAGCCGGTGGGCTTGACTGATGTCACGGACGTTGGTGATGGTACCCGTCAGGCTGTTCATGAAAACCGGATTGTGACGATTCTCCGCGAAGGGGAAGCCGGGAATGCCGGGCTCAAGCGGATATGCCGTTCCGAGCTGGAAAACCAAACGATGAGGGATCTGATTGAAAAAAAGCCCTGACGCCGCTCGTAAAGCGCGGGGCAGCGGAGTATCGAGACCATAGCGTACGCCATCCTGGAGTGGGTGGACGGTTCAATCACCGTCGGTTGTTGGAGCACATCGGCCATGCGCCACCGGCGGAGTTGGAAGCGACGTATTATCGCCAACTGGAAGAGTCGGCCATGGTGTCCTGACTCAAACAACCGGGTCTCCGGAGAACCCGGGGCGGTTCACTTCAGTTCAGGAGGATCCGATATGTATTTCCCGGTCGACTCCCCGGGGCGATTT
>CAYPEH010000118.1:0-8553 GCA_964409585.1 uncultured Chromatiales bacterium | reverse complement strand
CTTCCGACAATCTGGGCGCCATCCTCGGATTGGGGGATTACCTCTCACGCAAGGCGGCCAGTGAGGGCAGGGCGCCCATGACCATGGCCGATGTGCTGCACTACATGGTCAAGGCCCATGAGGTGCAGGGCGTGCTGGCCCTGGAGAACAGCTACAACCGCGTCGGCCTGGATCATGTGGTGCTGGTCAAGGTGGCCTCCGCCGCCGTTGCCGCATCGATGCTGGGTCTGAACAGGGACCAAGTCATCGACACCCTGTCCCATGCCTGGGTGGATGGACAGTCCCTGCGCACCTACCGCCATGCCCCCAATACCGGCTCGCGCAAATCCTGGGCTGCGGGCGATGCCTCTTCCCGGGCGGTGCGCCTGGCGATGATGGTGGCCAGGGGAGAGGTGGGCCTGCCCAGCGTGCTCAGCGCACCCCAATGGGGTTTCTACGATGTGCTGTTCAAGGGCCGGAGGTTCCGCTTCCAGCGCCCCTATGGCAGCTATGTCATGGAACAGATCCTGTTCAAGATCTCCTTCCCGGCGGAGTTCCACGCTCAGACCGCGGTGGAATGCGCCCTGCGCCTGCATGGTGAGGTGAAGGACCGTCTGGACCAGATCGAGCGTATCGAATTGAGTACCCAGGAATCGGCCATACGCGTTATTTCCAAGCAAGGTCCGTTGCATAACCCGGCCGATCGCGACCACTGCCTGCAATACATGGTGGCGGTGTCGCTGATCCATGGAGAACTGACCGCGGAACACTATGGAGACGAAGTGGCCGCCGATCCGCGCATCGACCGGTTGCGGGATCTGATGGAGGTGCGCGAGGATCCACGCTATACGGCCGATTACCTGGACCCGGACAAGCGATCCATCGCCAACGCCGTCCAGGTGTTTTTCAAGGACGGCAGCTCCACCGAGAAGGTGGAAGTGGAATACCCCATCGGCCATCGCCGCCGCCGCGCCGAGGGCATCCCATTGCTGGAACGCAAGTTCCACGATGCCTTGCTGGAGCGCTTTCCGCGCCGTCAGGCCCAGGCCATATACGATCTGTGCCTGGATGCCGGGCGTCTGCAAGCCACGCCCGTGCATGAATTCATGGATCTGTTCGTGGTCTGAGCCCGCCTTGGCCGCAGCCAGTGGCAAGCGGATGAAAGTCCTGACCCATCATCGGGAACGGCATTGCACCCCAAGGGCGGAGGGCTTCGGTCTATCACGATCCTGGCTGGTTCCAGCCCGGCGCCCAGCCGCAGCAGCCCGGCACCAGGAACCGCGATCCACCATGAGCCGGCTATCACCACCGCCTGTTACGGTGTGGAGGCCGCGATGGGCGGTCAATCCGCCGGCCCCGGCGGCGTGCGCCGTTCTTTCTCGATGGGGGTGGCAATGCGGTCCCGGTGTTGGCAGATGATCTTCACCGCCTCGGCCGGGTCATCCACGAGGTGGAACAGCTTCAAATCGTCCTCCTCGATGCAGGCGTGTCCGAGCATGGTGTCGGCCATCCAGTCGATCAGTCCCTGCCAGTACTCGCTGCCATAGAGCACCACCGGGAAGCGGCGGATCTTCTCGGTCTGGATCAGGGTCAGGGCTTCGAACAGCTCATCCATGGTGCCGAACCCGCCGGGGAAGATGGTGTAGGCGATGGCATACTTCACGAACATCAGCTTGCGGACGAAGAAGTAGCGGAAGTTCAGGCTCAGATCCTGGTATTCATTGGCGGACTGCTCCTCCGGCAGGTTGATGTTCAGGCCCACCGACATGCCTCCATTGCCGAAACAGCCGAGATTGGCCGCCTCCATAATGCCGGGGCCGCCACCGGTGATGATCGAGATGCCCTCCCTGGAAAGCAGCCGCGCCACCTGGGTGGCCGCCTGATAGTAGAGGGAATTTCCCCGGAAACGGGCCCCTCCGAAGATGGTGACCGCGGGACCCAGGTCATTGAGGGATTCGATCCCGTCGATGAGTTCGGACTGGATGCGGAATATGCGCCAGGCTTCTGAAGTCTTCAGGTCGTCCATTATTCCTGTTCTCTGGTCAGTGGAACAACACGGTCATCGGGCCATGGTCGTGACCGTCGCGGGATTGTATCAGCCATCATTCGGGGTGTTGGAACGGTTTACCCCCGCCCGAATCTCTTTTATAGTTCTAAAAATGTCGAAGTATGAAAGAGATCACGAGCGTCACGCCGCCATGTTCAAGGCCCTGGGGAATCCCCACCGCCTTGCCCTGTTCCAGCGCCTCACCACCTGCTGTTCCCCCGGCACCGTCTGCAACATCGACGAAGCCCTGCGCATGCGGGTGGGTGAACTGGGTTACGGAGCCGGGATCGCCCCTTCCACTCTGTCCCATCATCTCAAGGAACTGAACCGCGCCGGTCTGGTGCAGATGGAACGTCGTGGCAGGACGGTGCAGTGCTGGGTGGACCCGGCGGTGCTCGATGAACTCTCCCTGTTCTTCAAGGAAGCTCTGAATGAATCTGGCGCGAGCGGATTGAGGTGAAAAATCGTCCAGATCAAGGCGCGAATCGCAGGCAATAGCCCGCTATTGGCAAGATTCGCAACGCAGAGATGGACGATTTGGCGCCCCGAGACGCCGTGCCACGATTCATTCAGAGCTTCCTCAAGCAAAGCGGAGTGACCCCATGAACGACAAGAGCCAGGATTGCACAGATCCATCCTGCGGCTGCCATACCACCACGGTGGCCGTTTCCCTGCCTGATCCGTCCACGGCGGACAAGCATCGCCAGCAGGTCCGCGCGGCCTATGCACAGGTTGCCCAGGCCAGTGATGCGGGTGACTGCTGTGGCGTGGAATCCAGTTGTTGCGGCGTGTCCGACGACAGCGCCATCAACGCGCTCATCTCCACCCGCCTTGGCTACAGTGCGGCGGACCTGGACAAGGTGCCCAAGGGCGCCGACATGGGGTTGGGTTGCGGCAACCCCAAGGCCATCGCCGCCCTGCGGGAGGGTGAGACGGTGGTGGACCTGGGTTCCGGAGGCGGTTTCGACTGCTTTCTCGCCGCCGACGAGGTGGGTCCCGGCGGCCGGGTGATCGGGGTGGACATGACCCCGGACATGATCTCCAAGGCGCGCGACAATGCCGAACGGGGCCGGTACGGCAACGTGGAGTTCCGTCTCGGTGAGATCGAGCACCTGCCGGTGGCCGACGACAGCGCCGACGTCATCATCTCCAACTGTGTCATCAACCTTTCGCCCGACAAGCCGCAGGTCTTCCGCGAGGCTTTCCGCATCCTCAAGCCGGGTGGCCGCCTGGCCATCTCCGATGTGGTGGCCACCACCGAACTGCCGGAGGAGATGCGCGACGATCCGGCATTGATCGCCGGTTGCATGGGCAATGCCTCCCTGATCGAGGACCTGGAGGGTTACATCCGTGACGCCGGATTCGTGGACGTGCGCATCGAACCCAAGGATGAATCTCGGGAGTTCATTCGTGACTGGGCGCCGGGGCGCCGGGTGGAGGATTACGTGGTCTCGGCGACCATCGAGGCGGTCAAGCCCCTGCCGCATCCTCAGCAGGTCAGCGACAGCAGCGCCGAAACCAGCAGTTCCCCGTCGTAATACGGTGCGCTGTCCCGGCTGACCAGGCAGGTATCGATCACCTCGATACCCAGTTTCTTCATCCGCGACGGCGACAACCGGCCCACATAGCGGCCATTCCGCCCGTCGATGAGGACAAAATTCAGCAGCCGCTGATTGCGGACCCCCTTGCCGGCGCCCGTGCGCAATTGTTTCAACAGCCGGGTGACCAATTGGTCCATGTCCATGCCCAACTGTTCCGGGTCGGTGCCGAGGTTGGGGACGTAGACCTTGGGGCAATCGTTGCTGGCAATGGCGCTGGTGACGCCCTTGGGCAGGAGGTTCGCCAGGATACTGGTATGGAAACTGCCGGGCGGGTAGCAGATCAGGTCGGCGGATTCGATCAGGCGGCGGTTGTGCTTGGGCAGCTCCGATCTGGCGGGAGTCCTGCGGTCGGGGTTTCGGGACAGGAACAGGCTCTCGATGGGGGAGTTCAGTGGCGGGACCTCCTTGCCCGTCAGGCGGTGCTGCCCGATGACCTCACTGCCGTCCTCGAGCCGGGCCCCCAGGTGCAGGTTGTCATCGACCACAGCCCGCACGGTGCCCTGGACGTTCACCAGCTTGGAGAACAGAAAAATGATCGGATCCAGGTGCTCGCCGTTGTTGAGATAACCGCCCGCCAGGATCAGGTTGCCGATGCTGGCGCCGCGCAGATCGAAATCCGCGGGCATGGCATCGAGCAGGAAGCCGAGCTGGGTGCGGATCAGCCTGCGCATGGGGTTGGGGATGTCCGCGACCAATGGGTGGCTGCCCCGGGCCAGTTCGATCAGCTGTTCACGCAGTTCACGATCCTGCCCCTCTTTTGGCAGGCGGTGCGTGAACAGCCGGTAGATCTCCGGGTGACCGGTCACGCTCTCGTCGGCCAGGGCGATCATGCGGCTGCGCAGATCGCCGATGGAGGGCATCTGGAATGCCTTGCGCAGTTTGGCGGAACTGCCCCCGGAGTCGAAGGGGGTGACCAGGTGGATGGAATTGTGAGTGTAGTTCTTCAGGGTCCGGCTGATGTGAGTGAGGGCGGAGCCGCCGCTGAAGAAAAGAATGCTGGGTCCCAGCTCCGGCACCTTGCGATAGCGGCTGATCTTCAAGGTGTCCGGAATGGTGACACGGCGGGTGATCCGGATGTTGCCCATGCGACGAAGAATAGCGCATTCGGGTGGCATGGGTGGCTGGAAGGCCGGAAGAAAGGGTTTGGGAGGCCCTGAACAAGTACCGGGGGAAGGGGGTTTGGGGGAAGGGGTGCGCCTGCGTTCCCGCAAGCTGTTGATTTCCATCCTTCCCCCAACAGACAACCCCCTGGAAGGGGACTCCGATCAAGTCGTGCGCGACTTGATCGGAGTTTCCTTTGCAAGGGGGGCACAGTCTACCGTTGTTCAGTCTGTTCTGAAATAATGATGGACTTCCGTGACCCAGACTGAAGTCCCCGAGGTATGTTTCGATGGTTTCCGGCCCCCGCGAGATTGTGACCCCTTTCCGCCCCATCCCCCTGGAGGTGCCGGAGGGCATGAAGCCCAATGAGTTCTTCAACAGCGCCGAGAACCTCAACGATCTGGTGTACAACAACGGCCTGTTGACGAACCAGGAAAACCTGCTGCTCTACCGCAAGGCGCTGGGGCACAGCAACGAGTTCGACACCTCCATCATCTACAACACCTCGCAGGTGATCCTCGACCCGCTGGGCAGGCCGGTGCGCCGTACCCAGGTTCCGGACAACGTCAAACACGTCTGGAACCGCATGAACCAGATCCTCATCGAATACATGGTAGAGAAATATCCGGACCCGGCCGAACACCTGCTGCTGGCCGGCGAGGCCAGTCTGGACGCCACCTGGCCGCTGACCTCTCCCGGTGTGCCCAGCATCCGCATGCTGCACAACCACTTCATCGTCTTCCCCATGGAGAAACTGCGCCGGGCGGCCCCGGCCCCGGCCGACGACCCCAATCTCACCGATGGCGGCCAGCACAGCCTGTTCCAGGCCCATATGAAGGATGTCTACCGCCGCTTCTTCGACGAGGCGCTGGAATTGCAGGTGCTGAAACCGGTCAGTTCATCGCAATCGCGTATCGAACTCACCGGTTATCCCCAGGGCCTTCCCTGCTGGGAGATTCAGGGCGGCGTGGATGCGCTCAAGGACATCCGTTTCTGGAAGGAATACGATCTGATCCTGAAGGGCTTCATCGATTTCTACCGCACCTTCTTCTCCCAGGTCTCCACCCGCAATGCGCCCATGCCCGAGGGTGTGTACTTCCCCGTGCAGGTGGAGAGCGTGCTGCTGTTCGACAACGACTTTCTCAGCACGGCCAAGAAGGTCCGCGACCGCTGCATCACCGATGCCAAATACGCCAATTCCATCCGCTGGCAGCCGGCATTCAAGCAGCTCATCTATCGCAACGAGGAAGGCAGGTTGCTGGTCACCATCAGCCAGAACTCCATCGGCAATGCCATTACCGAGTTGCTGGGTGTCGTGGTCAAGCGCGTGCCCGACGCGGAGGGGTATGAGCAGTCCGAGCCGGCGTTGCTGGAAAAGCTGCTCGAAGTCCGCCGGCGTCTGATCGATGCCGACCTGGGCGAGGGGATCGCCACCGCCCACTGGGGCGCCACGTAGGAGCGGCTTCAGCCGCGATCCCACGTTCGGCAAGAATGGCGTTCTTTGTAGGAGCGGCTTTAGCCGCGATTCCAGGCATGGAAAGACGTCCAGCGTTCGGGGATTGAGCGGCGCTGTTCGCGGCTAAAGCCGCTCCTACGGGGGGCGTGTTTGTGGTGGGGACGGGTTGAAAGAGGCGTCCAGTGTTCGGGGACTGGGCGGTGTCGTTCGCGGCTGAAGCCGCTCCTACAACAACGAAGACGACGTGGAATCGTCCAACCACACCGCATCCCATAAGGCATATTCCTCCAGTCGCTCCACCAGACCCGCCCGCAGGGGGTTGGCTACCACATAACGCGCCATCACCCGCAAATCCTCGTCACCACGCACCGCGTGATCGAAATACCCTCGTTGCCAGACCGGCGCGGTCACCCGCCCGCTCATGGCCCGGGCGCTGCCGCCTTTCACCGCCTGCGCCACCTTGCCCAGGGTCGTATCGCCCAGCACGAACAACCAGTGCAGATGATCCGGCATCACCACGAAGGCCAGTGTGCGCGCCCAGCCCTGTTCCTGTACCCGTCGCATGGCGGCCACCACCTTGCGGCCCAGGTACAGGTCGGCAAACAGAGCACGGCGCTGGTGGGTGACCGTGGTCAACACATAGGCCTGGCCGGGTAGTGAGACCCGCCCCTTGCGCAGGGCGCGCTGACCAGGGCGGCTCGGCCTGGGTGGCTGCGTGGGATTTCCGCTTCCGGTCTGGTTTGTTGTGCTCGTCATCGGCGTTGCGAGGTTGTCTTCTGTAGGAGCGGCTTCAGCCGCGATCCCAAATTCGGCAAGAACAGCGTTTTTTGTAGGAGCGGCTTCAGCCGCGATTCCAAGTTCGGCAAGAATGGCGTTTTTTGTAGGAGCGGCTTCAGCCGCGATTCCAAATTCAGCAAGAATAGCGTTCTTTTCAAGCCTGTTCGCGGCTGAAGCCGCTCCTACGGGGGGTGTGTTTGTGGTGGGGGGGTGAAAGAGGCGCTCGGTGTTTCGGGGGTTGGCGGTGTCGTTCGCGGCTGAAGCCGCTCCTACGGGGGGAGGGTCTCGTGTTCGTGGCGGGGACGGGTTAGAAAAGGGTGGTCATCCTCGCCAGCTCTTCCGGGAACAGGTGGACCAGCACGATCAGGCCGGGGATGACATAGAAATACAGCCGCATGGCCTTGCGCAGATAGCGGTTGGCGTCACGCAGTTCCATGAAACGGTCGACGATCATGCGGCCCTTGAAGCCGATGATGATGGAGATGACGGCCACCACCCAGATGTCCTGATCGGCGTTCTCCGCGATCAGGGTGGTTGCGATGGTCAGGCCCATGAGCAGCAGCCAGATGAAGTCGATGGATTTGTTTTCCAGCATGGCCGTCCTCTATCAGGCTGTTGAAATTCTACTCATGCGGCGCGATACGGCGTTGAAAACCGGCTCAAAATGCTCATTTATTCCGTATAAACTGCGCTTTTTCACCGCTTTTCGCCTTGTCTCGCACTCGCCTGAGCGAATCTCAACAGCCTGCTGCTATCTCAACACGTAGAGCAGCGGAAAGATCACGATCCAGGCCAGATCGATCATGTGCCAGTAGACCGCCACCGCCTCCAGCCCGGCGTGTTCACGGGCGGTGAATTTGCCCGTTTTCAGGCCGAAGATGCCCCACAGGATGGCGCAACTGCCCCAGCCCACGTGCAGCAGGTGGTTGAAGGTGGTGTAGTAGTAGACGGTGAAGAACAGGTCGGTATCGGTGGACAGGCCATGGGCACCGTTCCAGCGGTACTCGAACCATTTGATCAGCAGGTAGGCCACTCCCGCCCCGACCGCGCCCCACAGCCAGCGCATGCTGGCCACCACCCGGCCGGCGCGGATGGCGAGCATGGCCTTGGCGACGAAATAACTGCTGGAGAGGAGCACCAGGGTGTTGACGGCACCGGCCAGGGTGTTCAAACGTGTCGGACCGATGTGGAACAGTTCTGGGTTGTGGGCCTTGGCGATGAAATAGACCAGGAACATCATCGCGAACTCGGTCATCTCCGAGAGGATGCCCACCCAGATGGCCCAGTTGCCCGGAATACGGCCCGATGCAGGCTGGCGCAGCGGACCGATGCCGGATTGCTCCAGTTCATTGGCGGTGATGGCGGTATCGGGCATGGCTGCGCGGAAGACGGTGGGAGGAGGCGTCAAGGAAACTCTGATCAAGTCGCACGCGCCTTGATCAGAGTCCCCTTCCAGAGGGTTGTCTATTGGGGGAAGGGTGCAAATCAATGGCTTACGGGGGGGCGCACTCTTTCCCCCAAACCCCCTTCCCCCGGTGCTTGGAGCCTGTCGGACTCAGGCTGGATCGGCTGCAAAAGCGGGACAGCGGTCT
>CAYPEH010000117.1:0-8640 GCA_964409585.1 uncultured Chromatiales bacterium | reverse complement strand
GGCGTTTCGATGCCTTGCCGCAGGCGGGCTCAGGCTGGCTGAATGTGCAAACATTTGGTCGCCGGACCAATAAAATAAAACAAGACAGCCATTCCCTCCGGCCTGTCGCAACAGTGGTTACCCAACTCCATGGCATTGAACACAATCGAAGAAATCCTTGACGATCTGCGTCGCGGCAAGATGGTCATCATCATGGACGATGAGGACCGTGAGAACGAGGGCGACCTGCTTATGGCCGCCTCCATGGTGCGGCCGGAGGACATCAACTTCATGGCCACCCACGGCCGTGGCCTGATCTGCCTGACCCTGACCCGGGAGCGGTGCAGGCAGTTGCGCTTGCCCCTGATGGTGAGTAACACCAATGACATGCACGGCACCAACTTCACCGTTTCCATCGAAGCGGCCGAGGGCGTGACCACCGGCATCTCCGCCTATGACCGTGCCCACACCGTGCGCACTGCCGTGGCTCCCAATGCGCGTCCCGAGGATATCGTGCAGCCCGGCCACATTTTCCCGCTGATGGCCCAGCCCGGCGGTGTACTGACCCGTGCCGGTCACACCGAGGCCGGTTGCGATCTGGCCCGGCTGGCGGGCCTGGAGCCGGCCGCGGTGATCGTCGAGATCCTCAAAGAGGACGGCACCATGGCGCGCCGCCCCGATCTGGAAGTGTTCGCCAAGGAGCACGATCTGAAAATCGGCACCATCGCCGACCTGATCCACTACCGCAATCAGAATGAGAAGACGGTGGAGCGGGTGGCCGAATGCCCCATGCCCACCCGTCACGGCGACTTCCGCCTGATCGCCTTCCAGGATACCGTGGACGGCGGCCTGCACTACGCCCTGGTCCTGGGCGATGTGGGCAACGGGGAACCGGCCCTGGTGCGCGTACACGTGCAGAACACCCTCTGCGATCTGTTTGGTGGTGGCTTGTCCGAGTGTGGCTGGCCGCTGCACGATACCATCCAGCGGGTCGCCGAGGAGGGATGCGGCGTGGTGGTGGTGCTGCACCGCAATGAACAGCCCCGTGACCTCATCCGGCGCATTCGCGACTATCAACTGCGCAAGGATGGCGGCACGCCAGCCGGGTCCAGCGCCGGGGGCGGTGAGGAGCTTCGCACCTTCGGTATTGGCGCGCAGATCCTGCTGGACCTGAATATCCACAAGCTGCGGGTATTGGGGGCGCCCAAGGTGATGCACGCCCTCTCGGGCTTCGACCTGGAAGTGGTAGAGTACGTGCATGATTGACCAACGAAAATCGAGAATTCCGAGACCCATCATGACGATCAAGACCCACGAGGGGGATTTCTCCATCCCCGCCGACACCCGTTTCGCCATCATCGCCGCCCGTTTCAACAGCTTCGTGGTGGACAGCCTGGAGGCGGGCGCCATCGACACCCTGCTGCGCCACGGCTGCCGGCAGGAGAACATCGAGGTGTACAAGGTGCCGGGAGCCTGGGAAATGCCCATCGCCGCCCAGCGTATCGCCGCCACCAAGAAATACGATGCCATCATCACCGTCGGGGCGGTGATCCGGGGTGGCACGCCGCATTTCGACTTCGTCGCCGGAGAATGTGCCAAGGGGTTGGCCCACGTGTCCGCCCAGTACGATCTGCCGGTGGCCTTCGGTGTCCTCACCGTGGACACCATCGAACAGGCCATCGAACGTTCCGGCACCAAGGCCGGCAACAAAGGTCACGAGGCCGCCATGTCCGCCATCGAGACCGTCAGCCTGCTGCGCGGCATCACGGCCTGACGCCGGCCTCGTGGTGAGAGGGGTGCGGCATCCACTGTCGCGTCCCTTGCCAAGTCGAACCCCAACAAAGCTCCCCTCCGGCGGTTTGCCCGCGGTGAGCAACCCACAAGCCCCGGCTCGGTAATAGCTCCGGCTTGGTATTTCTTGCCGGCAGCCGACAGACAGTGGACATGACAGGGCGGTCTTCCCTCCGCTACCGGTCGGGAAAGGCCGCCACCCATTCCGGCCCGCAATGCCCGATGAACCTGTGTTCCGTATCAACCCAGTGGCAGCGTCCATGAACAAACCCGCCAAGTCCAATCCCCGCAGCCGTTCCCTGGCCCGTACCCGTGTCATGCAGGCCCTCTATCAGTGGGATATGGCCGGGCAAACCTTATCCTCCATCGAGAGCCAGTTCATGGAAGAACAGGACATGAGCAAGGTGGACGTGGCCTATTTTCGTGAGTTGCTGCACGGCATTCCCGGTATGGCATCTGATCTGGATCGGCGTGTTGCCCCCTATCTGGACCGGGCCCTGGAAGAGGTGGACCCCATCGAGAGGGCGATCCTGCGCATTGCCGTGTTCGAATTCCTGCGCCGTATGGACGTGCCCTACCGCGTGGTGATCAACGAAGCGGTGGAGCTGGCCAAGCGCTTTGGTGCCGAACAGGGGCACAAGTTCGTGAACGGGGTGCTGGACAAGGTCGCGAAGGAGCTGCGGGCGGTGGAAACCACGGCGGCAGGGCAAAAGGCAAGGACCTGAAGAGGCGGATGGACACGCTGCCGGGAAATCACCGTCCATCTTCCTCTGTGCGGCCGGGCGAATTCGATCTGATCCAACGGTTTTTCGCCTCGGCCACCCGGGCGCGCGGCGATGTGGCGCTCGGCATCGGCGATGATGCGGCACTGGTGCGGGTGCCGGAAGGCCATGAACTGGTCGTGGCGGTGGATACTCTGGTCGCGGGCGTGCATTTTCCCGACTCCACCGATCCGGCCGATGTCGGCTACAAGGCCATGGCGGTCAATCTCAGTGATCTGGCTTCCATGGGTGCCGAACCCCGTTGGGCCACCCTGGCGCTGACCCTCCCCGACGTGAGCGTGGACTGGCTGGCCGCCTTCAGCCGTGGCCTGGCCGAGGCGGCGGCATCCGGCGCCGTGCAACTGGTGGGAGGCGATACGACCCGTGGTGCGCTGACTATCAGCGTGCAGTTGCTGGGCGTGGTGCCGGAAGGCCAAGCACTGAGGCGCGGCGGCGCCCAGGCCGGGGATGGAATCTACGTGACCGGCACATTGGGCGATGGCGGTCTGGGATTGCAGGTCCTGCAACGGGGTCTGGAGCTTCCCCCTCGTGACCGGGATTTCGCCCTGGACCGGCTCAACCGGCCACGGCCCCGTCTCGCGGAGGGCAGGGCGTTGGTGGGGCTGGCCAGTGCCTGTATCGATATTTCCGACGGCCTGTTGGCTGATCTGGGACATATTCTCGAATCCAGCGGCCTGGGTGCCGAACTGGACGTGGAAAGCCTGCCCCTCTCGGATACCTTGCGAGGCGTGCTCGACCGGGTGGGAGGCTGGAGCTTGCCCTTGACCGCCGGCGATGACTACGAGCTCTGTTTTACCCTGCCGCGGCGCAACGAGGCTGCCATGCGGGCCCGTTTCGCGGCCGCCGGCCTGCGCGCGACGCGGGTGGGCACGGCCGTGGCGGGTGAAGGGGTGAGTTGCCGTCTGGCCGATGGTAGTGTCCTGGCTCTGAAACACACCGGTTTCCGGCATTTCTGATCTGCCTCGTGCCCATGACTATTACCGCCCGCCGGATTCTGACCCACCCCGTGCATCTGTTGGCCTTCGGCCTGGGCAGCGGTCTGGCACCCAAGGCGCCGGGTACCTTCGGTACCTTGGCGGCCATTCCCTTCTATCTGCTGGTGGCCGATCTGCCACTGCTGGAGTACCTGATCCTGTGTGCCGGCCTGTTTCTGTTCGGCATCTGGCTCTGCGATGCCAGCTCAAAGGCGTTGGGGGTCCATGACCATCCCGGTATCGTCTGGGATGAATGGGTCGGCCTGCTGGTGACCATGAGCGCAGCACCGGCCGGCTGGCTCTGGCTGTTGGCGGGTTTTGCCCTGTTCCGCCTGTTCGATATCTGGAAACCCTGGCCCATCGCCTGGATGGACCGCCGGGTGCGGGGTGGTTTCGGCATCATGCTGGATGACCTGTTGGCTGCTTTGTATGCCGCCGTGGTATTACAGCTGTTGGTCCGGGTTTAGTTCATCGGAAAGCTGCCGCTGTATCCGATGCATCGTGACAAAAATCATGGGCCATGGGGATGAAACGTAATCTGAGTATTGCCGCCCTCGCTGGCGTCGCCGTGGTGGCGGTGGCCGGGTACCTGTTCGGAATGCAGCAGCAACAGGCCGATGCCCGGCCTGAACTGCTCATCTACTGCGGCATCACCATGAAGGAGCCGATGGCGCGCATTGCCAGGGAACTGGAGCAGAGCGATGGCTTCCACAGCGTGATCATCAGCGGAGGTTCCGGCAATCTGCTGCGTGCGATCGAGACCAATCAGGTCGGTGATCTCTATCTGCCAGGCTCGGATGCCTATATCGCCGATGCCAAGGGCAAGGGCCTGGTTACCGACACCGTCCACGTGGGCTACAACAAGGCCGCCATCATGGTGCGCAAGGGCAATCCGAAGGGAATCCGGGCCGATCTGGCGGAACTGGCCAGGGCGGATCTCTATGTCGTCATCGGCAATCCGGAAAGCGGCAGTATCGGCAGGGAGACGCGCAAGATCCTCACCAAGGCGGGCCTGTACGAGCAGGTGGCAGCCAATGCACGGGAGATGACCACCGATTCCAAGCGCCTGTCCCAGGTGTTGCGTGAAGGGGTGGCGGATGTGGTGATCAACTGGTATGCCACCTCCACATGGTCGGACAACCGCAAATATATCGACACCCTGCCCATCGATGAGCGTTTCGCCAAGAAAAAACGCTTGGTTCTCGGTCTGTTGACCACCTCTCACCACCCGGATCTGGCACGCCGTTTCATGGACTATGCCGCATCGGCCAGGGGGCGGGAGTTGTTCAATCAGGGCGGGTTGTACGAAGTTCAGTGAGGCACGGGTGAAACCGATCCGTGATCCCATTCAGCGGGAGATCCTCCTGCTGGCCGGTGTGGGCGTGGTGATCGTCACCGCCCTGTTTGCGACCGAGGCACTGTTACGCGGCAAGGTCGAGCGTATCGAGCAGGTCTTCGTCAATCAGCATGCCCGGGCCGATATCGGTGAGCGCATCAATGAGCATCTGCTGGCCGCCGAGACTCTGCTGTACCGCATGACGGAGCTGGAGGATGTCCGCGACCTCCAGCGTCTGGAACAGCAGAGCGCGGCCCATCTGGATTCCATGAAAGGCGCGCTGAATGTGCTGCTGAACGGCGGTACCTACGAAGAAGTGCTGCCGGCCAACCTCATCGACCAGGAAGAGGTGGTTCACCCGATCCATTATGTAAAACCGCCGGGCAGCCATTACGTGGTCGAAGTGCTGGAACTGGCGCCACGCCTGCGGGAGCTGGAGGATCACTTCGGCCGCATCGCCGATATGGCCAGGAAACGCCTGTCCGCGGACGGCAGGGAGAGGGAGGAGTTGACCCAGCGCATCCGGAACCAGGCCAAGGCCACGGCCACCATCTTTCAGCGTTCGAGGGAGAGCGCCACCGGCATCCTCTACGATGCCGACCGGGGGGCGGAGCGTCTGCGCGCCCGCTTGCACGACAGTCAACGGCGTCACGATCTGACCCGCGCCGCCCTGGTGGTGATCGGTGTTCTGCTGCTGGGGGCGCAGCTGCTGCGCGCCCTGAGGCGTGTGCAGCGCATGCTCGACGAGCGTGAACAGGCGCGGCGTTCCCTCAGCGAGGCCCTGGAGACCACCACCGCCATCCTCGAAGGTGTGCCCTTCGGCATCATGGTGATCGGTGAGGACTTCACCATCCGCCAGGTCAATGCCGCCGGCGCGGCCATCCTGGGCCGGCCGGTGGAGGAACTGCTGGGCAGCCGTTGCCATGGCCGGGAGGGAAGTGTCTGCGCTGCCGGGGAAGGGGAATGCCCGGTCATGGATCTGGGGGAGAGGCTCGATCAGGCTGAGAAACGGATGATCGACTCCGACGGGCGCCTGATTCCCGTGCTGAAGACGGCCTTGCCCATTCGTCTGGCGGGGGAGGACGTATGGCTGGAAGCCTTCGTGGACATCACCGAGCTGAAGGAGGCGGAACGCGCCCTGACTCAGGCCACCGAGGCCCTGGCCGAGGCCGAGGAACGGGCCCGCCTGTTGCTGGATTCCACCGACGAGGGGATTTACGGCATGGATCGGGAGGGGCGTGCCACCTTCGTCAATCCGGCGGCCGCGCGTCTGCTGGGCTACGCGCCGGAGGAGTTGATCGGCCGCGCCAGCCACGAGTTGATCCACCACACCCGCGCGGATGGCACAGCCTACCCCGTTCACGAATGCAAGATGAACCGGGCCGTGCAACTGGGTGAAACCCAACTGGTGGCCGATGAGGTGCTGTGGCGTAAGGATGGCAGCAGTTTTCCGGTGGAATACAGTTCCACGCCCATACGCAAGGGTGACGAGGTGGTCGGTACGGTGGTCATGTTCCGGGATATTTCGGAGCGCAAGCGGGCGGAACAGGCACTGGTGGAGGCAAGATATGCCGCCGAGGCCGCCTCGCGCGCCAAGAGCAGTTTCCTGGCGGTCATGAGCCACGAGATCCGAACCCCCATGAACGGTGTCCTGGGCATGGTCGAACTGTTGCGTGACACGGAACTGGACGAGACCCAGCGCGATTATGTGGAAACCGTGTACCGTTCCGGCCAGGCCCTGCTCAATATCATCAATGACATCCTCGATTTCTCCAAGATCGAGGCGGGCATGCTGGAACTGGAGGCCAGCCCCTTCGATCTGCGGGACATGGCCGCCGACGTGGTCCAGTTGCTGATGCCCAACGCGGACAAGCGCGGGCTGCGTCTGAGTCTGGACTATGATCCATCCTGTCCGCGGCGGTTCATCGGCGATGTGGTTCGCCTGCGCCAGGTGCTGCTCAATCTGGTGAGCAATGCGCTCAAGTTCACCCGCCAGGGCTATGTGCGTGTCCGGGTCGAATGCGAACCCGTCAGGGACGGGCTCTGTCCAGTGCGGCTGGCGGTGGAGGACAGCGGCATCGGCATTGCCGACGAGGATCGGGACAAGGTCTTCCATGCCTTCGACCAACTGGATGCCTCCACCAGCCGGCGATACGGGGGGACCGGCCTGGGGCTGGCCATCTGCCGGGAGATCATCGAAATGGCGGGGGGCGAGATCGGGGTGGACAGCGAGCCGGGCAATGGCTCGACCTTCTGGTTCCGGTTGCCCCTGAAACTGGAACCCGGTGCGGACGCAGGCCGGGAAAACGTGAGTGAACAGACCGGGACGGCGGATACGAACCCCCCGTCGTCCTCTTCCCGGATCCTTCTGGTGGAGGACAACCCGGTCAATCAGAAGGTGGCCATGGCCATGTTGCGCAAACTGGATCTGGTCCCGGACCTGGCCATCAATGGCCGCGAGGCGGTGGAGAAGGTCCAGGCCGGACACTACGATCTGGTACTGATGGACTGCCAGATGCCGGAGATGGACGGTTATGAGGCGGCCAGGAGGATACGGGCCTGGGAGCTGGACCAGGGAGTGGAACGGCGCCTGCCCATCGTCGCCCTCACCGCCCATGCCCTGAAGAGCGACCGGGACAAGGTGCTGGAGGCAGGGATGGACGATTATCTGGCCAAGCCGGTCAGTCAGGCCGGCCTGCTCGCCATCCTCGAACGCTGGCTGGGATGACCATGGAACGTTTCGACCGCATCTTCGAACTGCACAAGATCATGGCCGTGGCCCGCCGGCCGGTACCCATGAAGCGTTTGATGGAGGAGCTGGAATGTTCCCGCGCCACCGTCCACCGCATCATCAATGAACTGCGGGATTTCCTCGGTGCGCCGATCCGCTACAACCGCCGGTTCAATGGCTATGAGTACGCCAGCGAGGGCGGACACAGCTATGAGTTGCCGGGGCTCTGGTTCAATCCCTCCGAACTCCATGCCCTGCTGGCCACGCAACAGTTGCTGGCCGATGTGCAGCCGGGTCTGCTGGAGAGTCATCTGGCCCCGTTGCGGCGGCGCATCGAGCAGATCCTGGAGACCGGGCAGATGGGGGCCGGCGAGGTGGCGTCGCGGGTGAAGATCCTGCGTATGGCCGCACGGCCCGCCGGTGAACACTACCGCACGGTGGCTGGTGCGCTCATGCGCCGCCGGCGCCTGCGTATGACCTACCATGGACGTGGCCGCAACCGTGTCAGTGAACGCGTGGTCTCCCCCCAGCGCCTGGTGCATTACCGGGACAACTGGTACCTGGATGCCTGGTGTCACGAGCGCAAGGCCCTGCGCAGCTTTGCCGTCGATCGTATCCAGTCCTGCGGCATGTTGGAGGAGGCGTGCAAGGAGCTGCCGGTGGAACGGCTGGATCGGCACTTCAGTGATGCCTATGGCATTTTCTCCGGCCGTGCCAAGGGCAGGGCGGTCCTGCGTTTCAGTCCGGAACGGGCCCGTTGGGTGGCCGATGAACAGTGGCATCCGCAACAGCAGGCACAGTTTCTCGACGATGGCAGCTATCAGCTCACCGTACCTTTCAGCGATTCCCGTGAACTGGTGATGGACATACTGCGTTACGGCCCCGACGTGGAGGTCATGTCACCGCGATCCCTGCGGGAGCAGGTTCGCGAGCGGTTGAGGGCGGCCCTGGAAGTGTATTCCTGAGGAAACTCTGACCAAGTCGCTACGCGCCTTGATCAGAGTCCCCTTTCGGGGGATTGCCTATTGGGGGAAGGATGAAAATCCA
>CAYPEH010000116.1:0-8728 GCA_964409585.1 uncultured Chromatiales bacterium | reverse complement strand
CCCTGATCGACCTTGTCGATGGAGTTGTGGACGATGCCGTAAACGGTGGCGTCGGCCTGGGCGGCGAAAGGAGCGGCCAGAGCGCCGGCAACGGCGATAGCGAGAATTTTCTTGTTCATCGAGAGGTTCCTCCCCTTTACGGGTGTTTGCTTTTAAAAAAGACCCGGCGAATATAGCCCCGTGTTGGCATGGATGCAACAGTTTTTTCAAAAAAACCACAGGCGCGCATTTGTGTTGTTTTTCTGCAACAACATGGGAGCCCCCCAGCCCGCCGACAGGCGCGGGAGGCGCCCATGATCCCTCCGTTGACAAGGGCCGGTTTTCCGCGTTCCCGCAGGCCCCGGCGGTTGGTGTACAGGGCCGCTTCCCCGGGGAAACCTCCCGCGCCCTGGTGGTTCCATCCCCGCCGTGATTAAGAATTTTCACCATGAAGGACATGAAGAGCAGGAAGAAATCCATAAGACATGGCTTTCCAGTCCTTCCTTCAACCGTGGAACATTGAAGGGCACCTCTAATAATTCGTGTTCGGCATCTTCGCGCCGGAGGCCCGCGATAACTGCGTTGAAGTTCTTGCCAATAGCGTGCTATTGGCTGCGAACTTCGCCTTGTTCTCACGGGCCTCCGACACGAATCTGCTCAAACAGAATTATTAGAGGTGCCCTGAAGTTGATCAGCAGGCCCTGCCGCACGCCGGCAAGGCCTGGAGGTTCCTTCACAAATCCTTCACCATCCCCTTCAGCACCATGTCGGTCAGGCTCACCACGCCGACCACATGCCCGCCATCGACCACCGGCGCGCGGGAAAAATGAAAACGCTGGAACAATCGCGCGCAGTAGCGAATGTCCATGTCCGGATCCACGGTGACCACCGGCTTGGTCATGATCTCGTAGATATTGACCCGTTCCGGGGCGCGGTCCCTGGCCAGAACCTGGCGGGCGATATCGGGGATCAGCACCATGCCGTACTCGTCGTCTTCGTGGCGCTTGTCAACGATGAGGGTCTTGGTCTCCACGTGTTTCATCCTGACCAATGCCTCGGAAACGGTGGTCATGCCATCCACCATGTCGAAGTGCGTCTTCATGACATGCCGCACACGGACCACTTCACGTTTTTTCATATCTCTTCCTCCACCACCGGGGTGAGCTTGCGGATCTGCTGGGCGACACCCACGGCATCTTCCACATCCACCTGGAAGGCAATGCCGGTACCGGGTTTCTCGTCGAATTCCCCCACCTCGGCGATCTTTTCCAGGATGGTGCGCGCCAGATGCTCCTCCACCAGCAGGAAAATCACGTCCCGCTGGGTTTCCAGGTTGAGGCCGAAAAAGGTCTTGGCCGTTTTCAGCCCCTCTCCGCGGGCGTTATTGATGATAGTGGCGCCGGTCGCCCCTTCCCGGCGCGCCGCCTCCATCACCTTTCCGGTCTTGTCATCCTCGACCAGGGCTACGATGAGCTTGAAGTGCATAACCGGTCTCCTTTGGCCTCGATGGGCCGGATGTCACTGGAACCTGAATCCGTGGGTTCAGAGCCTGTCGGACTCAGGCTGAATCGGCTGCAAAAGCGGGACAGCGGCCTGATTTTCCCTGATTTTTCGTCACATGGTTCCCACCATGCTCCTCAACATCATGAAAAATCATCCTCACTGTCCCACTTTTTCGCTTCGATCCCCCTAAGCCCGGCAGGCTCTTCAGGTGGGATTCACTGCCCCCTCTTCCCCCACCATTCGCTGAGCTGGGCATAGGCGATGACGGTGATGATGGGAAACAGGCTGGCAAAGGCGATCAGGCCGAACCCATCCAGTAGCGGATTACGGCCAGGTACGGTGCCGGCCAGCCCCAGGCCCAGCGCGGTCACCAGCGGCACCGTTACGGTGGAAGTGGTGACACCACCGGAGTCATAGGCCAGGGCGACGATCAGACGTGGTGCGAAAAAGGTCTGAACCACCACCACGATGTAGCCGGCGATGATGTAGTAATGCAATGGCGTGCCGGTGATGATGCGGAAGGTGCCCAAGGCGATGCCGATGGCCACGCCAATGGCCACCGCCGTTCTCAAACCCCACACGCTGATACTGCCGCCGGACACCTGGTTGGCCTTCATCGCCACGGCGATCAGCGAGGGCTCGGCCACGGTAGTGGCAAAGCCGATGGCGGCGGCAAAGACATATACCCACAGATAATCCCGCCACCCGAGACCCGCATCCCCGGCGCCGGCGGCAATGAACGAGGGGGCGGTCAACTGCTCCGCCATCAGGCGCCCGAGCGGGAACAGCGCCTGCTCCAGCCCCTGAAGGAACAGCGCCATGCCCACCAGCACGTAGGCGAAACCGATCAGTACCCTTTTCAGATTGGGAACCGGGCGGCGGATCACCAGCCACTGAAAACCGAAGATGATGGCCGCGATGGGCAGGACATCGCGCAATGTGCCAAACAGTGAGGCGAGCAGGCCGGTCAGCGCTTCCATCAGATCACCATCCCATAACCCATGACGAAGATCATGGGCGTCAACGAGGCAAAGGCAATCAGGCCAAAACCATCCACCATGGGGTTGCGCCCCCGGATGGCGGATGCCAGCCCCACACCCAGGGCCGTGACCAGGGGAACCGTGATGGTCGATGTGGTCACACCGCCGGAATCATAGGCGATGCCGATGATCTCCTTCGGCGCAAAGGCGGTCATGATCACCACGCCGATATAGCCACCGGTGATCAGTATATGTATCGGCCAACCCTTGATGATGCGAATGACGCCAACGACGATGGCCAACCCCACCGACAGGGCCACCGTATAGCGTAGACCCTGGGCGTAGGAATGGCGAGCCGGCCCGGTGTCGTCGATCATGCCCCCTTCGGCGGCCACGGCCGCCGCCTCTTTGGATACGGCGATCAGTGCCGGTTCGGCCACGGTGGTGCCAAAACCAAGGAAAAAGGAAAACAGCAGCAACCAGAACAGGCTGCCCTTGCGGGAAAAGGCCCAGGCCATGGATTCACCAATGGGAAACAGGCCCATTTCCAGACCACGCACGAACAGGGTCAGGCCCAGCACAACGAACAGCAGGCCCACCAGCATACCGGTGAAATCAGGTATCGGCTGATGCAGAACCAGCAACTGAAAAAAGGCCACCACGCCGACGATGGGGGCGAGGTCTCTCAGGCTCTCCTTGAGGGAATCGAGAAAGGCCTTGAACTGCTTGAACACGTGATCCTGACCCGGCGTAAAAATCCGTACCGACTGTACCATGTACGAACCACTCTGGTGCCACCAGCCAGTTTGCTGGACTTTATCGGCGCATGTGATGAATGATCGGTGGCATGATCCTTTCCATACCCTGCATCTTTCTACTCCTCAGCCTGGCAACGGCCGCCACTGCATATGCCTCCGAATGGAGCACCACCCTGGCCGACGGCTCACGCCTGTCCGTGGACACCCGCACCAACCAGGCCTGGGTCATCGACACCGACGGCGGCCGCAGACTGCTCCGGGACGGAGTACACAAGCTGCAGGACGGCCGCACCCTCACCGTGCGCTCCGGCCTCGCCGTGCCCAATGAGGATATTCTGCTGCTGCGCCGGATGCCGCCACCCAGACGCCCCCGCACCGGGGACGGTGGCAGCGCCTGTGTCTGGCTGGAAAAGAAAGTATGCGGCAATGACGGCGCCTGCTTGGACAGTCAGGGCTGCCGGCTCGCAAGGCAGTTGCGACAGTTCGAGCGTGAGGAGAGGGAAGAGACTGGTTTGCCGGACACCCCCAGCGGTGAACGATGCACCGAGGCACTGGACGATGAACGGCTGTTTCCCCACTGTATGAACACTATTAACCCGGCAACCCAATAGATCCTGTTCAGGATGCCGGACAACGCAGCCTGCGGGCCGGCATTCACAGTAGAATGCACACCGGCCGATACAGACCGGCCGGCAACCGAGATCCCGGTACGAATCCATGCGCGACCCCCTTTCCGACGCCATTCAATCCCTGCAACAAGGCATGCCGGGCCGTGCCAGAAAACTGTGCAAACAGGCATTGAAGCAAAGCCCCGGACATCCAGAGGCCAGTTACCTGCTGGGAATCATCGCCCTGCAGGGCGGCAGAAAGACCGAGGCGGTCAAATATCTGAAAAAGGCCGTGGCCGGCAACCCCGGCCAGGCGCGCTACCACATCGGTCTCGGCAGCGCGCTGGAATCCCTCGGCCGGGCGGAAGCCGCCATCGCCAGTTACCGCCGGGCGGTCCGTCTGGAACCGGACAATGCGGAAATGCACAACAGCCTGGGCAACACGCTCAGGACGCATGGACACCTGGAGGAAGCCATCACCGAATACCGGACCGCACTGGATCTGAACCCGGCGTTCAGCGAGGCGCACAGCAACCTGGGCATCGCCCTGCGCGACCTGGAGCAATATGACGAAGCGATCGAACACCTGGAGCGGGCCATTGCGCTGAACCCCGGCTTTGCACTCGCCCACAACAACCTGGCCCTGGTGCTGGAACGGCTCGACCGCAACGAGGAGGCCATCAGGCACTACCTGACGGCCATCGGCCTGGAGCCCGGCAACGACAAGTACCACAACAACATCGCCCAGTTGTACCTGGATACCGGGCGTTTCGAGGAGTGCCTGCGGCACATACGTGAGGTATTGCGCCTGCAACCCACCTCGGAAGAAGCCATCCGGCTGCTGGCCACCTATGCCGGCCATGTGGCCATCGAAGAAGAAGATGAGGCCGTCCTGGCTGCGGTGCTCGACCAACCCCGGCGCTGGCCGGACGACATCCTCTCCCTGGTGCATCTGACCCTGGGCCGCATACTGGACAAACGCGGTGAGTACCGGCCGGCCTTTCGCCATTTCATCGAGGGCAACCGCCTGCGGGAAAAGAGCAGTCCATTCGACCTGCCGGGCCACGAACAGTACATCACCGAGCTGATGCACGTATTCGGCAAGGACTTCTTCCGCCAGCCACCAGAGGGTGGCAGCGACTCGGAAAGGCCGGTTTTCATCGTCGGCATGCCCCGCTCGGGCACCAGCCTGGTGGAGCAGATACTGGCAACCCACCCACAGGTTGCCGGTGCCGGGGAACTGGATGACTTCGGTGAATTCGCCCGCGAACTTCCCACCAGCCTGAACACTCCGGCACCCTACCCCAAATGCATGGACTCGGTGGATACCCAGACACTCGGCACCATCGCCGGGCGTTACCTGCG
Organism: uncultured Chromatiales bacterium; assembly: GCA_964409585.1. Taxonomy (GTDB): domain Bacteria; phylum Pseudomonadota; class Gammaproteobacteria; order JACKNK01; family CAYPEH01; genus CAYPEH01. The sequence goes on along the minus strand of CAYPEH010000116.1, from coordinate 3,535 downwards.
GCACCTGGACCGTTTCCGCACAACCGATGAACAGCGCATCACCGACAAGATGCCGCAGAACTTCCTCCACCTGGGGCTGATCGCCACCTGTTTCCCAAAGGCGCGCATCATCCATTGCCGGCGCAACCCCCTGGACACCTGCATTTCCTGCTTCAGCCAGGATTTTTCTGAGACCCATGCCTACCGCCACAATCTGGCGACACTCGGCGGCTATTACCGCCAATACGAGCGCCTGATGGCACACTGGAAGGCTGTTCTGCCAATGCCTATCCTGGAGGTCCGTTACGAGGAACTGGTATCCGCGCAGGAGGAGACCAGCCGCCGGATGGTCGAGTTCCTGGGCCTGGAATGGGATGAGCGCTGCCTGCAATTCCATACTACGCAACGCAAGGTCAAAACCGCCAGCGTATGGCAGGTCCGGCAACCCATCTATACCAGTTCGGTCGATCGCTGGCGCCACTACGAGGACTTCCTCGGTCCTTTGAAGGAAGCCTTGGGAATCCGTCTGGATACAACATGAATTTCGATGTCGCCGCTCTCCCACGGATCGTTTTCGGTGCCGGCCGCCTGAGCGAACTGCCCCGCCTGGCAGCCGGTTTCGGCCGGCGCGCCCTGCTCGTGACCGGGGCCCGCTCGTTCCGGGACGGTCCACATTGGCACCCCCTGTTGCAGAGCCTGGGCCAGGCCGGCATGCAGTGCGAATCCTTTCAGGTCGGCGACGAGCCATCGCCGCAACTGATCGATGAAGCCGTGCGCCGCTTCAGTGGGGAGAGCATCGACGTAGTCATCGGTATCGGCGGTGGCAGTGTGCTGGATGCCGCCAAGGCCATCGCCGGTTTGCTGCCCTTCGGCAATTCGGTCATGGATCACCTGGAAGGGGTGGGACGCGGCATTCCCTACACCGGCCCGGCCACGCCACAGATCGCCGTACCGACCACCGCCGGCACTGGTTCCGAGGCCACCAAGAACGCTGTGCTCAGCGTCCGGGGCAAGGACGGCTTCAAGAAATCCTTCCGTCACGACAGCCTGGTGCCCAAGGTGGCCCTGCTGGACCCGGAGCTGTTGTCCACCTGCCCGCCACCGCAGATGGCAGCCAATGCCATGGACGCCTTCGTCCAGTTACTGGAATCCTATGTTTCCCTGCGCGCCAGTCCGTTCACCGATGCGCTGGCCCTGTCGGGTATCGAGGCGGTCCGCACGGGGCTGTTCGATGCCGTAGAGGGTGAAGGCGATGCAGCCGACCGCGGACGCGAACGCATGCACTATGCCGCCCTGCTGTCCGGCATCACCCTCGCGCAGGCGGGACTCGGTTCCGTACACGGCCTGGCCTCTCCCCTGGGAGCATTCTTCCCCATCCCCCATGGCGTGGTCTGCGGCACCCTGCTGGGGGCGGCAACGGCGGTAAACATCGATGTGATGCGTGCGAGGGATCCGGACAACCCGGCCCTGAACCGTTACGCACACATCAACCGGCTCCTCAAAGGGGAACACTCTGCGCCCAAGGACCGGAACGGGGAACTGGACGAACTGGTGGAGACCCTCAACGGCTGGGTGGAACGCCTGAACATGCCCAGGCTGTCGGAATATGGCGTCACGGAAGGGGACTTCGGCCGGATCGTCGCCAACTGCCGCGGCGGCAGCATGCAGACCAACCCCCTGGTGCTGACCGATGAGGAAGTCAGCCGGATACTGGCCATGCGGCTTTAGGGGAACTCTGATCAAGTCGCCACGCGCCCCGACCAGAGTTCCCCTGCGGGGAGTTGTCCATTGGGGGAAGGATGCAAATCAATGGCTTACGGGGAAGCACGGGCATTCCCCTTCCCCCAAACCCCCTTCCCCCGATACTTGTTCAGAGGTTCCTTAGGGATTCCCCGGCGGCAACAACTGGGAAAGGACAAACAGAAGCGCTGCCGCCGCCACTACCGACGGCCCCGCCGGCGTATCCAGGAAGAGCGACGCGGCCAGACCACCGGTCACGGCCAGAGCACCCGCCAACGCAGCCAGCACGGCCATCCATTCCGGCGAGGCCGCGAACCTGCGCGCGGTGGCCGCCGGAATGATGAGCAGGGCGGTGATCAACAGCACGCCGATGATCTTCATCGCCAGCGAAATCACCAGCGCGATCAGCAGCATGAACACCAGCCGTACCCGGCCCACCGGCACCCCCTCCACACGTGCCAGTTCCTCATGCACGGTCACCGCCAGCAGGGGTCTCCAGATGGCGGCCAGCGCCAGTATCACCAACAGCCCTCCACCCCAGATCCACCATAGATCCTGGCCATCGATGGCCAGGATGTCTCCGAACAGATAGGACAGCAGATCCACGCGAACCGATTCCAGGAAGGCCAGGCTGACCAGACCCACCGAAAGGGTGGCATGTGCCAGGATACCGAGCAGGGTGTCATTGGCCAGCATGCGGCGTTGCTGCAGTGTGACCAGCAGGAGGGCCAGAAAAACCGCCACCGCAACCACCGCCAGATGGATATTCACGCCCAGCAACAGTCCCAGGGCGATACCCATCAGCGCCGAATGGGCCATGGTGTCGCCGAAATAGGCCATACGCCGCCACACGACAAAGGCGCCCAAGGGGCCGGCCACCAGCGCCACGCCAATCCCGCCGAGCAGGGCGCGGATGATGAAATCATCCATCACCGCCCCCCCGCGTTCCGGGATGCACCACATCCCCATGCACATCATGGGTGTGGTCATGATGGTGTGTGTAGACAGCCACCCGGCTGCCAAACAATTCCAGATAGGCGGGATGCCGGCTGACCGATTCCGGATGACCGGAACAGCAGACATGCTGATTCAGACACAGCACCTGGTCGGTGGCGGCCATCACCAGGTGCAGATCATGGGAGACCATCAACACACCACAGCCACGGCGATCACGGATGCGGGTGATCAGATCATAGAGTTCCTCCTGACCGGTGATATCCACACCCTGTACCGGTTCATCCAGCACCAGCAGATCCGGCTCCCGCAGCAGGGCGCGGGCCAGCAATACACGCTGCATCTCACCCCCGGATATGCGCTGCACGGCCGTATGCCGGACATGATCCGCCCCCACCTCCCGCAGGACCTTCATCACCTGTTCATCCGCCACGCGCGCGCCCAAGGTGAGAAAGCGGCCCACATCGATGGGCAGCGTTTCATCAATCACCACCCGTTGTGGCATGTAGCCGATACGGATACCCGCCATCAGGGTGACACTCCCACGGGTCGGGGGCAGCAATCCAAGGATCACCCGTACCAATGTGGTCTTCCCTGCCCCGTTGGGGCCGATCAGGGTAACCAGCTCCCCGCGCCGTACACACAGGTCTACACCGGAAATGACCGTCTGACCGGAAAAGATGACATCGACACCGGATACTTCGATCAGCACTTCATCGGGCATGGCCGAACGTCTTCTGCCTCCGCTTCTGAAAGGTCCATGGGACGCCTTCGTGTGTTTCGGTGCACAACTATTAACCCGGCCACCTATTAACCCGGCACCAATCCATGCCATCCTCAGGACGTCAGACAGAAGTCAGAA
>CAYPEH010000115.1:0-8825 GCA_964409585.1 uncultured Chromatiales bacterium | reverse complement strand
CCGTGAACGCGCACAGCACGGCTGAACACGATCTATTATGTTGCCGGGTTAATAACAGCACAATGAACGCCAATACACGCAAACAACCCTCCCTTTCCTGAGATGAGGATATCCGCAAGCCGCAACCTCGGAAACGGGCCCCGCCCAGCCCAATTCTTCCCCCGTTTGCGTCCTTTCGTGTTCATTTGCGGGCTTTTTTGCCTGTTCCCCTTTCCCATTCTTTCAGCCACGCCACAGCCCGACCCGGAACTGCGCCGCCTGCTGGAGGAGGCCATCGCCGACACCACCGGCTTCGTGGACCGCTTCGACGCCGAGGTCTGGCTGTTGGACATGTCCACCCGCATGGCCCGCTTCGTGAAGGACCGGGGCGAGCGCCTGGCCATACTCAAGGCGGTCCGCGGGGAGGCCCTGCGCGCGGGCCTGGAACCGGAACTGGTGCTGGCCGTGGTGGAAGTGGAGAGCCATTTCGACCGTTTCGCCATTTCCCGTTCCGGCGCCCTGGGACTGATGCAGGTCATGCCCTTCTGGCTGAAGGAAATCGGCCATCCCGAAGCCAACCTGTTCCACATACCCACCAATCTGCGTCTGGGCTGCACCATCCTGCGCTACTACCTGGACCGGGAAAAAGGCAATCTGCGGCGGGCATTGGCCGCCTACAACGGCAGTCTGGGAAAGCTGCGTTATCCGAACAAGGTGCTGGCGGCACTCAACAGCCACTGGTTCAAGCAATAGCCCCAATGTTGCACCCGGTCGCCGAAACAAGTTGACAGGCAACTGGTTCTATTGGGATTTCATCGCATATTGGCCGGTAACGAAATGGAACCGGCTCCGGCTGGACGCGCCCTCGCACCGTTCTGGCCGCCCCCGGGTGCAACATTGGGAGTAGCCGCCACAGCCGGAGGGCACGGGCACCATCAGCCGATGCGGAAACTCTCCGGGACCGGCTCATCGGCGGCCTCGCACTCCACCTCCTCCACCTTGGCGGACGGTGGCCCCTGGCGCAGCCATTCGCGCAGGGCAGCGACCGCCTCGGCAGAACCACAGGCCAGCACTTCGACCGCGCCGTCGGGCATGTTGTAGGCATGCCCGGTGACGCCCAGTTCCTGGGCCTTGCGCTGGGTGGTGGCGCGGTACCACACTCCCTGCACCCGCCCGGTCACGCGGCAGCGAAATTTGACCATCATTCCGCCCTACCTCCGACTCCGGTGGATTGCGGCAGTGTCACCCGCGCCCGTTCGCCCGCACGCAGTTGCAGGCCCTCGGGAACCTGGAAATGCAGCTCCAGCAGGGCATGTCCATCCGGCTCGGCGACCAGGCCGGTGGAAGCCACCCGGCCTTCCAGAGTGTGACCGCGGACCGTGATCTTCGCCACTTCCCCACCCTGATACTGGGCCAGTTGTTGCGCCGGCAGCCGCACCCGAACCGCCATCTCCCCGGCAGCCGCCAAGCGCAACAGGGGGGTGGCCAGGGTGCGATTGACCACCGCCCGCCCCGGCTCGATCATGCGCTCCAGCACCAACGCATCGAAAGGCGCCCGCAACTCGGCGTATTCCCGGTCCAGGCGTGCCAGCCTCAGCTCCGCCATGGCCTCCAGCCAGGCCGCCTGGGCGGTCTGATAATCGATGCGGGCCTGCTGCAACTCGTGATCAGACAGCACGGTCCGCTCATACAATTCCTCGGCTCGCTCCAATTCCCTCTTGGCCTCGTCGCGTGCCGGTACCAGGCCGGCCCGGCGCGCGTCGGCCCGCGCCACCCTGGCATCGAACGGGCGGGTATCCAGGCTGACAAGGAGATCACCTTTCCTCACCCGCTGCCCCGGCACCACGAATACGGATTCGACAAGCCCGGACACCGGTGTGCTCAACTCCATCTCCTGCAACCAATGCAGGGTGCCCTCCACATCGGCGGCACACCCCAGCCCGGGCAACAAGGCCAAGGCCAGAATACGGAGCAGTCTTACTCGTACCATCAGCGGGTCTCCTCGGATTGGGTCAGCTTTTCCGGCTGCGGAGAAAACGGTAAAACCGGCCGTCCACGCAGGGCGTCCAGGCGAGCCCAAGCGAGGGCCAGTCCATAACGCGCACGGGCCGCCTCGATGCGCGCCTCGGTGGAACGGACCGCGGCATCGCCCAGATCGGTCTTCACCTCCATCTCGTAGAGCGCGCGGCTGCGGTCCATGTACAAATCGCGGTAATCGGCGAGCACCTCGCTCTCGTGCCGCTGCGCCGTCAGTTCCTGAACCCGCGACCACTGCTCCAGCACCTGCTGGCGCAACTCCATTCGCGCCGCCGTCAGTTCCGCCTGCAGTTCCGCCAGTTCCGCCCGCTGCCGGGCGATCCGGCTACGGGTACGTCCACCGGTGGCCAGGGGCATCTCCAACACCAGCCCTGCGCGCCAGTGATCACGGGAGGAAAACTTGCGTGAATACACGCCGGTCTCCGCCTCGGCACTCAGGATCGGCAACCTTTCCGCCTCCGCGGCACGGAGACGCTCCTGGGCGGCAGTGACACGCGCTTGCAGGGCCAACAGCGCCGGATTCCCCGCCAACGCCTCCTCCGTCAACTGTTCCACCGGGGGAAGCGGGCCACGCTCCGGCAAATCGGGATCCAGCAGATCGGCGGGCAGGTCGCCAGGACGGTTGAGGGCATTGGCCAGGCGCGCACGCGCGGTACGGCGCGCCAGATCCGAGGCGGTGCGGCGCACCAGGATGGCCTGATAGGCCGACTCGGCACGCAGCAGGTCCACATCCGAGACCTGCCCCAGTTCATGGCGGTCACGTGTCTGGTCATAACGGATATAGAGGACGGACATATCCTCGTTGTCGCGTGTGTAATCCAGATCGGCCAGGAGCACGGCAAAGAAACTGGACATGACCTCCAGGCGCTGGCGCGCCTGCGCATCGGCCAGGGACCAACGGCCACCCTGCCATTCCGCCTCGGCCGCGGAGACGCTGGCGCGGGTACGGCCGAAATCGTACAGGCGCTTCCTCACCGACAGGCCGGCGAAGTGGTCATCGTGCTCCCGGTCGGTGGCGATGGAGGGGGGATCGACCCAGCGCAACCGTGCCCGCAGCGATGCCATGATGCCGCTGTCCGCCTCGGCCAGGCCACGCTGCGCATCGGCCTGCTCCAGGCGGGAACGGGCCTTGAGGATCTCCGGATGATCGCCGGTGGCCAGTTCCAGCGCCTGTTCCAGACCCAGCGGTTGGGGCAGCGGCTCCAGGTTGCGCGCAATGGCGCCGCCGGCCCACAGAAGGCCTGCCAGCAACATGGGGGTCAGACGTGTAGCGTAGAGCAGCATGGTCTTGGAGGTTTTTCTCAGTCCGCCTTCTTCATGGTGGATCACGGTTCCTGGCACCGGGCCGGTGCGGCTGGGCGCCGGGCCGGAACCGGCCAGGGCCGTGATAGGCCGAAGCCCTCCGCCCTTGGGGTGAAATGCCGTTCTCGATAATGGAGCATGACTTTCATTCGCTGGTCATGGGCTTCAGCCGCCACCATGAATGAGGCGGGCTCAGCGTTTTTCCCTTTTCTTCATCCGCTTGTATCTGGCGAACGACATCTCCCTGTACTTTTCACTGGCGGCGTATTCGACCAGCCACAGAAATTCCTCCACACCCGAGGTGGCCTGGATGTAACGCACCACCCGCCGGCCGTCGAGATCGAAGAACGCCAGCACCGGAGTGGCCCGGACACGGTGTTTTTTCTGGGCAAAGTCCTTCTGCGGCATGGTCTCGCCATCGAAGTCGGTGATCTCCACGTCGCTCTCGATGTCGATGGCCAGGGAGATGAAATGCTTCTTCAACGCCTCCTGAACCTCGGGCCGGGTGAACACGGTTTCCCGCATACGGGCGCAGAAAGGGCATTCCTCCATTTCGAAGAACATGAACACGCCCTTCTTGCCTTCATCACGGGCGGTCTGCAAATCCTCGCCAAAGTCACCGAAGGACTGGATGAACAGATGCTTGTATGGGTCGGAAGCCTGTGCCGTGGACAGCAGGCCGGCCAACACTATGGCCATGACACGGATGATGATTCCCATAGCGCCACCAAACTCTAATGCGCCGCCTCATAGCGCCGGATGAAGGCCTCGATAGCGGCACCACTGACCATGCCGGACTGCTGGGCCGCCACCTCGCCTTCGGGAGTCAGCAACACCGTCGTGGGCAGGGTATCGATCCTGCCGAAGGGCGTGCGCGCCGAGGGTTTCATGCGCAGGATGGGATAGCTGATGAACATGTCATCGATGAACTCGCGCAGGCGGGCCAGTCTGATGTTCTCGGTATTGACTCCCAGCACCACGGCATCCTTGTCCTTGTGCGCCTCGTGAAAGTCCACCAGGTCCGGCATCTCCTCGACACAGGGCGGGCACCAGGTGGCCCAGAAATTCACCACCACCCATTTGCCACGGTACTGGGACAGACTGTGGCTGCTCCCCTGTGTGTCGAACAGGGTGAAATCCACGGCCTCGGCACGGAGATAGCCGGCCGGCATGGCCAGCGTGAGCATAAGGATCAATGAACGGAATCTGGCAAGGGCTGCCATCATGATGTCTCTCCAGCTATTAACCCGGCGACAATGTATGTCGCCGGGTTAATTAAAAAACGGCGGATTTTCCGCCGTTCATTGACGGCCTGATGCCGTCAAGATAGCAAGGAGTCACATGCGCACAATTCGGGTTTACCCTACTATTAACCCGGCAACCTAGCATGTCGGGTTCAGAGCTTCAGGCAGGTTCCCTATCCAGGCGCGCGCCTAGGCAAGGGTGGGTTCCCTTGCCTAGGCGCGCAACACCGAGAGGGGGCCTGCCTGAAGCTCCTAACCGATTGATTTTTTTATGACAGGCCGTGCTGTGCGCGCCCACGGGCCGCGCCTTGATCCGGGCTTGCGGGGCACTCTGAATGCGGCTTCATATTGGCCCGGTCCATCAGGACGGATGGACCGGGCGGAGTGGGACGGGAAAGGCTGGGAACGACTGGGCCTATCACAACCGCCCGTACTGGTCGTCCAGGCGAACGATGTCGTCTTCTTCCAGGTAATCCCCGCTCTGCACCTCGATGATGTGCAGATCGACCACCCCGGGGTTCATCAGGCGGTGGGGGATGCCTGCGGGAATATAGGTCGATTCGTTGGTGCGAACCAGGAACTCCTCGTGGTTCTCGCCATTGACCACCTTGGCCGTACCGCTGACCACGATCCAATGCTCGCTGCGATGGTGGTGCAACTGCAACGACAGCTTGGCGCCGGGTTTCACCGTGATGCGCTTGATCTTGTAGCGGTTGCCCTCCTCCAGCACCGTATAGGTACCCCACGGGCGGGATACCGTCCGATGCAGCCGGTAGGCCTCGTGACCGGTGCTCTTGAGCTGTTCGACCACCTTCTTGACGTCCTGGGCATGGGCCTTGTCGATCACCAGCAGGGCATCGGCGGTATCGACGATGATGGTATCGGACAGCCCCACCGCTGCCACCAGGCGTTCTTCCGATTCGACGAAGCAGTTCCTGCTGCCGATGACGATGGCCTCGCCGTTGACCCGGTTGCCTTCGCCGTCCGGCTCGATGACTTGGGAATACGCGCTCCAGGAACCGATATCGCTCCAGCCCAGATCACAATCCACCACGGCGACCCGCTCGGCCTTCTCCATCACCGCATAGTCCACGGATATGGATGGCATGGCGGCGAAACTGTCCTTGTCCAGTTCCAGCGGCTGCACATCCCGGCGGCTCGCCTCCCAGCAGGCATGGGCACCGCGGTAGACGTCGGGGGCATGCTTTTCCAGGTTGTCGAGGAATACCGAGGGACGGAAACAGAACATGCCGGAATTCCAGAAATAACCGCCATCGGCCAGGTAGGCCTGCGCCCTTTCCAGGTCCGGTTTTTCGACGAAGCTCTCCACGGTCGCCACGCCGATCCCCTCACCGACCCCATCCATCGCCAGGGGCGTACCACGCTGAATGTAGCCATAGCCCGTTTCAGGATGCAGGGGGTGAATGCCGAAGGTGGCCAGATAGCCGTCCGCGGCCGCATTCCGGGCCAGTTTCACCGCACGGGCATAGGCATCCTGATTTTCGATCAGGTGATCGGCGGCCACCACCAGCAGGGTGGCGTCCTCCCCCTGATCGGCCAGCACATGCAGCGCCGCCATGGCAATGGCCGGCGCGGTATTGCGGCCCACCGGCTCCAGCACGTAATCGAAGGATAGGTGCGCCGCCTCCACGCACTCCTCGTACTCGTCACGGGTCTTGAAGAAAAGCTCGCGGTTGGTGATGGTGAGGATGCGTTCCACGCCATCCAGGGCTGCATTGCGCAGCATGGTCTTCTGCAACAGGCTTTCCCCATCGGGGAGTTTCATGAACGGTTTGGGATGGGCCTCACGGGAGACGGGCCACAGACGGGTCCCGGCACCACCCGAAAGAATGACAGGGATCAACATGAACTATCCTCCGCTGATGGGGCTTGCCACACTGTCGTGTCGGCCTCCCGCCGCCGTTCTTGAGTTGGCAGTCTGTCGGACTCAGGCTGAATCGGCTGCAAAAGCAGGACAGCGGCCCATTTTTCCGCTGTTTCTCGTCACATAGTTCCCACTATGCTCCTCGAAACACCGAAAAACTGTCCTCGCTGTCCCACTAGTCCGACAGACTGCTAGCCGGGAAACACGGAACGAATTCAGAACGGAATATCGTCGTCCAGATCGTCGCCGGCATCGAAACCGCCCGCCGGCGCCGCGGGAGCCTCCTGACGGGACGGGGGGCGCGAATCCTGGAACGGGGCACTGCCTTCGCCACGGCCACCCAGCATCTGCATCTCGGAGGCGACGATCTCCGTGGTGTAGCGGTCGTTGCCGTCGCGGTCCTGCCATTTGCGCGTCTGCAACTTGCCTTCGATATAGACTTGGCGGCCCTTGCTCAGATATTCCCCGGCAATCTCCGCCAGGCGGCCAAACATGACCACACTGTGCCACTCGGTGCGCTCCTGGCGCTCACCGGTCTGCTTGTCCTTCCAGCTTTCCGTGGTGGCGATACGCAGGTTGGCGACTGCGCCCCCGCTGGGCATGTAACGCACTTCCGGGTCCTGCCCCAGGTTGCCCACCAGGATGACCTTGTTGACGCCTCTAGCCATTGTTCAATCCCCATCTCCAAATCAGTTTTCGAACGGCGGATGGTAACCCAAAAACCCGGAGTGGGGTTCAGGGGAACCACGGAATCGGTCAGGGAAGCTCTGAATAAGCACCGGGGGAAGGGGTGCATCGACGCCCTCGCAAGCCATGAATTTTCAGCCTTCCCCCAATAGACGCCCCCCGAAGGGGACTCTGATCGAGGCGCATGGCTACTCGATCAGAGTTTTCTCAGGAGGAACCGAACTCCTCCAGAGCCGATTGATCCAGTTCATGGCTGTTCACCTTCAGGTAGGCGACCCCCTCCTCGCCCTCCACCCAGGCTTCCATCACCCCCCGCACCGTCAACAGGCGCCCGGCAAGGGCCCTGGCTTGGGCCTCGTCCATGGTGCCCACGGCCAGCAGGTAGGTGCTCAACTGACTCGGGCTACGCATCCCGGCGGCGAGGACGAACCACAACAGTCCCATACCGGCGGAGACCAGAAACACGCCGGCGGGGCCGTAACCGCCGTACAACCAGCCCCCCAGGGCGCCACCCAGGGCGGCGCCTAGGAACTGCACACTGCTGTAGATACCCATGGCCGTGCCCTTGTTCTGCGGCGGGGCGATCTTGGATACCAGCGACGGCAGGGTCGCCTCCAGGACATTGAAGGCGATGAAGAACAGCAACAGCACCATACCGACGGACCAGACCGAATCATGGTTGAATGCCAGTGCCAGTTGGGCCACGGCCACGGTCAGTACCGCCACCAGGAACACCGCCTTCATGCGCCCGTATTTTTCCGCCACGATGACGAACGGCACCATGCCGAGGAAAGACAGCAACAACACCGGCAGGTAGATATGCCAGTGATCATTGGCGGGCATGCCGGCCAGGTCGCGCAGGGCCAATGGCACGGCGACGAAGGTGGAAGTCAGGATCATGTGCAGCAGCAGGATGCCGAGATCCAGACGCAGCAATTCCGGATTACGAAGGACCTCCCCGAAGGAAGCGGGCACCGCCTCGGTATCGCGGTGGACAAGGCAATGATCCGGATGGGGCACGACGAAGGCCACCACCGCCACACCCGCCAGGGCCAGAACACCGGTCAGCCAGAACAGTCCCGGCACGCCTATCCACTGGTTCAGGACCGGACCGGTCACGAGGGCGATGGAAAAGGAGACGCCGATGGTCACGCCGATCAGGCCCATGGCCTTGGTACGGTGCTGCTCCCGGGTCAAATCGGCATTGAGGGCCATCACCGCGGCGGCAATGGCGCCGGAACCCTGCACGGCGCGGCCGATGATCACCTGCCACACGCTGTCGGCCATGGCGGCGATGGCACTGCCCACGGCAAACAGAAGCAACCCGCCGATGATGACCGGTTTGCGGCCGATACGGTCCGACAGCATGCCGAAGGGGATCTGCAAAGCCGCCTGGGTCAGGCCATAGGCACCGAGAGCAATGCCCATGAGCGTGTGGGTCACGCCCCGCAGGCCCTCGGCATAGATGGCGAACACCGGCAGGATCATGAACAGGCCGAACATGCGTAGCCCGTACACGGAGGCCAGCGACAGGGCCGCCCTCTTTTCGATGGATGTCATACCGTCGAGACTGCTTTTGCGTTGCCTGCTCAAAAGGGTTTCCTCGCTTGGTTCGAAATGACGGGGCGGCGTATAGTATTAACCCGGCACCAATCCATGCCATCCTCAGGACGTCAGACAGAAGTCAGAAC
>CAYPEH010000114.1:0-9047 GCA_964409585.1 uncultured Chromatiales bacterium | reverse complement strand
CCGCCGACCTAGTGATTAACAGTCACCCGCTCTACCAACTGAGCTACAGGGGATTGGAAAGAGGGCGCGTATCTTAAGGGAAGGTCATGGGGTGGTCAACACCGCCACCGGCCACCGCCACCGGCCGCCGCCACCGGTCTGCCACCGGTTCGCGACCGGCCGAAATCTCCGCCCTCGTGGCTGGACAACTCACGCGCCATGAACAGCGGAGCCCGGTTTTGATCAATATGATCGTCCGGGATGCGGCACGGACTACAAACGCCATGATGGTGCCGCTTGCCAAACTAAGGTATTTTTCCGTCATGAACTCGAATCAACAGATCCTGGACGCTATCCGGTGGGAAATCGCGGACGAATATTCCCAACCTCATGACAAACCTTGGATCGTGGGTTTTTCCGGGGGAAAAATACAGCACCCTGGTCGTTCACCTGGTGTCACTGCCTCGCAGCGCACGCCGCCGTTCCGTGCATATTCCCGCCAACGATACGCTGGTCGAAAGCACGTTGATCATCGAATACATTCATAAGCCGGATTATCGGGTGAAGCCATTTTGCTCTTGGGCGTGCGGCGGAGTGAAAGCGCCATCCGGGCCGCGGTGGTCAGACGTCACCTCCATAAGCGGGCGACAGAAAGCGGACCGGCGGCCTGTTCTGTTCCCATGGTGTTGGGGTCGGTATTGCACTGGCCGTGAAGAAGAGCCGGGCGAGCGGGACTGAAAATGCCACAATGCAGTATCTGACCCTGGAGCCTTGACCCTGGCCCCCTGGTGTCAGCCATGATTGACCGAAATCCCTGAAGAACATACTGATGTCCACGGTTTCCCCGGACCAACTGAGCGCGATCCTGCAACGCCATGACGAGATTCGTCTGGCGATGCTGTTTGGATCGCACGCCAAGGGAACGGCACGGCCGGACAGCGATATCGATGTCGCCGTTTGGGCGGATAGCGCGCTGGATGCCAATGCGCGTATCGCACTGATCGAGGAACTGGCCTCGGCGTTCGGTCGTCCGGTCGACCTGATTGATTTACGCCGTGCCGGTGAACCCCTGCTTGGCGAAGTTCTGAATGGCAAGCGCCTGTTCGGCGATCCGGATGTCTACGCATCACTGTTGAGCCGCCACCTGCTGGACGTCGCCGATTTCGTTCCTCTGCAACGCCGCATTTTGGCGGAACGGCGAGACGCATGGTTACGGTCGTAGTCGAGCAGAAGCTCGAATCGCTGCGGCGTTGTATCGCCCGCGTGCAGGACAAATGCCCGGATTCACTGGAACGATTGGTGTCCGACGCCGACACGCAGGACATTCTGGTGCTCAACCTGACCCGCGCGGTGCAACTGTGCGTGGACATCGCCACTCACCTGATTGGTCGCCTGGATGGCCCGCCGCCCCAGACAATGGGGGAGTCGTTCGATGAACTCGCCCGTTTGGGGGTGTTGGATGCGGAAATCGCCGATTCGATGAAAAAGGCGGTTGGCTTCCGCAACGTGGCGGTTCACAGCTACGAGGCCATCGATTGGGCCATCGTGATGTCGATTTGCCGAAACAAATTGACGGATTTCAGGCGGTTTGCCGAGCAGGTGACTCGCGCGGAAAATTATTAACCCGGCACCCCAATATGCCATGTTCAGCCGTGCTGTGCGCGTTCACGGCAAGGCGTCGAAACGCCGCTGTAGCACTCCTACAGCCAGTTTCGACAACGCAGTCCGTGGGCGCGCACAGCACGGCCTGTCATTTATAATCAATCGGTTAGGAGCCTCAGGCATCTCCCCTCTCGGCGTTGCGCGCCTTGCCAAGGGAATGGCCATTGCCTGCGGCGCGCGCCTTGACAGGGAAGATGCCTGAGGCTCTGAACATGGCATATTGGGGTGCCGGGTTAATAAGGTCCGCGTGGTGTCGCATACGGTTGCAACATGCTCTGGCCGGGTTGCATGAAACGACCAGTGGGGCATTGATCTCCAGGAGATTTTTCGACGCAAAAAAGCAAGACTTGGCTTTGTCTGGCGTCTCCCCGTTTTTTCACGCCCCATCCGGGATCAGCGAGCGGTGATGAAGGCCATGGCTTGCGAACAGGTCTGCCATGGGCGGCCCTTCCCGTGGGGACGCCGTCTTCCCGCGGCGCCACCAACGGTGAAAGATCGTCCTGGCAGCGGCAAGAGGCGGTGGGTCCGATTGGTGACAATGGGTGGCTCATTTTTCTGGTTGGCGAGGCGATGACATGTCCCTGGCGGGTATTGGCACCGATATTGTCCAGGTCGCACGGATCAAGGGCAGTATCGAGCGTTTTGGCGAGCGTTTCGTCCGGCGGATCCTGACCGATGCGGAGTTCGCGGCCTATCGTGATTCCGGGCAGCCAGGTCATTTTCTGGCCAAACGATTCGCCGCCAAGGAGGCGGCCGTAAAGGCGCTGGGCACCGGTTTCAGCGACGGTATCGGCCTGCATGACATCCGCGTGGACAAGGATGAACGGGGACGCCCCCTGTTGGTGTTCTCAGGGCAGGCGGAGCGGCGCTGCAAGGTTCTGGGGGTGACCGAGGCGCATATCAGCATCTCCGATGAACGTGACTATGCACTGGCATTCGTGGTGCTGGTCGCATCCGGCCACAGCCGCCCGGCATTTTGATGCAAATCCTTCAGATCACGCTCCAGCGCGCGCAGGCCGTCGTGTATTTCCTCCCTGCCGCCGGACTCGATGGCCGTTTCCAGCCGGTGGCTGCTCATCTTCAGGGCGGGCAGGCCGCAGAATGCCGCCGAGCCGTGAAGTTTGTGCACTTCGTCTTTCAATCGCTCCAGATCGTTCGCCTCGAAGGCATCCAGGATGCGCCGGTGTTGGGCTGGTGACTCGTCGAGAAGCATCCGGAACATGTCACGGGCCAGTTCCTCGTTACCCCCGGCCAGACGGATGGCCGCGGCGGGATCATGGATTGCCGGTCGGTTATCTCCGCCGTCCATGGCCGATGGCTCGGATGGTTCGCTCCCAGTCTCCAGGGTGGCGTCCCGCATATGCCGCAGCACCGCCGCCACCAGCTCTTCCGGGGCCAGTGGTTTGATCAGACAGGCATCGATGCCGCAGGCGCGCATTTCCTCTTCGCTGCCCGGTGTCGAATGGGCAGTCAGACCGAGGATGGGAATCCGTGCCAGGGTGCCGTTCCTCGAGCGGATCTCGGCCGCGGCCTGCATGCCATTCAGCCTGGGCATGCGGATATCCATGACAATGGCGTCCGGCCGCTGGCGCACGGCCATGGATACAGCCTGCTCGCCGTCTTCGGCCTCGTCCACGGCGGCTCCCGCGTTGCGTAGAAAGGTGCTGATCAGCCCGCGGTTGGTGGGGTTGTCCTCCGCCACCAGAATGCGCCTGCCCGCCAACGATCCGGATGGTGGCTCGTGGCGGGGCGTGACGGTCGCGGGTCTGTCCTCGGTGAGAGGCAGGCCGAGGGCAAGGAGGATCTCCCGCCGCAGTTGTGAGGGGGCGGCCGTCTTGGGCAGGCAATGCGTATGGCCGTCCAGCCGCAGGTGCCCGAAGTGATGGGGGGATGAGCTGTTACAGAGCAGCAGCCTGTGTTTGCCCCTGAGCAGCATGGGGGACAGTCTTTCGAAAACTTCCGGGGTCATCTCCCCATGGCCGAGACCGGCGATCAGCAATTCGCAGCCGTCTTCGATTTCTGCCGCGTCGGCCACTTCGTGGACGCGCATGCCCCAGCTTTTCAGGGTGTGGGCAAGGGCGAGCCGGGACAGTTCATGGGATTCGTACAGGGTGACCTCACGCCCCAAGAGGGTGTCATCCGTTTCGGTTTCCACCGTGGGTGCGGCCCTGTGGCATTTCATGGTGAACCAGAAGGTGGAACCCTGCATGGGAACGCTGTCCATGCCGATTTGGCCACCCAGCCCGGCGGCCAGGCGTTGTGCCAGCAGCAAACCGATCCCCGCGTGTCCCGGCAGGGTCGCGGCCACGGGTTCCCCCCGTTGCAGGGCCGTGAAAATATCCGCACGCCGGTTCTCGTCCAGGCCCATGCCCGTGTCGGTGACACTGATCTTGATTTCGGCCTGCCGCCCGTCGTCGTCTTCCAGCATGGCACGCACCACCACCTCGCCGGTGTGGGTGAAGCGAATGGCGTTGTCGAGCAGATTGGCAAGGATACGGCGTATCCGGGCCGGGTCGCCATGGACCCACCGGGGCACGTCATCGTAGATCATCGACACCAGTTCCAGTCCTTTCTTGTAGGCCGGGGCCGATTCCTGTTCGATGGTTTTCTGGATGGTTTCGTGCAGATCCATGGGCACCAGGCTGTGATGCAGCCTGTCGGCCCCGGTGAGGATGAGTTGCCGGACGTGGTCGAGGGTGGTCAGGCCGTTTCCAGCGAGTTCCCGGACTCTCCCGGCCATGCCGTCCCGTTCCCGCGGATGTTCCCCCAGGTCGTGAATCTCCTGCATGGAGGCGCGGAGATCCCGGTACAGGCCGGCCAGCAGCCCGGACTTCGCGCGGCTGTTCTCCAGCGCGCTGTCGCGCTCGATTTCCAGTTCCGCCAGATGCAATTGCATGCGTCTGTCGTTCGTATTCCATGCCTCCTGGCGCACGTCGGTGGGGGTGGCCCCGGCGCGGGTACCGGAAGTATCGGGGGGTGGCCCGTCGGGATGATGATCCCCTCCGGTGGGATCATGACGGATATGGCGGGTGGCGATGAGGGCGGCCGCCATCGTGACCGCCGCGGTGATCGCCACGGCGGAAAGCAGGAGAACGGGGTAGGGCGCCTTGGCGTCCAGCCAGGGCAACAGCAGCAGGAACAGCGCCGGCGCCAGCAGTGCCGGTGGAATCAGGATCAGTGCCAGGAGCCTGCCGGATGCGGGTTGCTGCCGGCGTTCCCGCGGACGCTCGTGTCTGTGGGTGCGTTCCACCATGCGGGGCCGTTATCGGTGGGGTATGGCCTTGCCACGGGTCGGGTGAGTACACTCACCCGCCATGAATACACCAACCATCGAATCATTCATCGGAAATACTCCGCTGGTGCGCTTGCAGCGCCTGCCGGGGGACTGTGGCAATCAGCTCCTGGTCAAGCTGGAGGGTAACAATCCGGCCGGTTCGGTCAAGGACCGGCCGGCCCTGTTCATGATCCGGCGCGCCGAGCAACGGGGTGACATCGCTCCGGGAGACACCCTGATCGAGGCCACCAGCGGCAATACCGGCATTGCCCTGGCCATGGCGGCGGCCATCAAGGGCTATCGCATGGTGTTGATCATGCCGGAGAACATGAGCGTGGAGCGGCGCGCCTCCATGCGTGCCTACGGCGCCGAGCTGGTGCTGGTATCGGCAGAGGAAGGCATGGAAGGCGCCCGCGACCTGGCCCTGAGCATGCAGGCCGAGGGTCGTGGCAAGGTGCTGGACCAGTTCTCCAACCCGGACAATCCCCTGTCCCATTATGAGACCACCGGTCCGGAGATCTGGCGCGATACCCAGCAGCGCATCACCCATTTCGTCAGTTCCATGGGCACCACCGGCACCATCATGGGTACCTCCATGTATCTCAAGGAGGTGAATCCACGCATCGAGATCATCGGCGTGCAGCCCACCGAGGGTTCTTCCATCCCCGGTATCCGCCGCTGGCCGGAGGAATACCTGCCGAAGATCTACGATCCCCGGCGGGTGGACCGCATCATGGATATCGATCAGTCGGAGGCGGAAGAGGTCACCCGTGAACTGGCGGCCCGTGAGGGTATCTTCTGCGGCATCTCTTCCGGCGGCGCGGTGGCGGCGGCACTGCGCCTGAACCGGGAGGTGGAGGATGCGGTCATCGTCGCCATCATCTGTGACCGTGGCGACCGCTACCTGTCCACGGGCGTGTTCCCGGCGGAGTAACCCGCATTTCTCACCAGGGCGGCAGGCGACTGATGGCAGGTCGTGGAATGAACGGGAAAAGTCGGTTCAAGCCACATGGTTGACATGAAAACACCCCACCCGTGCCGCCTGCCTGTCACACTCCTGGTGAGAGATGCGGGGTAAGGGCGTGCGGGCCGTCCTGGCGCGCATTGCCGTTCTTGCCGCTGGTCTGCTGACGGCCGTTCCGCTCCCCGCCGCCCAGTCGCTGCATCTCCGGTTGGGCGATATCCGCCGGGAAGGGTTGCATATCCAGGACGTGCAACTGGACGTGGGCCTGGGCGGCAAGGGACCGGTGGAGGTGCATATCCGCACCGGCACCATCCAGCTGCCGGAACCTATCGGGACCATCCACGGCGTGCGGGTGGACTGTGAACGGGCACGCCTCGGAACCCTGCAACTGCATTGTGACGAGGCGCGTATACGCCTGCACAGCGATCTGCTGGACAGTCCGGAGTTCCGTGCCTCCTTCACCTACCGCGCGGTTCCCCGCAGTCTCCGGTTGCGTATCGAGGGGCTGCACCTGGCCGGTGGCCAGCTCAGTCTGGAAGGCCGTTTCCGTGAACGGCGCTGGCAGGCCACCGTGCGTGCCGGCCACCTGGATGCCGCGCGCATCCCGCCCCTGTTGAAGCGCGTGGCCGCCCTGGGTCTGCCATTGGAGCAGTGGCAGGGACGCCTGGACTTCGAGGCCGATGTTTCGGGCAGTGGCGGGCTGCCGCACTCCATCGAGGCGCATGGGAAATTCCAGGGGCTGGGCTTCAGCGATGCCGGGGGGCTGCTGGCTGCCGAGGGCCTGGAGGGAGAGCTGCGTTTGAGTTCCCGGCGGCGCGGGGGTGCCGATCATTTCGATCTCGGTCTGTCCCTGCGGAAGGGCCAGTTGTACGCCGATCCGGTGTTTCTGGAACCGCAACCGGACGCCGCCCTGGCCGTCAGGCTCCGTGGTGCGCGGGATGTACGCCGCCGGCGGCTCGACCTCGATGCCATCGAGCTGGTTCACCCGGGGGTCGCAGCCCTGTCGGGCAGCGCGCGCCTGCGCCTGGGCAAGACCGTGGAGCTTCGATCGGCGCGGTTGGATCTGCATGAACTGAAATTTCCCGCCGGTTATCTGACCTACCTGCAGCCCTTTCTGATCGGTTCGGCCATGGACGATCTGGAGACGGAAGGGAGCCTGTCCGGGACCATCGGGATCGGTGGCCAGGGTATCGAGACGGTGCAACTGACGCTCAGGGATGTGTATCTGGACGACCACGCCGGCCGCTTCGGCCTGTCCGCTCTGGACGGAACCCTGGCCTGGGATGCGGCACGGGAGCGGAGCAGCGATGTGCGCTGGAGCGGAGGGCATGTATTCGCCCTGGAAGTGGGTGCCGCCCGTCTGCACATGCAGTCGCGCGGGAGGGACCTGAAACTGCTCACCCCACTGGAGTTGCCGCTGTTCGATGGCAGCCTGGTGGTGGACGAATTGCAGTTGGACAACGCCGGCCAGCCGGACATGGCCGTGAACCTCCAGGGTTATCTGACGCCGGTTTCCATGGAAAGGCTCAGTCAGGCCCTGGGGTGGCCGGTGTTCCGTGGCAGGCTCTCGGGCATGATTCCGGGGGTGACCTACGCCGACGGTGAACTGGCCGTGCATGGCAACCTGCTCATGCGGATATTCGACGGTCAGGTACTCATTCGCGGTCTGCGCCTGGCCGACCTGTTTGGCCCGGTGCCGACCCTGGCCGCGGACGTGGATATCCGGTCACTGGATCTGGAACCGCTGACCCAGGCTTTTTCCTTTGGCCGTATCCGGGGACGGCTCGGCGGCCGCATACACGGACTGGTGCTGGAGGACTGGCAACCGCTCGCCTTCGACGCCCGCCTGGAGACGCCGGAGGACGACGACAGCCGGCACGAGATCAGCCAGCGGGCGGTGGAGAACCTCTCCAGCCTGGGTGGTGTCAGCGGCGCACTGTCGCGCGGATTGCTGCGTTTCTTCGAGAACTTTTCCTATGACCGCATCGGCCTGGGGTGCCGCCTGCGCAACGGCATCTGCGAAATGGACGGCGTCGAGGCGGCGCCCGGCGGCGGCTACTACATCGTCAAGGGTGGCGGCCTGCCACGTATCCATGTGGTGGGCTTTCAACGCCGGGTGGACTGGCGCGTTCTCATGGAACGAATCAAGAATATTTCCCTGCAAGGGGGGCCGGTGGTCCGCTGAGTTGCACGAGCGGCGGAAAACCGTAGGCTTGTACGCTTGGAACCTCTGGACCGGGGGGAAGGGGTGCGGCCTCGCTCCCGCCGGCCATGGGTTTTCACCCCAATGGGCAATTCCCCTTTGGAACCTCTGAATAAGTACCGGGGGAAGGGGGTTTGGGGGAAGGGAGGCATCCGTTCTTCCCGTGGGCCATTGATTCGTATCCTTCCCCCAATAGACAATTTCCCGCGGGGAGACTCTGATCAAGGCGCATAGCGACTTGATCAGAGTCTCCCTTCATCGCAATACGGACGGGGACACCACGCCATGAAACCACTGCACCTGTTCTGGATGACATTTCTCCTGAGCGCCTGCGTCACCATCAACATCTATTTCCCGGCGGCGGCGGCGGAAAAGGCGGCCGACCGGATCATCCAGGACATCTACGGTGAGACCGGCGGGGAAAAGCCGGCGGAACCGGCCGGACAGGAACCGGGGGCCCGCCGCGAGGCGCGTCCGGCCGGACTGGCGCTGCTGGAATGGCTGGTGGCGCCGGCCCAGGCCGGCTCGGCCGATTTGAATGTCTCCTCCCCCGCCATTGACCGTTTGCGCGCCGCCATGAAGGCCCGTCATGGCCGGCTGGAGCCCTATTACAACAGTGGCGCCGTGGGGTTGACCGCCGATGGCCTGCTGACGATCCGTGATCCCAGAGCCCTGGCCCTCAAGGACCGCAACCGGGTGCGCAAGCTGGTGGCCGACGAGAACAACGACCGCAATGCCCTCTATCGGGAAATTGCCGCCGCCAATGGCCATCCCGAGTGGGAGGGCGATATTCGTGCTACCTTTGCGCGCCGTTGGGTCGCCAATGCCAAGGGTGGCTGGTGGTACCAGGCCGGTGGCGGCTGGAAACAGAAGTAATCCCTGAATCCGTGAGCTCATCGGGGCGCATGGCGCGGCCTGTCATAAAGTAATCAACCCGCTAGGAGCTTCAGGCAGGCCCCCTCTCG
>CAYPEH010000113.1:0-9127 GCA_964409585.1 uncultured Chromatiales bacterium | reverse complement strand
TAACAGTGAACTATGCAGAATCCGTAAATACTGAACTAGACAGAATCTGCATAGTCCCGAAGTTACGGATTCCGTCTGGTCCGGCAGTGGTTTTTCCCAGCGTTCCCTAAAAAATACCCCTATAGATGTTTGAGAGTCCACCCCTCGGGTGGGGAGTACGCATGCCGCCGTCCGGTCTCTGGGCAGGGGGGATTTCGCCGGGGGGCGCTGTGGCAGGTTTCCGGCAGGCGGCGGGGAGCCGCCCGGGAGGGACGGTGAGGTGCCTTGCCCCGGACGGGGCGGGGAGGTCAGGCGGTTTCCGCCGGCTTGTCCGCCGCTTGCGCAGCGGGGGTGCGTTTTTTCGCCAGGCGTTCGTCGATGACGTTTTTCAGGGCGATCAGCAGCCCCAGGCCGAGGAAGGCGCCTGGTGGCAGCATGGCCAGCAGGAAGCCGCGGTAGTTTTCGATCACCTGCACGGTGAGGAAGGCGGCGGATTCTCCCAGCATGAGGCTGGCCTGGCTGAACAGGCTGCCCTGGCCGATCAGTTCGCGCATGCCGCCCAGGGTCATCAGTACCAGGGTGAAGCCGATGCCCATGGTCAGGCCGTCGAGGAAGGAGCGGCCCACGTCGTTCTTGGAGGCGAAGGCTTCGGCGCGGCCGATGATGGTGCAGTTGGTGACGATCAGCGGGATGAAGATGCCCAGCACCAGGAACAGGTCGTAGAAGAAGGCGTTCATGGCCAGTTCGATGGCGGTGACGAAGGAGGCGATCACCAGCACGAAGACCGGGATGCGGACTTCGGGCCGGACCAGGTTGCGGATCAGGGAGACGGTGACGTTGGAGGCGATGAGGGTGAGGGTGGTGGCCAGGCCCAGGCCGAGTCCGTTGACCACGGTGGAGGTGACCGCCAGCAGCGGGCAGAGGCCGAGCAGTTGGACCAGGGCGGGGTTGTTGCCCCACAGGCCGTCGTGGGCGATTTCGCGGTAGGCGGGTTTAGACATGGCCGTCGGTCTCCTGCGCGAACAGTTGTTCGCGGTGGTCGCGGAAATACACCAGGGAGGAATAGACCGCTTTCACCACTGCGCGGGGGGTGATGGTGGCGCCGGTGAACTGGTCGAACACGCCGCCATCCTTTTTCACCCGCCAGTGTTCTTCGTCGGGGTCGCCCAGGCGGCGGCCGCTGAATTGTTTCACCCAGTCGGATTTCGCCGTCTCGATGGCGTCGCCCAGGCCCGGTGTCTCGCGGTGGGAGACCACATGGACGCCGGCCAGGCGGCCGTCGTAGCGGATCGCCACCAGTAGCTGGATGGCGCCGTTGTAGCCGTCGGGGGCGATGGGGGTGAGGATCACCGCCACGGGACGGCCCTCGCGCCGGGCGCGGTAGGCGGTCATTTCGGCGGTTCCGAGCAGGGCCGGGTCGCCCACCTGGATGGTGTCTTCGAGCAGGTCGTTGTCGTACTCCGCCGGCGGCAGCATGTGGCCGATGGCGCGCAGCAGCGCCGCGCGCTCGTTGGCGGCGATGCGGTCCCTGGTGCCCTCGTGGGTGACCGCCACCAGCGCGGTGCCGGCGATGGCGAACAGGGCCAGCAGGATGGCGGAGGTGGTGATGTTACGCACGGAAGACATGGCGACCCGTCACTTTTTGTCTTTTGCCCTGGGGGCTCCGAACACGCGTGGTTTGGTGTAGTAGTCGATGGTTGGCACCACCATGTTCATCAGCAGTACGGAGAAGGCCACCGCGTCCGGATAGCCGCCCCAGGTGCGGATGACGTAGACCAGGATGCCGATGCCGGCGCCGTAGATGAGCTGTCCGCGGGGTGTGGTGGAGGCGGTCACCGGGTCGGTGGCGATGAAGAAGGCCCCCAGCATGGCGGCGCCGCTGGAGAGGTGGAATTGGGCCGAGGCGTAGGTGTCCGGGTCGATGGCGTTGAACACGGCGGCCAACACGCCGAGGCTGATGAGCATGGCGCCGGGGATGTGCCAGGTGATGGTGCGGTTGAGCAGCATCCACAGGCCGCCGAGGGCGAAGGCGGTGCTGGTCCATTCCCAGCCGGCACCGGCGAAGGCGCCGAAGGTTTCGCCGGTGAGGATTTCGTCCAGGGTGTGGTGGAGGCCGAGTTGAGTCTTCACCGTATCCAGCGGTGTGGCCATGCTGAGGGCATCCACGTCCAGCCCGCCGGCGAAGATGGCGTTGAGGGTATCCGCCAGCGGGAGATTCGCGCCGCTCAGCATGTAGGGGGGCAGCCATTGCGTCATGTCCCGGGGGAAGGAGATCAGCAATACCACGTAGCCGACCATGGCCGGGTTGAAGGGGTTGTAGCCGAGGCCTCCATAGAGGTGCTTGGCGAAGATGATGGCGAACAGTACGCCCACGGTCGTCAGCCACCAGGGGGACAGGGGAGGCAGGGCGATGCCCAGCAGAACACCGGTGACCAGGGCGCTGCTGTCGGCAAGGAAGGGTTTCAGCGGCCGGCGGCGCAGGGTCAGCATGAGCGCCTCGCCGGCGACGGCGATAGCGGCGCCCAGCAGGGCATTGACGATCACACCCCAGCCGAAGAACCACCAGCAGGCCGCGATGCCCGGCAGCAGGGCATACAGCACCCGGCGCATGACGGTGCCGGTACTGTTCACACGCTGCATATGGGGGGACATGGCGGTTTGCAGGCTCATGGGCGTGGGGTTCTCAGTTCGTTTCGTCCGTCGTGGTCTGTGTGCTGCCGGCGCGGCGCCGTTCGGCCTCCTCGATCTGGCGTTGCTGGCCGGCGGTCAGGTTTCCGGTGTTCTTCGGTGTCATCCCGGCGCGGGCCTTCTTTTCCTGGGCGCGTTTCATGGCGGCTTCGATGGCGGCCTTTTTCGGGTCCGCGCCGCCGGCCTTGTCCGCCGTGGCTTCCTTGGTCTTCTTCTTCGCCAGTTCGGCCTTGCGCTTGGCCATCCTGGCGGCCTTTTCCGCCTTCTCGCGTTCCTGCCGGGCCAGTTTGGCCTCGTGCCGAAGGCGGGCATGGTCGGCCTTTTTCTTTTCCTGTTCCTGGGCCCAGATCTCGGTCTTGGCGTAACGGTAGAAGCTCACCAGGGGGATGTGCGAGGGGCAGACATAGGCGCAGCAGCCGCATTCGATGCAGTCGAACAGATTGTAGTCCTGCACCTTGTCGGAATCCTTGGCGCGGGCGTACCAGTAGAGTTGCTGTGGCAGCAGTTGCGCCGGACAGACATCGGCGCAGCGGGCGCAACGGATACAGGGCAGGGCCTGTTCCGCCGGGGCCAGTTCGCCCTCGGCGGCCACCAGGATGCAATTGCCGCCCTTGAGTATGGGCAAGGCGCTGTCGTGGATGGTGAAGCCCATCATCGGGCCGCCCATGATCAGCCGGTCCACCTTGCCCTGGTAGCCCCCGCAGTGTTCGATGAGGGCGCTGACGGGGGTGCCGATGGGCACTTCCAGGTTGCCGGGGCGGCGGATGCCGGCGCCGGTGACGGTGACGATGCGCGAGATCAGGGGCTCGCCATGGATCACCGCCCGGTGGATGGAGGCCGCCGTGGCCACATTGTGGCAGACCACGCCGATGTCCGCCGGCAGGCCGCCGCTGGGAACCTCGCGGTCGGTCAGTACCTTGATGAGTTGTTTCTCGCCGCCGGTGGGGTAGAGGGTCGGGATGGGGACTACCAGGATGTCGTCGTGGTCCTCCAGATCCATCACTGCCGACAGCAGGGCTTCATAGGCTTCCGGTTTGTTGTCCTCGATGCCGATGATGCAGCGCTGCGGGCCGAGCAGATGGCGCAGGATGAGCAGGCCACCGATGATTTCCTTCGGCCGTTCGCGCATGAGGCGGTCGTCGCAGGTGATGTAGGGTTCGCATTCGGCGCCGTTCAACACCAGGGTGTCGATGGGCTTGTCCGCCGGCGGGTTCAGTTTGACGTGGCTGGGGAAGGTGGCTCCACCGAGGCCGACGATGCCGGCATCCCGGATGCGCTCGCGCAGCTCGTCCGCCGACAGGGTGGTGAAATCCTCCACACCGCCGTGTTCCACCCAGCGATCCTGGCCATCGGCCTCGATTTCGATGCACAGGGCCTTGAGGCCGGAGGGGTGAGGTACGGGCATCTCCCCGATGGCGCGTACCGTGCCGGAGGTCGGTGCATGCACCGGGGCGCTGACGTAACCGGTGGGGGCGGCGATCTTCTGTCCCTTCAGGACCTGTTCGCCCACTTTCACCACGGGTTCCGCCGGGCTGCCGATATGCTGCTGGATGGGTACGAATACCCGCTCCGGTGTCGGCAGTGGCTCGATGGCGCACTGCCTGGACAAATCCTTGTGCTCCGGCAGATGCAGGCCGCCGGCGAAATGCGAGAGATGGATCGGTGGCGTTTTCATGCCTGCGCCCCCTCGTCCAGAGCCTGGCCGCCCACCATGACGGTGCCGGGATAGGGCCATTTCCAAGTGTCGATGTGGACCGGGACCGGTTCCATGTGGATGCACTCCACCGGGCAGGGGGACACGCACAGTTCACAGCCGGTGCATTCCGATTCGATGACGGTATGCATGTGCTTGGCCGCGCCGACGATGGCGTCCACCGGGCAGGCCTGAAGGCACAGGGTGCAGCCGATGCAGTTCTGTTCGTCGATGCGGGCCAGGAGTTTTTCCGGCGGCTTGCCGTCCTCCGTGCCGACGGGGATGGGGTCGCGGCCGAGCAGGTCGGCCATGGCGATCATGGTGACCTCGCCGCCGGGGCGGCAGAGGTTGATTTCGGCCTCGCCGGAAGCCAGCGCCTCGGCATAGGGGCGGCAGCCGGGATAGCCGCATTGCCCGCACTGGGTCTGAGGCAGCAGATCGTCGATCTGGTCCACCACCGGATCCGCGTCGACGTGGAAGCGGATGTTGGCGTAGCCCAGCAGCAGGCCGAAGAGGGCGGCGAGGATGGCGATGGCGAGGATGGCGGCGAGCATGGTCGAAATGGCTACAGCCGTTACCCCCTTACCAGCCCGGAGAAGCCCATGAAGGCCAGGGACATCAGGCCGGCCGTGATGAGGGCGATGGGCGCGCCCTGGAAGGCTCTGGGCACATCGGCCACGGCGACGCGTTCTCGCACGGCGGCGAACAGGATCAGAACCATGGAAAAGCCGACGGCGGCACCGAAACCGTACAGCGCCGACTGCAGGAAGCCGTGCTGCTCCTGCACGTTGAGCAGAGCCACGCCGAGTACGGCGCAATTGGTGGTGATCAGAGGCAGGAAGATGCCCAGTACCTGGTAGAGCAGGGGGGAGGTCTTGTGTACCACCATCTCGGTGAACTGGACCACCACGGCGATGACCATGATGAAGGCGATGGTGCGCAGGTATTCGATACCCAGCGGCAGGAGCAGGTATTCGTTGACCAGATAGCTGCATACCGAGGACAGGGTCAGTACGAAGGTGGTCGCCAGCCCCATGCCGGTGGCGGTCTCCAGCTTGCGTGACACGCCCATGAACGGGCACAGCCCCAGGAATTTCACCAGGACGAAATTGTTGACCAGGATGGTGCTGACCAGGATGAGCAGGTATTCGGTCATGCGTGGCAGTCTGTGCTTTGGGTGTTAACCGTTCAAGTCTATAGGTGTTGCGGTTTGGTGCGAATGAGAAATGTCAGGAAACATCGGCCAGGGCCTATTTGACGCGCATGCCCGGTTGCGCCCCGGAGTCCGGCGAGAGAATGAACAGATCGCTTCCGCCCGGTCCCGCCGCCAGCACCATGCCCTCGGAGACACCGAAGCGCATCTTGCGCGGGGCCAGGTTGGCCACCATCACGGTCAGGCGTCCTTCCAGGTCCTCCGGCCGGTAGGCGGACTTGATGCCGGCGAAGACGTTGCGGGTCTCGCCGCCGAGATCCAGGGTCAGCCGCAGCAGCTTGTCGGCGCCTTCCACCGCTTCCGCCCTGGCGATACGGGCGATGCGCAGGTCGATCCTGGCGAAATCGTCGAAGGAGATCTGCGGGGCGATGGGGTCCCTGGCCAGTGGGGTGTCGGCCTTGGCCGATCCGGTGTCCTGTTCTTCCAGGCTTTCCCTGGAAGCATCCACCATGGCCGCGACCCTGGTGGCATCCACCCGCTGCATCAGCGGCTTGAATGGGTTGATGGTGTGGCCGGTGAGAGGTTCCGCCACGTTGTCCCAGCTCAGTGGTTCCACGTTGAGGAAGTTCTCGGCGGCTTCGGCCATGGCCGGCAGCACCGGCTTGAGGTAGGCCATCAGCACACGGAACAGATTGATGCCCACGGAGCAACTGTCGTGCACCGATTGCTCCTGGCCCTCCTGTCGTGCCTTGACCCAGGGTTCCTCGGCATCGATGTACTGGTTGGCGCGGTCGGCCAGGGCCATGATCTCGCGGATGGCGCGGCCGAACTCGCGGTGTTCGTAGTGATTGGCGATGGTGTCGCCGGCGGCGACGGAATCCCGGTAGAGGGACGGTTCGGCACAGTCGGCGGACAGCACGCCGGAAAACTTCTTGTGGATGAACCCGGCGCAGCGGCTGGCGATGTTGACCACCTTGCCCACCAGGTCGGAGTTCACCCGCGCCTGGAAGTCGTCCAGGTTGAGATCCAGGTCGTCGATGCCGGGGCCCAGCTTGGCGGCGAAGTAGTAACGCAGATATTCCGGATTGAGGTGGTCCAGGTAGGTGCGGGCCTTGATGAAGGTGCCGCGCGACTTGGACATCTTCTGCCCGTTGACGGTGAGGAAACCGTGGCAGAACACCGCGGTGGGGGTGCGGAATCCGGCGCCGTGCAGCATGGCCGGCCAGAACAGGGTGTGGAAATAGGCGATGTCCTTGCCGATGAAGTGATACAGCTCGGTGTCGGCATCGGGCTTCCAATAGCTGTCGAAGTCCAGGCCGGTGCGTTCGCAGTAATGCCGGAACGAGGCCATGTAGCCGATGGGCGCGTCCAGCCAGACATAGAAATATTTGTTGTCCGTGCCGGGGATCCTGAAACCGAAGTAGGGAGCGTCGCGGGAGATGTCCCAGTCCTGCAGGCCGCCTTCCAGCCATTCGTTGAGCTTGTTGGCGATCTCGGGCTGCACCGCGGTATGACGGTGGATGAAGCTGCTGTCACCGGTATGGGCCGCCTTTTCGCGGTCGGTCACCAGCCAGCCGCGCAGCATTTCCTCGAAGTCACCCAGCCGGAAGAAGTAGTGTTCCGACTCCTTCTCTATAGGGGTGGCGCCGGAGATGGCGGAAACCGGGTCTTTCAGATCCGTCGGCGAGTAGGTCGCGCCGCAGACTTCGCAGGAATCGCCGTACTGGTCCGCCGCGCCGCAACGCGGGCAGGTGCCCTTGATGAAGCGGTCCGGCAGGAACATCTCCTTTTCCGGATCGTAGGCCTGGGTGATGGTGCGGCGGCTGATATGGCCGGCTTCCAGGTTGCGATTGTAGATGGTTTCGGCAAGGCTGCGGTTCTCCGGCGAATGGGTGGTGTAGTAGTTGTCGAACCCCACCAGGAAGCCGGCAAAGTCGGCGCGGTGTTCCTCGCCGATCCGTTCGATCAACTGTTCCGGGGTGATGCCTTCCTTCTGCGCGCGCAGCATGATCGGCGTGCCGTGGGCGTCGTCGGCACAGACATAGATGCAGTCGTGGCCGCGCATGCGCTGGAATCGTGCCCAGATGTCGGTCTGGATGTATTCCACCAGATGGCCCAGGTGGATGGGACCATTGGCATAGGGCAGGGCGCTGGTGACCAGGATCTTGCGGCGGTCGCTCATGAATGCCTTCCGGGCTGGTTGATCGAGGGCGCATAAGGTAGCAGGAAGGCCGTGCCGGGGCTAGGATCGACTGGTTTTGGGGGGGGCGCCGGGCGGTTTGTGTCCCGCCGGAAAACCACGACGATTGGAAGCTGATGCCGTTGCCGGTTGTCCCTACCATGCCTGTATTCACACGAGGCGCCGGTGGCTCGCTACGCGGCCAATGGCGTAGTAGAATGCCCGGTTATTTCCGTACAACCGAATATTCTGATGCACTGGACTGGTCCGGTGCGCACTTTTCTGGAGGCAGTATTCATGGCAGACGTGACACGTGAACAGGTCGAAGAGGCCCTGAAGGGATATACCGACGCGGCAATGGGCAAGGACCTGGTGTCCGCCGGTTGCATCAGCAA
Source organism: uncultured Chromatiales bacterium (assembly GCA_964409585.1). Lineage (GTDB taxonomy): Bacteria > Pseudomonadota > Gammaproteobacteria > JACKNK01 > CAYPEH01 > CAYPEH01. The sequence continues at coordinate 1,040 of CAYPEH010000113.1, read as the reverse complement.
CGTGGAGATCGATGGCGGCAAGGTGAAGGTGGACGTGACCCTGGGGTATCCCGCCAAGGGCGTGCAGGAAGAGATCGCCGCCGCCCTGAAGGAACGGGTCGAGGGTGTGGTCGGTGTCTCCTCCGCCGACATCCAGGTGGGCTGGAAGATCGTTGCCCACAAGGTGCAGCAGAGCCTCAAGCCCATCGACAACGTCAAGAACATCATCGCCGTGGCCTCCGGCAAGGGCGGTGTCGGCAAGTCCACCACGGCCGTCAACCTGGCCCTGGCCCTGTCCGCCGAGGGCGCCCGCGTCGGTGTGCTGGACGCCGATATCTACGGTCCTTCCCAGCCCCGCATGCTGGGCGTGGAGGGGCGCCCGGATTCCAAGGACGGCAAGTCCCTGGAGCCGATGAACAGCTATCACATCCAGTCCATGTCCATCGGTTACCTGATCGACGAGGAGACCCCCATGATCTGGCGTGGCCCCATGGTCACCCAGGCCCTGGAGCAGCTGCTCAACGATACCAACTGGGACAATCTGGACTACTTGGTCATCGACCTGCCGCCGGGCACCGGCGACACCCAGCTGACCCTGGCCCAGAAGGTGCCGGTCTCCGGCGCGGTGATCGTCACCACGCCGCAGGACATCGCCCTGCTGGACGCCCGCAAGGGCCTGAAGATGTTCCAGAAGGTGGAAGTGCCGGTGCTGGGCATCGTCGAGAACATGTCCATCCACATCTGTTCCAAGTGTGGCCACGAGGAGCACATCTTCGGTGAAGGCGGCGGCGCGAGCATGTCCGAACAGTACGGTGTCGATCTGCTGGGCTCGCTGCCGCTGGATATCCGCATCCGCAAGGAGACCGATGGCGGCAAGCCCACCGTGGTGGCCGAGCCGGATTCCCGCATCAGCCAGATCTATCGCGAGATTGCCCGCAAGACCGCGGCCAAGCTGGCGATGCAGGCCAAGGATTATTCCGCCAAATTCCCCAAGATCGTCATTTCCAACGACTGACCGGGTTTTGGGAGCCTGTCGGATTCGGGTTGAATTCCGACAGGCT
>CAYPEH010000112.1:0-9137 GCA_964409585.1 uncultured Chromatiales bacterium | reverse complement strand
GTCCTCAACATAACCCACGTACGTTGAGGTTGGGCAGGTCAAAACATCATGTCTATTCCATGCGGCTTGCGCCTTGAACTGAACGATTTTGCACCACAATCCGCTCACGCCAGAATGAATCAGAGGTTCCCTTGCTGAACGGCACGCCATGATCATCCGCCCCGCGGAGTGTCTTCGCAGGCATGCCCGATCCGAGGTCCCTCGGGTCGTGATGCCAAACTTGGACAGGGTATTGGACAGGGTATTGAAACGGCGGGTCCGGTCCGTTACTATACGCGCCGCTTGAAACGGATGCGGGGTGGAGCAGTCTGGCAGCTCGTCGGGCTCATAACCCGAAGGTCGCAGGTTCAAATCCTGCCCCCGCTACCAATGCTTTGTAGTAGGAAGGCCCCGTTTACGGGGCTTTTTTATTCATCATCAGCGAGGTGCCTTGTCAGAAGGCGCCGGAGTCTGGAATGGGCCGTTGGGCCCATTTTTTATTTGCGGGCCTGAGGCCCTGCGGTGAGTGACGATGCGTGGAATGTGTCAGGACCTGATCGAGCCGGTGGTGGAAGCCATGGGCTACGAACTGGTGGGCACAGAGTTCGTAGAGCAGGATGGTAACCGCCTGCTTCGCGTATACATCGACAAGGAAGGTGGTATCACGCTCGACGATTGCGAGAAGGTGAGTCACCAGGTGAGCGGCCTGCTGGATGTGGAAGACCCCATCCCCGGTCAGTACTCCCTGGAGATTTCTTCACCCGGCCTGGACCGGCCGTTGTTCAAGGAGCGGGACTTCGAGCGGTTCGCCGGACACAAGGTGAAGATCAAGCTGGATGGTTTGTACCAGGGGCGCCGGAGAATTACGGGCGTACTTCATGGCATGAGTGAAGGACAGGTGGTCGTGGTCGAGGAACAGGGTGAAGAACACCTGGTTCCCCTCGACCGGATCAAGCAGGCGCGGCTGGTGCCGGATTTCTGATAGCGGGGCAGGAGTCATGAACAAAGAGATTCTGCTGGTGGTGGAAGCCGTCTCCAACGAGAAGGGCGTCGACAAGGAAATTATTTTCCAGGCAATCGAGGCCGCCCTGGCCTCCGCCACATGCAAGCGTTACGGCAACGATATCGAGGTGCGTGTGGCCATCCATCGTGAATCCGGCGACTACGACACCTTCCGCCGCTGGGAGGTGGTGGAAGACGGCGAAGAGCTGGAATTCCCGGAACGCCAGATCCATCTGAGCGATGCCCGTGAAAGGGATGCCGGCATCGAGGTGGGTGGTTATATCGAGGAACCGATGGAATCCACCGTCACTTTCGGTCGCATCGCCGCCCAGGCCGCCAAGCAGGTCATCGTGCAGAAGGTGCGCGAGGCCGAGCGTGCCCGCATCATCGAGGCCTACCAGGACAAGGTCGGCGAGATGGTCAACGGTGTGGTCAAGCGGGTCGAGCGCGGTAATGTCTACCTGGACCTGGGCAACCATGCCGAGGCCATGATCCCCCGGGAACACACCATTCCCCGCGAGGCCTTCCGCCCCGGTGACCGCGTGCGTGGCCTGCTGTACGAGGTACGTTCCGAGCAGCGTGGCCCGCAGTTGTTCGTCAGCCGCACCGAGCCGCAGTTGCTGATCGAGCTGTTCAAGATCGAAGTGCCGGAGGTGGGGCACGGCATCATCCAGATCATGAGTGCCGCCCGCGATCCGGGCTCCCGCGCCAAGATCGCGGTCAAGTCCAACGACCAGCGTATCGATCCGGTTGGCGCCTGTGTCGGCATGCGCGGTTCGCGTGTGCAGGCAGTCTCCAATGAACTCGCCGGCGAGCGGGTCGATATCATCATGTACGACGACAATCCCGCGCAGTTCGTCATCAACGCCATGTCGCCGGCCGAGGTGGTGTCCATCGTCGTCGACGAGGACGCTCACAGCATGGACGTGGCCGTCTCCGAGGAGAAACTGTCCCAGGCCATCGGTCGCGGCGGTCAGAATGTGCGCCTGGCCAGTCAGTTGACCGGCTGGGAACTGAACGTGATGACCGAGGAGCAGGCCGAGGAAAAGGGTGAGGAAGAAGCCAGGAAATCCCAGAGCGTCTTCATGGAACAGCTCGACGTGGACGAGGAAGTGGCAGCCATCCTGGTGCAGGAGGGGTTCACCAGCCTGGAAGAGGTGGCCTACGTGCCGGCCGCCGAGCTGATGGAAATCGAGGAATTCGACGAGGAGATTGTCAACGAGCTGCGTAATCGCGCCCGTGACGTTCTGCTTATGCGTGCCATTGCCGACGAGGAAAAACTGGGCGAAGTGGAGCCGGCCGAGGATCTGCTCAACATGGACGGCATGGATCGTTCCCTGGCCTATACTCTGGCCGGGCGCGGCGTGGTCACCATGGAGGATCTGGCCGAACTGGCAGTGGATGACCTGACCGATATCGACGGTATGGACGAGGAACGTGCGGCGCAGTTGATCATGACCGCGCGCGCGCCTTGGTTTGCCGACGAGGAGCAGGACTGACAACGGGGGGAATGATCCATGGCTGAGGTAACCGTAACCCAGCTGGCCGAAACGGTCGGCACTCCAGTTGAACGCCTGTTGGAGCAGCTGAAAGAGGCCGGTGTGGACAAATCCACCGGTGACGACAAGGTCAGCGACGAAGACAAGATGAAGCTGCTGGCGCATCTGCGTCAGAGCCATGGCGCGGTGGCCGAGGAATGCGCACCCGAGCCGCGCAAGATCACCTTGCGGCGCAAGAGCGTCAGCGAACTCAAGGTCACCGGCGGCACCGGCCGTGCCAAGACGGTGCAGGTGGAAGTACGCAAGAAGCGCACCTACATCAAGCGTGGCGCGCCCGCGCCCACGCCGGCACCGGCACCGGCCGCCAAGCCGCGCGAGGAGGAGGCCGAGGTCAAACCGGCGGTGGACGCGGAACAGGCGGCCCGCGAGGCGGAGGAGGCCGCGCGTCAGGTCGAGGAGGCTGCGCGTCAGGCCGAGGAGGCCCGCAGGCAGGCCGAACTGGAACGGCTGAAGAAGGCTGCCGAAGAGGAGGCCCGCAAGCAGGCCGCCCAGGCTGCCCAGGAAGAGGCCAAGCGTCTGGCGGAGGCGGAGGCCCGCAAGTTGGCCGAGGAGGAAGAAGCCAAGCGCAAGGCGGCCGAGGAAGCCCGCCGCCAGGAAGAGGAAAACCGCAAGCGCGAACAGCAGGCCCGTGAAGCGAAGAAGGGCAAGGGCAAGGACTCTGGTCGTGGCACCCGTTTCGGCCGCAAGGAACTGCATGTGGCAGCCGACAAGAGCGGTCGCCGCAAGAAGAAAGGGCGCCAGCCCAAGGTTTCCGCGCGTGCCACCGAGCATGGCTTCGCCAAGCCCACTGTACCGGTAGTGCGTGAAGTCACCATCCCCGAGACCATCACCGTTGCCGAACTGGCGCAGAAGATGGCCGTGAAGGCGGCCGAGGTGATCAAGATCCTCATGGGCATGGGTGTGATGGCCACCATCAACCAGGTGCTCGATCAGGAGACCGCGCAACTGGTGGTCGAGGAAATGGGCCATACGGTCAAACTGCTCAAGGAGAACGACCTGGAAGAGGAACTGCTGGGCAGCGCCGTGGTGCACGGCGAAGAGGTGCCCCGCCCGCCGGTGGTGACCATCATGGGACATGTGGACCATGGCAAGACCTCCCTGCTGGACTATATCCGCCAGTCCCGCGTGGCCTCCGGCGAGGCCGGTGGCATCACTCAGCACATCGGTGCCTATCATGTGGAGACTGATCGCGGTGTGATCACTTTCCTTGACACCCCCGGCCACGCCGCCTTTACCGCCATGCGTGCCCGTGGCGCCAAGGCCACCGACATCGTCGTCCTGGTGGTGGCCGCCGACGACGGTGTCATGCCGCAGACCCAGGAGGCCATCCAGCACTCCCGTGCCGCCGGCGTGCCGCTGGTGGTGGCGGTCAACAAGATCGACAAGCCCGAGGCCGATCCGGACCGGGTCAAGAACGAGCTGGTCGCCCAGGAGGTGGTGCCGGAGGAATGGGGTGGCGAGCACATGTTCGTCAACGTCTCCGCCAAGACCGGTGAGGGCATCGACGAACTGCTGGACGCCATTCTGTTGCAGTCCGAGGTGATGGAACTGAAGGCGGTCGAGGACGGTCCCGCGCAGGGCGTGGTGATCGAGGCGTCCCTGGACAAGGGGCGTGGCCCGGTGGCCACCGTGCTGGTGCAGTCCGGCACGCTCAAGCACGGCGATATCATCCTCACCGGCCAGGAATACGGCCGCGTGCGCGCCATGTTCGACGAGAACGGCCGCAAGATCAAAAGCGCCGGACCGTCCATGCCGGTGGTGGTGTTGGGCCTGTCCGGCACGCCCAACGCCGGTGACGAGGTGGTGGTGGTGCCCGACGAGCGCAAGGCGCGCGAAATCGCCCTGTTCCGCCAGGGCAAGTACCGCGACGTGCGCTTGCAGCGCCAGCAGGCGGCCAAGCTGGAGGAAGTCTTCAACCGCATGGGCAAGGAAGACCTGCAATCGGTCAACCTGGTCATCAAGGCCGACGTGCAGGGTTCCGCCGAGGCGCTGCGCGACGCCCTGACCAAGCTCAGCAACGACGAGGTCGAGGTGAAGGTGGTGGCCACCGGCGTTGGTGGCATCAACGAATCCGACGTCAACCTGGCGGTGGCCTCCGGGGCCATTCTGATCGGCTTCAACGTGCGCGCCGACGCGGCCGCCAAGCGGCTGATCCAGGAGACCGGGATCGATCTGCACTATTACAGCGTCATCTACGACGCCATCGACGAGGTCAAGAACGCCATTTCCGGCCTGCTCTCGCCCGAGATCAAGGAGGAGATCATCGGCCTGGCCGAGGTGCGCGACGTGTTCCGCGCGCCGAAGATCGGCGCCATCGCCGGTTGCATGGTCACCGAGGGTGTGGTCCGGCGCAACAACCCCATCCGTGTGCTGCGTGACAACGTGGTCATCTTCGAAGGCGAGCTGGAATCCCTGCGCCGCTTCAAGGATGACGTCAATGAGGTGCGCAGCGGTACCGAGTGCGGTATCGGCGTGAAGAACTACAACGACGTACGCGTGGGTGACCAGATCGAGGTCTATGAGCGTGTCGAGGTGAAACGGACGGTCGATTGACGCCCGTTTATGGACTGATCCGGATCCCGATGCCCAAGGACTTTCCCAGAACACGCCGTGTCGGCGAGCAGATCAAGCGTGATCTGGCCGAACTGATCCGTGACGAGGTCAAGGACCCGCGTGTCGGCATGGTGACCATCACCGGCGTCGATGTAACCCGGGACATCGCCTATGCCACCGTCTACGTGACCTTCCTCGGCAGTGGTGATCCCGCCGGCGGCGTGGATGCCCTCAATCATGCGGCGGGTTTTCTGCGCAGCCAGTTGGGCAGGGTGATGCGCCTGCGATCCGTCCCCCAGCTCAAGTTCGTCTATGACAAATCGGTGGAAGAGGGCAGCCGGCTCGCCTCGTTGATCGATGCGGCGGTGGCCTCCGACCGCAAGCCCGAAGAACCGGAGGACGAGTAGCATCCATGGGTCGCCGTCGCAACAAAGGCCGAAACATCAACGGAATCCTGCTGCTGGACAAGCCGTCCGGCATCAGTTCCAACGATGCCCTGCAACGGGTCAAACGCCTGTTCTTCGCCCGCAAGGCGGGGCATACCGGCAGCCTGGACCCCCTGGCCACCGGATTGCTGCCCATCTGCCTGGGTGAGGCCACCAAGATTTCCGCCTTCCTGCTCGATGCGGACAAACACTACCGCATGAAATGCCGGCTGGGCGAGCGCACGGACACCGGTGACGCCGAGGGGACGGTGGTCGAATCGCGCCCGGTGGAGGGCATCGAACGCACGCGTGTGGAACAGGTGCTGGAAAACTACCGTGGTTCCATCGAGCAGATACCGCCCATGTATTCCGCCCTCAAGCACGAGGGGCAGCGTCTGTACAAGCTCGCCCGGGAGGGCATCGAGGTGGAACGCAAACCACGCCAGGTGATGATCCACGAACTGACCCTGCTGTCCCTTGGTGGGACGGAGCTGGAGCTGGACGTGCGCTGTTCCAAGGGTACCTACATACGCACCCTGGTCGAGGACATCGGCGAGGATCTGGGCTGTGGCGCGCACGTGACCGAATTGCGCCGGCTCGGTGTCGGCCCTTACGCCGGCGAGGCCATGGTGACCCTGGATTATCTGACGGAACTGGCCGATGAAGGCTTCGAGCGTCTCGACCAGGTCCTGCTGCCAATCGAATCCGGGCTGGCCCACTGGCCGGAGGTCCGCCTGACCCGGGACATGGCCTACTACCTCAAGCAGGGGCAGCCGGTGCAGGTGCCGAAGGCGCCCACCAGTGGCTGGGTGCGTGTCTACGATCAAGAGGACCGCTTCCTGGGTGTCGGTGAGATCCTCGACGATGGACGGGTCGCGCCGCGCCGCCTGATGACGGGTGGATGAAGATCCTTGGAAATCAATTTCTTAACTTGTTACCGAATACCACTCGGGCGTAGAATGACCGCCCTTTTTTTGTGAAACAGGGGCCGGCGCATACCCGCGGGTATGGACTGCGGTTTGGTGGCGGTCCGGCCGGAGAACCCCATACGACATAGGAGCAGCCCATGGCTATCAGCACCGAACAGAAGCAGCAGATCGTCAAAGACTTCCAGCGAGGCGAAGGCGACACCGGATCCCCCGAGGTCCAGGTGGCCCTGTTGTCCGCCCGCATCACCGATCTGTCCGAGCACTTCTCCACCCACAAGCACGATCACCATTCCCGTCGGGGCCTGCTGCGCATGATCAACCAGCGCCGCAAGTTGCTCGACTACCTGAAGAAAAAGGACTCCGAACGTTACCAGACGCTGATCAAGCGCCTTGGCCTGCGTCGCTGATCCCTTTCCGACCATCAACTCCGAAAAGGATCAGAAAGTGGCTTACGTAAAGAAAGAGTTTCAGTACGGCGACCGCAAGGTGACGCTGGAGACCGGTGAGATCGCCCGTCAGGCCGACGGCGCCATCATGATCGACATGGACGGTACCGTGGTGCAGTGCACCGTGGTGGTGGCCGACCCGATCCCCGGCCGCGACTTCTTCCCCCTGACCGTCGATTACCAGGAAAAGACCTACGCCGCCGGTATCATCCCCGGTGGTTTTTTCCGCCGCGAGGGCCGGCCCTCCGAGAAGGAGATCCTCACTTCCCGCCTGATCGACCGTCCCATCCGCCCCCTGTTTCCCAAGGGCTTCGTCAATGAAGTGCAGATCATCTGCACCGTGATGTCCCTGAACCCGGAGGTGGACCCGGAAATCCCCTCCCTGATCGGCACCTCCGCCGCCCTGGCTATCTCCGGCGTGCCCTTCAACGGTCCCATCGCCGCCGCCCGCGTCGGCTACAAGGACGGCCAGTACCTGCTCAACCAGGCCAAGACCGGCCTCAACGAGGACAGTGATCTGGACCTGGTGGTCGCCGGCACCGAGAGCGCCGTGCTGATGGTCGAATCCGAGGCCAGGGAACTGTCCGAGGAAATCATGCTCGGCGCCGTGCTGTTCGGCCACGAGCAGATGCAGGTGGCCATCCAGGCCATCAAGGAACTGGCAGCCGAGGCCGCCAAGCCGCCGATCCCCTTCGAGCCGCCGGTCGAAGACGCCGAGCTGACCGCTGCCGTGGCTGAAGCCTGCGCCGACGACATCACCGCCGCCTACCAGATCTCCGACAAGATGGAGCGCTACGGCCGCCTGGACGAGATCACCGCCGGTGTGGTCGAGAAGCTGGCCGGTGACGAGGACGCCCGCTGGTCCGCCGAGGAGGTCAAGGCCGCCATCGACAAGCTGAAGAAGAAGACCGTGCGCAGCCGCATCCTGGCCGGTGAGCCCCGCATCGACGGCCGCGACACCAAGACCGTGCGTCCGATCACCGTCAAGGTGGGCGTGCTGCCCCGCACCCATGGTTCCGCCCTGTTCACCCGTGGCGAGACCCAGGCCCTGGTGGTCACCACCCTGGGTACCCAGCGTGATGCGCAGATCATCGACGCTCTGGGCGGCTCCTACCGTGAGCCCTTCATGCTGCACTACAACTTCCCGCCCTTCTGTGTCGGCGAGACCGGCCGTGTCGGCAGCCCCAAGCGCCGCGAAATCGGCCATGGCCGCCTGGCCAAGCGCGGCGTGCTCGGTTGCATGCCCAACATGGATGAGTTCCCGTATTCCATCCGCGTGGTCTCCGAGATCACCGAGTCCAACGGTTCCTCTTCCATGGCCTCCGTCTGTGGCACCTCTCTGTCCCTGATGGACGCCGGTGTTCCGCTCAAGGCCCCGGTGGCCGGTGTGGCCATGGGCCTGATCAAGGAAGGTGACCAGTTCGCCGTGCTGACCGACATTCTCGGTGACGAGGATCACCTCGGCGACATGGACTTCAAGGTGGCCGGTACCGCTGACGGCATCAACGCCCTGCAGATGGACATCAAGATCGACGGCATTACCAAGGAGATCATGGAGGTCGCCCTGGAGCAGGCCCACGCCGGCCGCCTGTACATCCTCGGTGAGATGAACAAGGTCATCTCCGCCCCGCGTGAGGAGATGTCCGAGTACGCCCCGCGCATCGTCACCTTCAAGATCAACCCGGACAAGATCCGCGACGTGATCGGCAAGGGCGGCACGACCATCCGCTCCATCACCGAAGAGACCGGCGCCAACATCGACATCACCGATGATGGCGTGGTGAAGATCGCCTCCGTGGACAAGGCCGCCTCCGACGAGGCCCGCAAGCGCATCGAGCTGATCACCGCCGATGTGGAAGTGGGCACGGTCTACGAAGGCAAGGTGGCCAAGATCATGGACTTCGGCGCCTTCGTCACCATCCTGCCGGGCAAGGACGGTCTGGTGCACATCTCCCAGATCTCCGAGGAGCGCGTGGCCAGCGTCAGCGACGTGCTGTCCGAGGGCGAGACCGTCAAGGTCAAGGTCCTGGAAGTGGACAAGCAGGGGCGCATCCGCCTGAGCATGAAGGCGGTCGGTGCCGACGACTGACCGGTTTACGGACCTGGTTGAAAAAAAGGGGCCTTCGGGCCCCTTCCTTTTTGCCCTGCGAAGCAGGCAGCCCCGCACCCTGAACAGGATCTACTGAGTTGCCGGGTTATTAACCCGGCACCCTAATAGGCCATGTTCAGCCGCGCTGTGCGCGT
>CAYPEH010000111.1:206-9141 GCA_964409585.1 uncultured Chromatiales bacterium | reverse complement strand
CACGGTCTGGTGAGATTTTTCATATAGCCAGGCGGATCAAGAGATTGCGCTATGCCCCCCGATGAGCCCACGGATTCAGGATCCCATCACCCTCATGAGGAATCCATAGTGGATAAGAAACTGCTCGATATTCTGGTCTGCCCCATCTGCAAAGGCCCCCTGGACTATGACAAGGAGGCCCAGGAGCTGATCTGCAAGGCGGATCGCCTGGCCTATCCTATCCGCGACGGTATTCCGGTGATGCTGGAGGAAGAGGCGCGCAAACTGGCGGCGGACGAAGAGGTCTGAACCGGAGGTGGGCGGATTCAAAGTCGCCATTCCGGCCCGTTACGCTTCCACCCGCCTGCCGGGCAAACCCCTGCTGGAGCTGGCCGGCCGGCCGATGATCCAGCATGTTCACCAGCGTGCCGTGGAGAGCGGGGCCGGGGAGGTGGTCGTGGCCACCGACGACGAGCGTATCGCCACGGTGGCGGAGGGTTTTGGCGCCACGGTGTGCATGACCTCTCCTGATCATCCCACCGGTACCGACCGCCTCGCCGAGGTGGTGGAGAAAATGGGCTGGGAAGACGGGGCCATCGTCGTCAATCTGCAGGGTGACGAACCGCTGATGCCGCTGGAGCTGATCCGCCAGGTGGCCGGTGACCTGGAACGCCACCCGGACGCGGGCATCGCCACACTGGCAGCTCCCATTCATACCAGCGCCGAATTGTTCGATCCACACGTGGTGAAAGTGGTGTGCGACCGCGATGGTTATGCGCTCTATTTCAGCCGTGCTCCCATCCCCTGGGACCGGGATGCCTTCGGTGGTGCCGACGAGGAACTGCCGCCGCAAGCGGTGCACTTCCGCCATCTGGGCATGTATGCCTACCGCGCGGGGTTCCTGAAGCATTACCGGGAGATGGAGCACTGCGCGCCGGAACGCCTGGAGTCACTGGAGCAGTTGCGTGCCCTGTGGCACGGCGTGCGCATCCACGTATCGGAGGCCGTGGCCACGCCGGGCCATGGCGTCGATACCCCCGATGACCTGGAACGGGTTGCGCGCCTGTTGGCGCAAACCACCTGAACCAGGAGTCTGTCGGATTCAGCCTGAGTTTGACAGGCTCCTAGACCCGGAACGGCAGCGGGGAATCCATCCGTTTTTTCGATGACCGAAATCCATCTGGTGAGTAATGCAGGTTAAAGTACTTTTTGTTTGCATGGGCAACATCTGCCGCTCACCCACCGCCCAGGGCGTATTCGCCAAGGTGGTGGAGGAGGCGGGACTGAGCCATGCCATCCAAATCGATTCCGCCGGCACCCATGCCTACCATGTGGGCGAGCCTCCCGATTCACGCGCCCAGGAGACGGCTCTGGATCGGGGGATCGACCTCAGCGTGCAGCGGGCGCGCCGGGTCGGTTTCCAGGATTTTGGCTATTTCGATTACCTGATCGCCATGGACCGTGACAACCTGGCGATCCTGCGCTCCCAATGCCCGCCCCATGAGCAACACAAGCTCAGTCTGATGATGGATTACGCCGGCGGGCGTGGGGGCGATGTTCCCGATCCCTATTACGGTGGTCCAGCCGGTTTCGACCGGGTGTTCGACATGATCGAGGATGCCTCCCGCGGCCTGTTGGAGCGGATCCGCCGGGAGCACGGTCTGTGACCTGAGGGCGGTTCAGTCCATCTCTTCCACCCGGCAGCCGAGCCGCCCTTTGTTCAGCCGCACTTCGATCCGGTCGCCGGTCTCCACCTGCGCCGCATCCCGGATCACCCTTCCGTCTTCCGTGCGGGCAATGGCATAACCGCGACCCAGTGTGGCCAGCGGGCTGACCGCATCCAGGGTGCGGCTGAGTTCCGCCAGGTGGCGGCCATGGGCTTCCAGTTTCGATTGCAGGGCGGCGTGCAGCCGCCGGGACAGCTCGATACGGTTTGCCTCCAAGCGCTCAAGCCGGTGCAGGGGCAAGTGTCTGTGCAGGCGTGCGGCCATTTCCGCCAGCCGGGTGCGGTGGTGGCGCACGCTGTTCTGCAAGGCGTTGTTCAGCCGCAGCTCCCATTCATCCAGGCGCTGGCTGCGTTCGCGCAGGCGTTGGCCGGGATGCTGTGCCCACAGCCGTTTCCACAGCCATTCCAGCCTTTGTCTCTTCTCGTCCAGGATTCCGCCGAGCTGGGTCCTCAGGCGCTCCTCATGGGCCTGGAATCCCCGTTGCCAGGCCGGGCCATCCGGGCTGACCAGTTCCGCCGCCGCCGACGGGGTGGGGGCGCGTTGATCGGCGACGAAGTCGGCGATGGTGAAGTCGATTTCGTGGCCGATACCGCTGACGACCGGGATCACGCAGTCAGCGATGGCCCTTGCCACCACTTCCTCGTTGAAGGCCCACAGGTCTTCCAGGGAACCGCCGCCGCGGGCAAGGATCAGCACGTCGCAATCGCCGCGGCGTGAGGCCAGCCGCAGGCTGTCGGCGATGTGTTCCGCCGCACCCTCGCCCTGTACCGGAACCGGATAGACCAGTACCGGAATGGCGGGGAAACGCCGTTTCAGCACGTGCAGGATGTCGCGTACGGCCGCGCCGGTGGGGGAGGTGATGACGCCGATGCGCCGTGGGAGACCCGGCAGCGGTTTCTTGCGTTCCCGGGCGAACAGGCCCTCCCTGCCGAGTTTGGCCTTCAGTTCCTCGAAGGCCCGTTGCAGGGCGCCATGGCCGGCCTCTTCCATGTGTTCGGCGATGAGCTGAAATTCACCGCGGCCCTCATAGAGAGAGACCCGTGCCCGGATCAGCACCTGCATGCCGTTCTCCGGGCGGAAACGCAGATGCAGGTTGCGGTTGCGGAACATGGCGCAGCGCACCTGGGCGGCCGGGTCCTTGAGGGAAAAATAGAGGTGTCCCGAAGAGGGACGGGCCAGATTGGAGATCTCGCCCTCCACCCACAACAGGGGCAGGGAGCCTTCCAGAATCGAGCGGACCTCCCGGTTGAGGCGGGAGACGCTCCAGATGTCGCGTTCGGGGGGCGTCTGCATGGCGCAAGCATACCGCAGGTGGCAAGGGAGCCTCTGAATAAGTACCGGGGGAAGGGGGGGTGGGGGAAGGGGTGTGCCCGTGTTTCCGTAAGCCATGGATTTTCATCCTTCCCCCGATAGGCAAGCCCCCGGAAGGGAACTCTGATCGGGGCGCACGGTGACTGGATCGGAGTTTCCTGAGCGCCCGGGGCGCGATGATCGTGCCGGGCGGGGCGTTCCCGGGCGGATTTGCGACCGGATCAATAGTCCAAGCCATTGATGAGGGAGGAAATACCGGCCGAGGGCGGCCAGGCCGGTGCGGGGGCGTGCCCAACCCGCTGCCGGGTACCTTTCGTTACCTGCTCATATTGTGCAGATATTCCCTAATTATTCACCGAGTTACACAATTTTTCCGGTGACCGGGAGCAATATTGGGGCTATAATGCCAAAATTTTTCATCGACCATTCGACAGGCGGAAACCCACCCATGCGCATCGCCCAGGAAGCTCTCACCTTCGACGACGTCCTTCTCGTTCCGGCCCATTCCACCGTGCTGCCCGATCAGGTGGACCTGCGTACCAGGCTGACGCGGGAAATCGAACTGAATATCCCCTTCCTGTCCGCCGCCATGGACACCGTTACCGAGGATCGCCTGGCCATCGCCATGGCGCAGGAAGGCGGCATCGGCATCATTCACAAGAACATGAGCCCGGCGGATCAGGCCGCCTGCGTGCAGCGGGTGAAGAAATTCGAGAGTGGCGTCATCAGCGAGCCCATCACCGTGCCGCCCACCACCCTGGTGGGCGATCTGCTGGAGCTGACCCGTCGCGAGGGCATCTCCGGCGTGCCGGTGGTGGATGGCGACGACCTGGTGGGTATCGTCACCAACCGCGATTTGCGCTTCGAGACCCGCTTGGACGAGCCGGTGGCCAGCATCATGACCCCCAAGGATCGTCTGGTGACGGTGAAGGAGGGCGCCAGCCGTGACGAGATCCTGGGGCTGTTGCAGCAGCACCGCATCGAAAAGGTGCTGGTGGTGAACGACGCTTTCCAGCTGCGCGGCATGGTTACGGTGAAGGACATTCAGAAGGCCAGTGATTTTCCCAATGCCTGCAAGGACGATCAGGGCCGCTTGCGTGTCGGCGCCGCCGTGGGCGTGGGCGCCGGTACCGACGAGCGTGTCGAGGCGCTGGTCAACGCCAAGGTGGACGTGATCGTGGTGGATACCGCCCACGGCCATTCCCAGGGCGTGCTGGACCGGGTCCGCTGGGTCAAGGAGAACTTTCCGCAAGTGCAGATCATCGGCGGCAACATTGCCACCGCTGCCGGGGCCATCGCCCTGATGGAGGCCGGTGCCGATGCCGTCAAGGTGGGTATCGGTCCCGGCTCCATCTGCACCACCCGCATCGTCGCCGGGGTCGGCGTGCCGCAGGTCACCGCCGTGTCCAATGTGGCCGAGGCACTCAAGGACACCGACGTGCCCTTGATCGCCGATGGCGGTATCCGCTATTCCGGCGATATCGCCAAGGCTCTGGCGGCCGGCGCCTACTCGGTCATGATCGGCGGCCTGTTTGCCGGGACCGAGGAGGCTCCGGGTGAGGTCGAGCTCTACCAGGGCCGCTCCTACAAGTCCTACCGTGGCATGGGTTCCCTCGGCGCCATGCAGAAGGGCTCCTCCGACCGGTACTTCCAGGAGAAGACCTCCGATGCCAACAAGCTGGTGCCGGAGGGGATCGAGGGCCGTGTGCCCTACAAGGGCCCGCTCAATGCCGTGCTGCACCAGTTGCTGGGTGGTGTCCGCTCCTCCATGGGCTATGTGGGTTGCCACAACCTGGAGGAAATGCGCAACAAGCCGGAGTTCAACCGGGTGACGGGTGCCGGTATGAAGGAGTCCCACGTGCACGACGTGCAGATCACCAAGGAAGCGCCCAACTACCGCCTCGACTGACGCCCCGACGCCGGGGCGGGTGTCTCCCCCTCCCGGCCGGCGGCCCGCCGCCGCCGTCCGCCCCGGCCAACCCGAATATTCACCGCCATGTCACAGAACATCCACGCCGATCGTATCCTCATCCTCGATTTCGGTTCCCAGTACACCCAGCTGATCGCCCGCCGTGTGCGTGAGGCCGGGGTCTACTGTGAACTCCATCCCTGGGACATGGAGGAGGAGCAAATCCGCCAATTCGCCCCGCGCGGCATCATCCTCTCCGGAGGACCCCAGTCGGTGCATGAGGAGCAAACTCCGCGTGCCGCCGAGGTGGTTTTCCACTTGGGCGTGCCGGTGCTGGGCATCTGTTACGGCATGCAGACCATGGCCGCGCAACTGGGCGGCGAGGTGGAGTCGGCCAGCCACCGCGAATACGGCTATGCCCAGGTGCGTGCCCGCGGCCATTCCAAGCTGCTCAAGGACATCGAGGATCACACCAATGAGAAGGGCTGGGGCCTGCTGGATGTGTGGATGTCCCACGGTGACCGGGTCAATGCCCTGCCGGACGGTTTCCACGTCATCTGCGAGACGGACAATGCCCCGCTGGCCGGCATGGCTGACGAGGAACGGGATTTCTACGGCTTGCAGTTCCATCCCGAGGTGACCCACACCCGCCAGGGACAGCGCATTATCGAACGCTTCGTGCACGAGATCTGCGGCTGCGGCCGGTTGTGGACGCCGGGCAATATCATCGATGACATGATCAGGCGCGTGCGCGAGCAGGTGGGTGGCGACGAGGTGCTGCTGGGTCTGTCCGGCGGCGTCGATTCCTCGGTGGTGGCGGCCTTGTTGCACAAGGCCATCGGCGATCAGCTCACCTGCGTGTTCGTCGACAACGGCCTGTTGCGCCTCAACGAGGGCGACCAGGTGATGAGCACCTTTGCCCGTCACATGGGGGTCAAGGTCATCCGCGTCGATGCCGAGGCACTGTTCCTGGACAAGCTCAGGGGGGTGACCGATCCGGAGCAGAAGCGCAAGATCATCGGCAACACCTTCATCGAGGTGTTCGAGGCAGAGTCCGAGAAGCTGAACAATGTCAAATGGCTGGCCCAGGGTACCATCTACCCGGACGTGATCGAGTCCGCCGGCGCCAAGACCGGCAAGGCCAAGGTCATCAAGTCCCATCACAATGTCGGCGGCCTGCCGGAATACATGAAGCTGGGGCTGGTGGAGCCCCTGCGGGAACTGTTCAAGGACGAGGTGCGCAAGATCGGCGTCGAGCTGGGTTTGCCCTACGAGATGGTCTACCGCCACCCCTTCCCCGGCCCCGGCCTGGGTGTGCGTATCCTCGGCGAGGTACACAAGGAATATGCCGATGTGTTGCGCCTGGCCGATGACATCTTCATCGAGGAACTGCGCAAGCACGACCTCTATGACAAGACCTCCCAGGCCTTCGCCGTGTTCCTGCCGGTCAAATCGGTGGGCGTGGTGGGTGACAACCGTCAGTACGACCATGTCATCGCCCTGCGCGCGGTGGAGACCATCGACTTCATGACCGCCCGTTGGGCCCATCTGCCCTACGACTTCCTCGACCATGTCACCCGCCGCATCTGCAACGAGGTGCGCGGCGTTTCCCGCGTGGTCTACGACATCACCGGCAAGCCGCCCGGCACCATCGAATGGGAGTGATGGGCACAGCCCCCCTGGATCGCTACTGGATGGGGCATGCCCTGGAACTGGCACAGGAGGCGGCCAGGGCCGGCGAGGTGCCGGTGGGGGCGGTGCTGGTGCGTGGCGGCGAGCTGATCGCCACGGGACGCAATGGTCCCATCGCCGCCCATGATCCCACTGCCCATGCGGAAATCGCCGCCCTGCGCGCCGCCGGAGCCAGGCTCCGGAACTACCGCCTTTGCGGCACCACCCTCTACGTCACCCTGGAACCCTGTCCCATGTGCGTGGGCGCCATGATCCATGCCCGCATCCAGAGGCTCGTGTTCGGCGCCTTCGATCCCAAGACCGGCGCCATGGGAAGCGTGTTCGACTTGCAGGAGGCGGCCCATCATAATCACCGCATCAAGGTGGAGGGAGGTGTGCGGGGGGATGAGTGCGGAGAACGGTTGCGGGCCTTTTTCCGCAGCCGCCGCCGGAAAAACTGAACCCACGGATTCAGGTGAAACCGCGGCCGCGGTCACATCACCGGCGGATCGATGGACAGGGCCTCGGAGCGGGCCGGGGCAGGTTCCGCTTCCTGGGCCATGACCCAGCGCAGGGCGTCGTAGTAGCGGCGGATCCGTTCCACGTAGGTCACCGCCTCACGTCCGCGCGCGTATCCCTTGCGGGTCTTGCTGTACCACTTCCGTTGGCTGAGCAGGGGCAGGAATTCCTTGACATCCATCCACCTGTCCGGGTCCTTGCCCGCACGCTGGGTGAGAACTCGGGCATCTTCGAGATGGCCGAAGCCGATGTTGTAGGAGGCCAGCGCCAGCCAGGTCCGGTCCGGTTCCGCGATCCTCTGCGGGATCTTCTCCTTCACCTTCAGGAAATAACGCGCCCCCCCCAGGATGCTCTGTCTGGGGTCGGTGCGGTCGGTCAACCCCATTTCACGGGCCGTATGCCGCGTGAGCATCATGATGCCCCGCACCCCCGTGGGCGAGACCGCCTTGGCATTCCAGTGGGATTCCTGGTAGCCCATGGCGGCCAGCAACTGCCAGTCCAGTCCGGTCACGCGCCCCGCCTCCTCGAA
This sequence comes from uncultured Chromatiales bacterium, assembly GCA_964409585.1. Classification (GTDB taxonomy): domain Bacteria; phylum Pseudomonadota; class Gammaproteobacteria; order JACKNK01; family CAYPEH01; genus CAYPEH01. Next base: position 1,496 of record CAYPEH010000111.1, on the reverse strand, counting down.
CCAGGCCCGGTACCTGGGAAGGCGGCTCTTGATGCGCAGCAGGAACCGGCTGACATCGAGGGGGTTCACCTTGCGGACATGGCCATAGTGGCGCTCGATCAACTGCGCCAGCACCCCCGAACTCTTCAGGTCATCGAGAAAGCGGGCCGCCTCGTCCACCAGGGACCGGTCCCTGCCACGGCGGAATGCCCAGGCCAGGGGTTGCGATTCGCTCAGGTCGAAGGCGACGCGCAGGTTCGGATGATAGCGGCGGGCCAGCGCCACCTCATTGGAATCGGCCACCGTATAGTCGATGAGTTCCTCGGCGACCAGGCGCAGCAACTCCTCGCTGTCCATGTCGGCGTGTTCCTGCCAGGTGAGGCCGGGGTATTCCCGCTGCAATTCCTTCAGCCGTTCCACATGGCTGCTTTCCGCGACCACTTCCAACTGGGAGCCGATCAGATCCTTGACAGACCTGGGTTTGCGCCTGCCCGCACGATAGACCAGTTGCTGCCGGATGGACTGGTAGCTGGGAGAAAAGCGGACCTGTTTCCGCCGGGCCTCGGTCACGGTCAGGCCGGCGGCCGCCAGATCCGCCTCACCCCGCATGACCATGGGAAGGATGTCCGTGAAGCGCTCCGGCACGACCATCTTCACGGACACGCCCAGGTGATCGGCGAACCGCTTGACCAGGTCGTATTCGAATCCCTGGGGACCCTGGCGTCCTTCGTAGTAGGTGGTGGGCGTGTTGCGGGTGACCACGATCAGCTCCCCGCGCTCCTTGACCCGGTCCAGCAACGGACGCTCCTCGGCACAGCCCCACAGCAGCAGGATCGTCAACAGCAGGAAGAATGACGGAAATCGGCGTTTCATCGTCTGCACGGGAACCGTGGGCGTTTACATCAGCCGCCGGATGATACCCGAAAAGCCTCCCCGCCTGGTCCAGACATTTCGTCCGGGAATCGCGGCGGGATGAATTACGTTCTGGCAGTCCGTATAATCGCCCGCTCCTGGAGAGGTGCCGGAGTGGTCGAACGGGGCGGACTCGAAATCCGTTGATGGCCTCAGGTCATCCCAGGGTTCGAATCCCTGCCTCTCCGCCAAAAGAGTAACGGACGGTCATTCTCAGGATGCCGTCCGTTTTTTGGTTAGGCAGGGATTTGAACCCGAGAAAGGGTTCGACCGAATCGTCGGGAACGATTCGGAACGTCGCGTAGCGACGGCCCCGAAGGGGCGAAGGGCAGGAAGCCCGGAGTAATCCCTGCCTCTCCGCCAAAAGAGTAACGGACGGTCATTCTCAGGATGCCGTCC
>CAYPEH010000111.1:0-106 GCA_964409585.1 uncultured Chromatiales bacterium | reverse complement strand
GTCGCGTAGCGACGGCCCCGAAGGGGCGAAGGGCAGGAAGCCCGGAGTAATCCCTCCCTCTCCGCCAAGAGAGTAACGGACGGTCATTCCCAAGCCCCCGGCAGCA